>JBPCQY010000053.1:0-5709 GCA_050997635.1 Nocardioides sp.
CGCGAACCGGTTGAGCCCCACGGGATAGAGCATCGCGGCGGTGATACCGACGATGTCCTGGCGCTCGGAGCCGAGCGCGACCATCTCCTCGGAGAAGTAGTCGGTCCAGATCCGGCCGGCCGGTCGGGCCTCACCGGTCTCGACGTCGAAGGCCCCGATCTGGTGGAACTGGTCAGCCTCGTGGCGCTCGGCGGGGTCGTAGCCGAAGCCCTTGCGGGTCATCACGTGCACGATCACCGGGCCGCCGAAACGCTTGGCCAGGCTCAGCGCCTGCTCGACCGCGGTGCGGTCGTGGCCGTCGATGGGGCCGACGTACTTCAGCCCGAGGTCCTCGAAGAGGCCCTGCGGTGCGAGGGCGTCCTTCATGCCCTTCTTCATGGCGTGCAGGGCGTCGTAGACGGGCGGGCCGACGCCGGGGACCTTGGTCAGGCGCTTCTTGACGAGGTCGAGCATCTCCTCGTAGCGCGGGTTGGTGCGCAGCGTGGTGAGGTGGGTCGCCAGACCGCCGACGGTCGGCATGTAGGAGCGGCCGTTGTCGTTGACCACGATGACCAGGCTCCGGTCCTTGCCGACCGCGATGTTGTTGAGCGCCTCCCAGGCCATCCCGCCGGTGAGGGCTCCGTCGCCGATGACCGCGGCGACCGAGCGGTCCTCCCCGCGCAGGGCGAAGGCCTTGGCCAGCCCGTCGGCGTAGGACAGGGAGGTGGAGGCGTGCGAGTTCTCGACCACGTCGTGCTCGGACTCCGAGCGGCTGGGGTAGCCGGACAGGCCACCCTCGGTGCGCAGGGAGTCGAACTGACCGGCGCGGCCGGTCAGCATCTTGTGCACATAGGCCTGGTGCCCGGTGTCGAAGACGATCTTGTCTCGCGGGGACTCGAAGACCCGGTGCAGCGCGAGCGTGAGCTCGACGACGCCCAGGTTGGGCCCGAGGTGGCCGCCGCGTGGGGCGCAGGTGCGGATCAGCTCATCACGGATCTCGCTGGCGAGGGCGGTCAGCTGGTCGTCGCTCAGGTCACGGAGGTCGCCGGGTCCCGTGACCCGCTCCAACAGTCCCATCAACGCCCTCTCGTCCGACCAGCAGTGCGTCCCGAGTCTAGACGGCGAGGTGTGGTCACCCGGGACCGCGGCGCAGACAGGGTCGCAGTTAGGCAGGAGTCCACTCGAACCCGCGGCCGAGAGATCTTGTGCTCGGATCGACCCGCGAGTGATGGTCGTCACATGCCTCTTCCTCGTCCAGTCGCGGCGTTCGTCGCCCTCGTCGCGCTCTGCTGGTTCCTCTCGCCCACGGCCTCCGCCCAGGCCGCCACGCCCCGTCACGTCGCCCCCGGCGTCCACGCTGCCGGCGAGCCGGACCTCGGGCCGAACGTGTACGTCTTCGACCCGTCCATGCCGGTCTCGCAGATCCAGAGCACGGTCGACACGATCGCCGCGCAGCAGGTGCCCAACCAGTTCGGCACCGAGCGCTACGCCCTGCTCTTCAAGCCCGGCACCTACGGGTCGGCCGCGCAGCCGCTGAACTTCCAGGTCGGCTACTACACCGAGGTTGCCGGGCTCGGGCGCAACCCCGGTGACGTGGTGATCAACGGGTCGATCGACGTCTACAACCAGGGCGGCATCGCGCTGAACAACTTCTGGCGCTCCCTGTCGAACCTGACGATCAACGTCTCGAACCCGGGTGCCGGGTGCTATGCCGGTGAGTTCTGGGCGGTCTCGCAGGCCGCTCCGATGCGGCGGGTGCACGTCAACGGCAACACCACCCTGATGGACTACTGCACCAGCCCGTCGTTCGCCAGCGGTGGGTTCATCGCCGACTCGCAGTTCACCGGCGGCAACATCGTCAACGGGTCGCAGCAGCAGTTCTACGTGCGCAACAGCGCGATCGACTCGTGGTCGAACGGCGTGTGGAACCAGGTGTTCTCCGGCGACGAAGGGGCCCCGGCCGAGTGCTTCCCCGCAGACGCGAGCTGTGGTGGCCCGTACACGACGTTGGAGACCACGCCGGTCAGTCGCGAGAAGCCCTACCTGTACGTCGACGACAGCGGCGCCTGGCGGGTCTTCGTCCCGGCTCCGGCCACCGACTCCCGCGGCACCACGTGGTCGGCCGGCCAGACTCCCGGACGCTCGAATCCCCCTGTCGGACTTCTACGTGGCGCGCCCCTCCGACTCGGTCGCGACCATCGACAGCCAGCTCGCGCGGGGTCGCAACCTGCTCGTCACGCCCGGGGTGTACGACGTCTTGCGCACGATCAAGGTCAAGCGCGCCGACACGGTCGTGCTCGGCCTGGGCCTGGCGACGCTGACCGCCGCGCACGGCGCCGTACCGCTGGCCGTCGCTGACGTGCCCGGCGTCGACATCGCCGGCCTCACCCTCGACGCCGGCCCGGTGAGCTCGCCCGCACTGCTGCGCATCGGCACCGCCCACGGCAACGCCAGCGGCCGCAGCAGCAGCGCGGCCGACCCCACCGGCGTCCAGGACGTGTTCTTCCGAATCGGTGGGCCGCACGCCGGCCGGGCCGCCACCAGCCTGCAGGTCAACAGCGACCACGTCGTGCTCGATGACCTCTGGGCCTGGCGCGCCGACCACGGCACGGGCGTCGGCTGGACGCAGAACACCGCCGACACCGGCGTCGTCGTCAATGGTGACGACGTGGCCGCGACTGGCTTGTTCGTCGAGCACTACCAGAAGTTCCAGGTGGTCTGGAACGGGGAGCGTGGCTCCGACATCTTCTTCCAGAGCGAGATGCCCTACGACGTGCCGAGCCAGGCCGCCTGGCGCTCCTCGCCCACCACCGACGGCTACGCGGCGGTCAAGATCAACGACGGGGTGCGCCAGTTCGAGGGTTTCGGCATGGGCACCTACAGCTTCTTCAACCAGGGGATCGACATCTTCGCCGACCACGCCTACGAGGTGCCGACCACGCCCGGTGTGCACCTGCACGACCTGCTGACGATCTTCCTCGACGCCACCAACGGCAAGGGCGGCATCCGTCACGTCGTCAACGACACCGGCGGCTCCTCGACGATCGCCAACCCGGACGTGCCGGTGACGGTGGTCGACTACCCCTGAGCCGGCTCAGAGATCGGTGACGGCGACGGCCGGCTCGAGCAGGCTGCCCAGCCAGACCCGACCGTCGTACTCGCGCACGCCGGTGACCATGTGGAAGTGGTCGGCAGGCAGGTCGAGGTCGTGCACGAGGCCGCCTGCGTCGTCGTACGCCTGGACGCGGACGGTGCGCTGCGGGTGCGGTTGGAGCCGGTCCGGGATGGCTGTGAGCACGCGGCGGATCCACAGCGGTGCCTGGTCGAGACGCTCCACGAGCGGGTCGAGGGGTGACGCGATCGTCACCCAGATCAGCCCGTCGGACCCGCGGGCGATGTTGTCGGGATAGCCCGGGAGGTCGGAGACGAGGTCGTCGCGCGCACCGGCCCGCTCCCCCGTCAGCCAGTGTCGTACGACGTTGCGGGTGCGGGTCTCCGCGACAGCCACGAACGACTCGTCGGATGCGAGCGCGACCCCGTTGGAGAACGACATGTCGTCGAGCACGACCTCGACGCCACCGTCCGGGTCGCGGCGGATCAGGCGGCCGGTGCGGCTGTGCTGGATGAAGTCGTCGCGCCACCGCTCGATGACGAAGACCCTGGACGAGTCGCTGAACCAGATCGTGCCGTCGTCGGCGATGGCGCCGTTGTTGCAGAACTGCATCCGGGAGCCGCCGACGGAGTCGAGGATCGACTCGATCCACCCGGTGGCGGGGTCGAGCCAGAGCAGGCCGGCGTGGGCGTCGCAGACGAGCAGGCGGCCGTCGGGGGCGATCTCGATGCCGAGGGGCCGGCCGTGGGTGTGACCCACCCGCTCGACGGTGCTGCCGTCGTGGGAAACCCGCCAGATCGCGCCGTCCGCGGTGCCGGTGAAGACCGCGCCACGGTCGCGGCCCGTCGTAGCGACGACGACGTCCTCGGCCCCGAACCCGGGCACCGGGTGCACGGTGAGCGCACTCATCGGGCCAGCCGGCGGTAGAGGTCGGACTCGAGGAACGCCGGGATCGCGACGGCGTGTGACTCGACGAGGTCGAGGCCCGGGATCTCGGCCGGGTCGACGAAGACCATCTGGCGGCCCTCCCCGCACACGATGTCGTCGTCGGTCAGCTGGGTGCCTGCGGCCCACAGCTCGAACGTGTCGACGCCGCCGCAGGCGTTCGACCACAGCCGGAAACCCTGGAACCGCTCCAAGCCACCCGACCCGAGGTGGACGCCGGTCTCCTCGGCGAGCTCGCGGCGCGCAGCGTCCTCGAAATCCTCGTCCTCCTCGATGCCGCCCCCGGGCAGGCACCACTGGTCGGGCGCGACCGGAGCCTGGTCGTCGCGCTCCTGCACCAGCACCCAGCCACGGCGGTCGACCAGTCCCACGATCGAGAACCTGTGGTGAGTGGGCTCGAGACGGCCGGTCAGCGCGGCGTACAGGCCGGAGTCGAGGAAGGCGGGCACGATCTGGGCGCCGGCCTCCGACAGGTCGAGCGCGCGGGCCCGGTCGGGGTCGACGAACACGATCTGGCGGCCCTCGTGGCAGTCGATGTCGGCGTCGGTGAGGCTGGTCGCGGCGACGAAGACCTGCATCCGGTCGAAGGTGTCGTACGTCGCGCGGTGGTCGACGGAGAACTCCCGCCACAGCGTGAGGTCCTCTGCTCCGAGCGCGACGCCGGTCTCCTCCTCGAGCTCGCGACGCGCTCCCGCGGCGAAGCCCTCGCCCTCCTCGAGGTGACCGCCCGCGAGCCCCCACCTGTCGGGGTCGATCGCGGGGTGCTCGTCGCGCTCCTGCAGCAGGATCCACCCCCGTGGGTCAACCAGGATGACACCCGCAAATCGTCGCATTCCGACGAATCTAGCCCTCGCCGGGCATCCCGGTCGGGACCGCCTCGCCGTCGACCAGCACGGTGACGTCGCGCCAGAAGCAGAGCAGGTCCTTGACCGGCAGGGCGTCGCGCAACGGGTCGGGGTAGTACCAGGCGACGTCCGTGCCGCCCTCGGCGCTGAGGTAGGACGCCCGGCCCTTGTAGGCGCAGACCGAGTGGGTGTCGGAGGGCGTGAGGAGGTCCATCCGGACCTCCTCGACCGGGAGATACCACCGCACCGGGAGCCCCGTCTCGAACAGGGCTACCGGCCGGTCGGACTCCGCGAGCACGACGCCGTCGAGCTCCACCCGCACGTGCCGGTCGCTGGCCAGTACGTCGATGCGCACATAGGGGTCGTGGGGATGGCCCGTCACCGGCTGGTCCTCCTCCGTCCACTCGAACGGCTCCCAGGTCATGATCAGCCGGCCGCCGAGCGCCGAGTCCTCGGGCCGGAAGGCGACCTCACCGAGGCCCTCGGCGTGCAGGCTCGTACCGGGCACCGTGTGCCAGTCCGGGTGGCCCGGTGGGAGCACCGGCCCCAGCTGGTCCGGCACCGGCGCCGGGTCGTGCTCGCTCAGCGTCAGGTCGAGGTCGCCGGGCGGCACGGCGTACGACGGGACGACGCGTCGCGGCTCCCACACGAGCAACGCGTCGCGAGTCTCGAGCACCGCGGTGTCGCCGAGCCGGGCTCGGAGCCGCTTCGGTGTCGCCACGAAGCGGAGCTCGGACAGGTTGCGGAACGATGCCGCACGCAGGTCGAGTGCCATCGTGCGAGTCTCCTCGCGCCGCGACCCTCGCGCCAGCGTTTCCGCCGCCCGAC
>JBPCQY010000078.1:0-13785 GCA_050997635.1 Nocardioides sp.
TCGACTGGCTCGACCACGCGGTGCGCACCGTGCTCGCCCATGCCGACCAGGGCATCGGCGTGCTCGTGCTGCTCGTCACCGTGCTCAACGGCGTCGCGGAGGAGCTGTTCTTCCGCGGCGCCGTCTATGCCGCGATCCCGCGCCACCCGGCGCTGTGGAGCACCGTGCTGTACGTCGTTGCGACCGCCGCCACCGGCAACCCGATGCTCGCGTTCGCGGCCCTCGCGGTCGGCACCGTCACCGCCCTGCAGCGCCGGGCGTCCGGTGGCGTGCTCGCGCCGATCCTGACCCACTGCACGTGGTCAGTCGTGATGCTCTACGCCCTCCCGGCGATCTTCTAGCGCGCGCCGCACCGCGTCGTCGTACCCCACCAGGTCGCGCTCGATCAGCCGCCGGATCCGGTCGTCGCTCACGACCACCTCCGTGCCCATCGAGTCGATCAGGTTGCGCCCGGTGGTGACGTCGACGTCGGTGACCAGCGCCAGCCAGTACGACGAGAGCCGCGGCGTCAGGACGGGCGCCTGCACCATCACCACGCGCCGGTCGACCAGCACCTTCGCCGCCCGCTGCATCATCTCCGCGTAGGTCAGCACCTCGGGCCCCCCGATCTCGTAGACCTCGCCCGTCGTCTCGTCCTGCTCCAGCACGCCGGTCAGGTAGCCGATGACGTCGTCCAGCGCGATCGGCTGGGTGCGGGTGCCGGCCCACCGGGGCACCACCATGGCGGGCAGGTTCTTGACCAGCTGGCGGGTGATCTCCCAGGAGATGCCGCCGTGACCGACGATGATCGCCGCGCGCAGCACCGTCACGGGGACGCCGGACCCACCGAGCAGCGTCTCGACCTCGCGTCGCGACCGCAGGTGCGCCGACAGCTCGCCGTCGCTGCTGCCGAGACCACCGAGATAGACGATCCGGCGTACGCCGGCCCGGGCCGCGGCCCGCGCGAAGTTGCGCGCCGCCTCGGCGTCGCGCCGCTCGAAGTCGTCGGAGTCGAGGGAGTGCACGAGGTAGTAGGCGACCTCGACGCCGTCCAGCGGACCCGCCAGTGACGACGGGTCGGCGACGTCGCCGCCCACGGCCTGGCCGGGGCCGTCGTACGTCTTGGGGTTGCGGGTCATCGCCCGCACGTCGTGACCCGCCTCGACCAGGGCCGGCACGAGCCGGCGGCCGATGAACCCGGTGGCACCGGCGACGAGGAGGCGAGTCATGGTGACTGCATATCACGGTGCGTCGGTCAGGCCGGCAACTCGTCGGGGGTGATCAGCTCCTCGGGCTTGCCCTGCAGCACCGTGTCGATGTAGTCGCGGGCGGTGTCGAAGATGCCGACCTCCTGGCCGGCCTGCTCGGACAGGTACCACCGGTGCACGAGGATCTCGTGGAAGATCTCGGCCGGCGCCAGCCTGCCGCGCGCCTCCGGCGGCACCATCGCCATGATCGGCTCGAAGACCTGGCTCAGCCAGCGGTTCGCGACCAGGGTGCGCTCCTCGCGGCCGAGGTCGTGGTGGGCGGTGTACGCCGCGACGTCGTTGAGCAGCCGCCGTGCCTGCGCCTCCTCGACGTCGAGGCCGGTGAGCGACTGCAGCTCGCGCCGGTGGTGGCCGAGCTCGACGACCTTGGGCTGGATCCGGATCCGGTCGCCGTCGATGTCGGTGACGATGTCGAGCTCGTCGACGTCGAAGCCCAGGTCGTTGAGCCGCTCGATGCGCTGCTGGATCCGCCACATCTGGTCGGCGTCGAACTCCTCCTCGCTGGTGAGCTCGGTCCACAGCGCGTCGTACCGCTCGCGGATCAGCTCGACGATCTCGTGGGCGTGCACGCTCTCGTCGAGCGATCGGCTGGCCTGCAGGTCGAGCAGCTCGGCGAAGACGTTCTCGCAGCCGACCGTCACGTCGTACTCCCGCATCCGGGGGGCCAGGTCCGGGCGCCACTCACCGGTCTCGGCGTCGACGAGGTACGCCGCGAAGCCGCCGGCGTTGCGGCGGAAGAGCACGTTGGACAGCGACACGTCACCCCAGTAGAAGTCGGCCAGGTGCAGCCGCACGAGCAGCACGACCAGAGCGTCGACGAGGCCGGGCAGGTTCTCGGCGGTCAGCCCGTGGGCGAACAGCGACCGATAGGGGAGCGAGAACGACAGGTGCTGGGTGAGCAGCGCGGCCGGCAGCGCCTCGCCGTCGCGGCCGACCCGCCCGGCGACCACGCCCTGGGCGGTGACCGCCGGCAGGCCGCTGCGTTGCAGGTCGCGCAGCATCCGGTACTCGCGGACGGCCCACTCCTCGGTGGTCTCCTTGACCGCATAGGTGCGCTCGCCGAGGCGGACGATGCGGACGACGTGGCGCGAGAGCCCGCGTGGCAGGGGTACGACGTACTGGTCGGACCACTCCGCGAGCGGGGTCGACCAGGGCAGCGTCAGGATGGCCGGGTCGGGCCGGCTCGCCACGATCCGCAGGGACTGCGTCGCCATGGCGACGAGACTAGCTTCGTTAGACCTCCAGGTTGACGGCGCCGGGGCCCTCGGCGGCGAGCACGTCGTCGGGGTTGCTCAGTCGGCACCGCTGCAGGCTCAGGCAGCCGCAGCCGATGCAACCGTCGAGGTTGTCGCGCAGCTTCTCGAGCCGCCGGATCTGCCGGTCCAGGCGTGGTCGCCAGGCGCGGCTGATCCGAGTCCAGTCGGCCTTGGTGGGCGTGCGGTTGCTCGGCAACGAGGCGAGGGCATCCGCGATCTCCTCGAGACTGAGGCCGACGCGCTGCGCCGTACGGATGAAGGCGAGGCGGCGCAGCACCGGCCGCTCGTAGCGGCGCTGGTTGCCCGCCGTACGCCGGGAGGAGAGCAGGCCGCGGTCCTCGTAGTACCGGATGGCGCTCCGCGCGACCCCCGAGCGTTCCGCCAGCTCGCCCACCGTCAGCTCGTGCATGGGTCCAGCCTGCCTTGACTTCAAGTTGACTTCAACTTGTCTGATGGCTGAGTGGACAACATCTACCGACTGCTGCGACTGATGACCGGTGACGAGAAGCACGATCCGGCCTCCGTCTCCACCCTCGACGTGATCCGGGTGCTGTACGAGCGGGTGCTCGACGTCTCGCCGGAGACCGCCGACGACCCTCGCCGCGACCGCTTCCTGCTCTCCAAGGGGCACGGGCCGATGGCCTACTACGCGGTGCTGTGCGACCGCGGCTTCTTTCCCGAGTCGTGGCTCCCGGAGTGGGGCGGCTTCGATTCGCCGCTCGGCTACCACCCCGATCGCAACCTGGTGCCGGGGGTCGAGATCTCGTCGGGGTCGCTGGGCCACGGGCTCCCGCTCGGCGTCGGTACGGCGCTCGGCCTGCGCGCGCAGGGGATCGGCGCGCGGGTGGTGGTGCTGGTCGGCGACGCCGAGCTCGACGAGGGCTCCAACCACGAGGCGCTCGAGCTCGCCCCGGCGCTGGGGCTCGACGCCTTGACCGTGGTCGTCGTGGACAACCGCTCCACCAGCTATCCGGTGCCCGGCCGGATCGCCGCGCGCTTCGAGACCGAGGGCTGGTCGGTCGAGACCGTCGACGGCCGCGACCACGGCGCCCTCCAGAAGGCCCTGTCCGAGCGCGGCATCGGGGTGCCGCGCGCGGTCGTCGCAACCGTGCTGCGTGAGGAGGACGCCGCATGAACGCCAGCCCGCGCGCGCAGTTCGGCCGCACGGCGACGGCGCTCCTCGACGAGGATCCCTCGGCCGCCCTGGTGTGGGCCGAGATCTCCGGCCAGTTCTTCGACGACGCCGTACGACGCCATCCCGATCGGGTCGTCAACGTCGGCATCCGCGAGCAGCTGCTCGTCAACGTCGGCGCGGGGATGGCGCTGACCGGGCTGCGGCCGATCGTGCACACGTTCGGCACGTTCCTCGTCGAGCGCGCCTTCGAGCAGGTCAAGCTCGGCTTCGCCCACCAGGGGGTGGGGGGTGTGCTGGCCGGCGCCGCCGGCTCGTTCGACGCCTCGCGTGCCGGGCGCACCCACCAGGCCCCCGGCGACGTCGCGCTGCTGGACACGGTGCCCGGGATGTCGATCCACGCCCCGGGGACGGCCGCCGAGGTCGACGCGACGCTGCGGGCGGCCGTGGGTGCGGACGGGCTGCACTACGTCCGGCTGGTGGAGCAGACCAACGGGTCGTCGTACCTGGGCGCCGGCCTCCACGTCGTACGACGAGCCGCGGGCGGCACGGTGATCGCGCTCGGGCCGGTGCTCGAGGAGGTCCTGGCCGCGACCGAAGGCCGCGACGTGACCGTGCTCTATGCGCACACGGTGCGGCCGTTCGACGCGGCGACCCTCCGTGCCGTGCTCACGCTGCCGGACGTCGTCCTGGTCGAGCCCTGGCTCGCCGGTACTTCGGCCCGCTGCGTCTCCGACGCGCTGGTCGACGTACCTCACCGCCTGCTGGCTCTGGGCACCCGCCGGGCCGAGCTGCGCCACTACGGCACCCCTGCCGAGCATCAGCAGGCCCACGGCCTGGACGCGGCCGGCCTGCGCCGGTCGATCGACTCGTTCCTGGCTGCGTGATCCCTCTAGGGTGTGGTGGCCGCGGGTGCGCGGCATCGCCGCGTTAGCTCAGATGGCCAGAGCGTCGCACTTGTAATGCGAATGTCGAGAGTTCGAATCTCTCACGCGGCTCTGTCGGCGGCGCCAGGACTCGCAACTGCCGACGTTCACGAGCAGGAATCGTGGCCGTGGGCGCTTCTCGCGACGTCAGCGGCACTCAGAAAGGCCGGTCCTTCTAGCGGACCTTCCTGACCTCGAACTCGCAAGCGGGCTGCGCGATCGCGTCCTGAGCGGCCACGATCCGCAGCTCGCGCTCGCCCGACTCGAGGGTCGCGGCCAGCACGGCGTACACCGAGGAGACGGTGCGGGCCAGGGCGTCGACGGGGGAGCCGGTCTCGTGCAGATGTGCCGTGAACAGCGCCGCAGTCAGGTCGCCTGAGCCGTTGGCCTTCAGCGGCAACCGGGGCGTCTGCACGAGCCAGGCGCCCTCGCCCGTCACCGCCATCATCTCGATCGTGGCGTCGGACTGGTCGGGACGCTCGACGCTGGTGACGAGTACGGTCGAGGGTCCCATCGCCCGGGCGGCGTCGGCCGAGGCGAGCGTCTCCTCGAGGGTGGCCGGCGTCGTGTCGGTCAGGTAGCCGAGCTCGAACTGGTTGGGTGTGATCACGTCGGCCGCCGGCACCACCCGCTCGCGCACGATCGGCGGGATGGCCGGGTCGACGAAGCAGCCGCTCGTCGCGTTGCCCATCACCGGGTCACAGGTGTACGTCGCGTCCGGATTGGCCGCCTTCACGCGCGTCACCGCGTCGACGACGACGTCGGCGATGCCGGGGGTGCCGAGGTACCCGGAGATCACCGCGTCGCAGGTCGCCAGCACGCCGCGCTCCTCGATGCCCGTCACCACAGAGCGGACGTCGTCGGGCGCGAGCGCCGGCCCGCGCCACGCGCCGTACCCGGTGTGGTTGGAGAAGACCACCGTGAGCACCGGCCAGACCTCGTGGCCGAGCCGCTGGAGCGGGAAGACCGCGGCAGAGTTGCCGACATGGCCGTAGGCGACCGAGGACTGGATCGAGAGCACGCGCATCGGTCCATGCTGGCACGGCCCTGACTGCCGAGAGCTCGGCGTGCCGCGACCGGGCTGTTCGGGGGACATTCCGAACGTTCCAGGGGCGACACGCCGGGCCGGACCCGCGGGACGTTCGGAATGTCGTGCCCGGGGGCAGCCACAGGGCACGCCCGGGGGCCGAGGTGGAGGATCGTCGACGGCGTAGGTTCGCCATCATGAGCCACGAGATGAGCTATCGCTCGCTGGGCGACTCCGGACTGATGGTGAGCGCCGTCGGCATCGGCTGCAACGCGTTCGGCCGCCGCGTCGACCTCGACGGGGTCAAGGACGTGCTCGCGGGTGCCCGCGACGCCGGGGTGACCCTGCTCGACACGTCCGACACCTATGGAGACCCGCAGGGCGCCAGCGAGGAGCTGCTCGGCGAGGCACTCTGGGGGCAGCGCGACGAGTTCGTGCTCGCGACCAAGTTCGGCATGGACATGCACGGCGCCAACGGCGTCGACCACGGCGTACGCGGTTCACGTCGCTACGTACGTCGTGCCGTCGAGGCCAGCTTGCGCCGCCTGCGGACCGACCACATCGACCTCTACCAGCTGCACGAGCCCGACGAGACCACACCGATCGAGGAGACCCTGTCCGCGCTGACGGACCTGGTCCGCGAGGGCAAGGTGCGCTACCTCGGCTGCTCGAACTTCGCCAGCTGGCAGGTCGCCGACGCGGATTGGACCGCCCGCAGCGCCGGCCTCGAGCGCTTCGTCTCGGTGCAGAACCGCTACTCCCTGCTCGAGCGCACCATCGAGGACGAGGTGGTGCCGGCTGCCGAGGCGTACGGGCTCGGCGTACTCCCGTTCTTCCCGCTGGAGTACGGCCTACTGACCGGCAAGTACCAGCGAGGGCAGGCCGCCCCAGAGGGCTCCCGGGCGCTCGCCGGGCCGGCGCCGTGGCTCGAGAACGCGGACTGGGACCGGTTCGAGGCAGTGCAGAAGTACGCCGAGGCCCGCGACCTGACCATGCTCGAGGTCGCGATCGCCGGGCTCGCCGCCCAGCCTGCGGTCGCCTCGGTGATCTCCGGAGCCGTCTCGGGCGACCAGGTCCGCGCCAACGCGGCAGCGCTGCGCTGGCAGCCGACTGCCGACGACCTCGACGAGCTGGACGAGCTGACCGAAGACTGAAGCACCGTACGTTGGGAGCGGTGGGTCTGGCACCGTTCGTGTGAAACGGTGCGCGAGCCACCGCCCGGATGACAGACGCCGAGGCTCAGGCGACCTGGAGCGACCGCTTCGACAGACCCATCCAGAAGTCACCCGTGAACAGCTGCTCGCCGGGCTCGGTCGGGTCGGTGGCCGCGCCGAGGGTGACGAACAGCGGTGTGTAGTGCTCGACGGTCGGGTGCGCGTAGGGCATGCCCGGCGCCTTCGACTGGTACGACGCGAGCGCGTCGACGTCGCCGCGGGCCAGGGCCTCGCCGGCCCAGGTGTCGAAGTCCTGCGACCAACCCGGGGCGGCCGCGTCGATCCGGAACTCGGTCAGGAACGGCAGCCCGTGGGTCAGGAAGCCCGACCCGACGACCAGCACGCCCTCCTCGCGCAAGGGGCGGAGCCGCTCACCGAGCTTGATCAGCCGGTCGGGTTCGGAGGTCGGCAGCGACAGCTGCAGCACGGGGATGTCGGCGTCCGGGTACATGATCTTGAGCGGCACCCAGGCACCGTGGTCGAGGCCGCGGCTGGCGTGCTGGTGCACCGGCTCGCTCGCGGGCATCATCGCCGCGACCCGCTCGGCGAGGGCGCTGGAGTCAGGGGTTGCGTAGGTCATCTGGTAGTACTTCGGCGCGAAGCCGCCGAAGTCGTAGACCAGGGGCGCGTGGTTGGCCGACAGCATCACCGGCGCGGACTCCCAGTGCGCGCTGACGATCAGGATGGCCTGGGGGCGTGGCAGATCGCGGGCCAGGCCGGCCAGCTGGCCCGACCAGACGGGGTCGTCGAGCAGCGGGGGAGCGCCGTGGCCGAGGTACAGGGCAGGCATGCGATCGGTCATGATCACCTCAATGGTTGCAGATTCAACTTTATTCCGCGGCGGGCAGGGCCCAGTCAACCGGCTCGGCGGCCTGTTCGACCAGCAGCCGGTTGACCCTCGAGAACGGTCGAGAGCCGAAGAAGCCGCGCGAGGCAGAGAGAGGTGACGGGTGCGCCGACTCGACCCAGGGGACCGGGCCGAGCGCCGGCTTGAGCGACTGCGCGTCGCGGCCCCACAGGACGGCGGCGGCGGGTCCGCCGCGGCGTACGAGCGCGTCGATGGCGCAGGAGGTGACGTCCTCCCAGCCGATGCCCCGGTGGGAGGTCGCCTCGCCGGGGCGCACCGTCAGCACCCGGTTGAGCAGCATCACGCCCCGGTCCGCCCATGCGGCCAGGTCGCCGTGGGGCGCGGGCGGGATGCCGAGGTCGACGGACAGCTCCTGGTAGATGTTGCGCAACGACCCGGGCAGGGGTCGTACGTCGGGGGCGACCGCGAACGAGAGCCCGATCGGGTGACCGGGCGTCGGGTAGGGATCCTGGCCGACGACCAGCACCCGCACCTGCGCCAGCGGCTTGCGGAACGCCCGGAACACATCGTCGCCGGCCGGCAGGTAGGAGCGCCCGGCGGCGAGCTCGGCGCGCAGGAACCGGCCCAGGACCGCGATCGGCTCGTCGACCGGCGCGAGCGCCGCCGCCCAGTCGCGGGCCATCAGCCCGCGCTCGACCAGGCCGGAGAGCGCGCTCATGGCGCCACGCTACAGCTGCTCCAGGACCTCGCGCGCGGCCCGCTGGCCGGCGCGCACGGCGCCGTACAGGTAGCCGGTCCCGTCGTGCTCGACGTACCCGACCCGGCCGATCTGGACACGTCGGTTGTCGGCGCCTTCCATCGCGTGACACCGTCGACGCCATGGCCTCCCGTCGAGCCACCGTCGCGGACCTGCGCGAGCTGGCCGGCTCGATGCCGGGCGCGACCGTCGAGCGCGGGCCGAAGGGCAACGACGTCTACCAGGTGAGCCGGCGCAGCTTCGTCTTCTTCCGTACGCCGCGCCCGGACGCCGTCGACCCCGACTCCGGCGAGCGGTACGACGACGTGGTGGTGCTCTGGGTCGAGTCGGAGGTCGACAAGCTGGCGCTGGTGGCCGACGAGTCGACGCCGTTCTTCACCACCCCGCACTTCGACGGACATCCGTCGGTGCTGCTGAGGACGTCGCGGATCGGCGAGCTCGACCGCGACGAGCTCGCCGAGGTCGTGTACGACGCGTGGCTGGCGCGGGCCTCGAAGACCGCCGCCCGGAAGTGGCTGGAGTCTCAGCGACCGCCGAGCGCCCGCGAGCCGGACGACCCGTAACGCCGGGTCGGGTTGGCACCGATGTCCGCGCGGGAGGCCGCCCGCTTGGCGGGCTTCTTCCCGGCCGCGGGCTTCTTCTTCGACGCGGTCGCCTTCCTTGACGCGGTCGCCTTTTTCGACCCGGTCGCCTTCCTTGATGCGGTCGCCTTCGAACCGGCCGCCTTCTTGGCAGCTGGCGCCTTCTTGGCTGCCGGGCTCTTCTTGGCGACCGCGGTCTTCTTCGACGCAGCAGCCTTCCGGGCACCGCGCTTCTTCGTGGCCGCAGTCGGGCTCGGCTCCTCGGCGGCGGCGGTGGACCACTCGTCGATCCAGTCGTCCAGGATCCGCCAGGTCGTGCCGCGGGCCAGGCGGCCGGTCAGCATGCCGAGGTGGCCCCCGGGCACGATCTCGAACCGTACGTCGGGCGAGCCGGTCAGCAGCGGCACCGACGACTGCACCGCCCGCACCGGGGCGATGCCGTCGGTCGCGCCGGCGAAGACCAGCACCGGGGCCCTGATGGCCGCCACGTCGATGGTGCGCCCGCCGAGCTCGAAGGCGCCGGTCACGAGCGCGTTGCCCTTCACGAACCGGTGGTAGAGCTGCCCGAAGCTGCGCCCCGGATAGGCGATCATGTTGTCGGTGAACCGGTCGACGGCCTCGATCTGGGCCAGGTAGTCGGCGTCGTCGAGGTTGCGCGCCACCGCGATCGGCTTGGTCACCAGCTTCTGGAACGACGAGAGCTGGAAGGCCCACTTCACCAGCGGCTTCGGCGCGCCGCCCGCCGCCTGGTAGATCCGGGTGATCGCCCCGCGACCGCCGGTGAGGTTGAGCAGCGGCCGCAGCGGCGCCACCAGCGGCACCAGTGACACGTCGAACGGCGACCCGAGCGACGTCAGCGACGCGATCGGCAGCCTCGGGTCGTCGGCGGCGGTGAGCAGCGCGAAGATCCCGCCGAGCGACCAGCCGATCACGTGCACCGGGCGGCCGCCGGCGTGCGCCGACACCTCCCGGATCGCGGTCGGGATCACCTCGTCGATCCAGTGCTCCATGCCGAGGGCGCGGTTCTTGAACGAGACGGCGCCGTACTCCACGAGGTACGTCGGGCGGCCGGCGCCGACGAAGTGCTCGACCAGCGAGCACCCCCGGCGCAGGTCGAAGCAGAGCGCGGGCGCGGCCAGGGGCGTCACGAGGAGCACCGGGTCGCCCTGCTCCGGGATCCGGGCGGCTGGGCGGTAGTGGTAGACCTCACGCAGCGTGCCCTCGTCGATGAGCGTGCGGGGCATCGGCCGCAGGTCGGCCAGCCCGCCGTACAGCACCTTGTGCGCGATGTTGCTGGCGGCGGAGACGACCTGATCTGGCTTCGGGATCAGATCCATGAGGGGAAACTACTCCAGGTGAGTGGTGCGGGTGCCACTCGTCCGCACCACTCACCGCGGAATGCTACGATTGCTACATGGAGACGATCCCGCATCGCGAGCTGCGCAACGACAGCAGCCGCATCCTTGCGCGGGTGAGCGCAGGGGAGTCGATCGGCGTGACCAACAACGGCAGACTCGCCGCCATCCTCACCCCCCCGGCCACGTCCGAGCTCGAGCGAGTCCGCCAGTCGGGGAGCGTCCGGCCAGCCCGGAGGCCACGCCAGCGCTTCGACGCGATCGACCGGGTGCGGCTCGACGCGTCGACTGCGGAGCTGCTCGACGACGTCCGTGGCGACCGTTGATCTGGTACGTCGACACGTCGGCCGCGCTCAAGCTCGTGGTCGAGGAACCCGAGTCGCCGGTGCTGGCCACCGAGCTGACCAGGTTTGCTCGCGGTCGAGGTGAGCGCCATCTGGTCGCGTCGATGTTGCTGTTCACCGAGCTGCACTGCGCCGCGGCCCGGCGTACGACGCTGCCGGCCGCCGCGATCAACCAGGTGCTCGACGGGCTCGACCTCGTCGACGTCGAGCGCATCGACCTCGAGCGCGCCGCGACCAGCGACTGGGGGCTGCGCAGTGCCGACGCGATCCACCTCGCGACCGCACTCCGGCTGCAGGCCGACACCGTCGTGACCTACGACGCCGAGCTGACCGCAGCCGCCGTGCGCGTCGGCGTCCCCACCCGGGCACCCCACTGAGGTTCGGCTCCTCGACGACCCCTCGCGAGCCCACCGGGCGTGCGCGCTGTCACGCGGTGTGGACACCGCGTTACAACTGTCACAGGGCACCAACAGTGACCACAGCACCGCACCAGTCGTGGCCGCGGTCGACGCACCCGCGCAGTGAGCGCGGCCCGGACCACGCAGGTCCGGGCCGGCCCGAGCGTGGATGATCGCGCGCTCGAAGGTGCAACGAGTCACGCGCCCCGGCGTTATGGCCGGGGTCAGTCACGGTCGGCCGGGCGCAGTCGCTTGCCGTGCGCCTCGCGCTGGCCGGCGAGCTCGTCGAGGAAGCTGTCGGCCCAGGCGGCGACGTCGGCCTGCGAGACGGTCTTGCGCATCGCCCTCATCCGCTTGGCGAGGTCCTTCGGGTCGGCCCGCGCGGCCTCGAGCAGGGCAGCCTTCATGCCGTTGAGGTCGTAGGGGTTGACCAGCCACGCCTGACGCAGCTCGGCCGCGGCACCGGCGAACTCGGAGAGCACCAGCGCACCGTCGTCGTCGTAGCGGCAGGCGACGTACTCCTTGGCCACCAGGTTCATCCCGTCGCGGTAGGGCGTGACGACCATGATGTCGGCCATCCGGTAGAGCGCCGCCATCTCCTCACGCGGGTAGGACGAGTGCAGGTAGGAGATCGCCGGCTTGCCGAGCCGGCCGAGGTCGCCGTTGATCCGACCGACCAGGCGGTCGATCTCGTCGCGCAGCAGGCGGTACTGCTCGACCCGCTCGCGCGACGGCGTGGCGACCTGTACGAACACGGCGTCGTCGACGTCGAGCTCGCCGTCGCGCACCAGCTCGCTGTAGGCGCGCAGCCGGGCGAAGATGCCCTTGGTGTAGTCGAGCCGGTCGATGCCGAGGAAGACGATCTTCGGGCTGCCGAGCGCCTCGCGGATGGCCTTGGCGCGCTGCTCGACGGCCTCGCCGCGGGCCAGCGTCTCGAAGCTCTCGGCGTCGATCGAGATCGGGAACGCATCGACGCGGACGGTGCGCCCGTCGGGCAGGTAGACCAGGTCGCGGTGGGTCTTGTGGCCGACCCGCTGGCGCACCAGACGCACGAAGTTGGCGGCGCCACCGGGCAGCTGGAAGCCGACCAGGTCGGCGCCGAGCAGTCCCTCGAGGATCTGGCGGCGCCACGGCAGCTGCTGGAACAGCTCGGCCGGCGGGAACGGGATGTGCAGGTAGAAGCCGATCCGCAGGTCGGGGCGCAGGTCGCGGAGCATCTGCGGCACCAGCTGCAGCTGGTAGTCCTGCACCCACACGGTCGCGTCCTTCGCGGCCACCTCGGCTGCCCGCGCGGCGAAGCGCTGGTTGACCGCGACGTCGCTGTCCCACCACTCCCTGCGGAAGGACGGCTTGGCGACCAGGTCGTGGTAGAGCAGCCACAGGGTGGCGTTGGAGAAGCCCTCGTAGAACCTCTCGTACTCGGTGCTGCTGATCGTCACCGGCACCAGGGCGATGCCGTCCTGGTGGAAGGGCTTGCGCTCGGCCTCGTCGGAGCCGCCGGCCCAGCCGATCCAGGCGCCCTCGTTGCGTTTCATCACCGGCATCAGGGCCGACACCAGACCGCCGGGGGAGCGGCGCCACGACTCGGTGCCGTCGCCGGCGACCACCCGGTCGACGGGCAGCCGGTTGGCCACGACCACGAGGTCGGCCGGTTTTCCTCGGGGTCGGGTCATCTGTTCAGCCTAGGCCGATGCGTGGCGGGCACCACACCACTGCGTGCGTGACAGGTGGGTCCGGGTCACAGGTGGGCCTCGCCGGGATAGACCACGCCCAACGCGGCGCGGACGGCGTCCATCTGGCGCAGCACGCTCAGGGTCTGCTGGTGCGGCACCCATGGGCTCTCCAGCTCCCCGGCCCGCAGGCAGCGCATCACCTCGGCTGCCTCGTTGCCGAGCCCGGTGCCGATCACGGGTCCTGGTGGGACGATCCGCTGCGGCTGCTTCACCTGCCCGTCGACGTACGGCGTCCAGGTGACGTACGGCGGGTGGTGGAACGGCTCCGGGAAGTCCAGCCGGCCGGTGTCGGTGGCGATCGTCGCCGTCCGGGGGGAGTTGCTGGTCATGGAGGTGGTGAGCGCGGCCACCGCCCCGCCGTCGTACCGCGCGGCCAGCACCAGGTTGAGGTCGATGCCGCTGGGCGCCTTGTGGGTCACCGCGGTCAGCTCGGCCGGCTCACCGAGGAAGAGCTGCGCCAGGGTCAACGGGTAGACGCCCATGTCGAGCAGGGCACCGCCACCCAGGGCCGGGTCGAGCATCCGGTCGCTGGGCGGCAGCTCGACCACCCAGCCGAGGTCGGCGACGAGCTGGCGCGGCCGGCCGAAGTCGCCGGCCCGCACCCGCTCGCGCAGATGGCGCACCAGCGGGTGGCAGGCCATCCACATCGCCTCCATCAGGAACAGCCCCTTCTCCGCGGCAAGGGCCACCAGGTCCTCGGCCTGCGCGGCGTTGAGGGTCAGTGCCTTCTCGCACAGCACCGGCTTGCCCGCCTCCAGCAGCATCCGGACGTGCTCGGGGTGCAGCCCGTGCGGGCTGGCCACGTAGACGACGTCCACGTCCGGGTCTGCCGCAAGCGCGGCGTAGGAGCCGTGGGCGCGCACGGTGCCCCCGTCGCGCCGCGGGAACTCCCGGGCAAACTCCTGTGCCGACTCCAGCCGGCGTGCCCCGACCGCGACGAGTCGTGCGTCGGGCAGCTGCTGAAGGTCGGTCGCGAAGCGGTGCGCGATCTTGCCGGTGGCGAGGAC
>JBPCQY010000101.1:0-2740 GCA_050997635.1 Nocardioides sp.
GCGTCGACCACGATCACGGCGTCGAACTCGGCGGCCTGACCCGTCTCGGCCAGCAGCGGGATGTCGTGCACGACGAGCGCGTCCGGGTCGGCCTGCGCCTCGAGCTCGGCCGCGCGGGCCCGCACGAGCGGATGGATGATCGCCTCCAGCGCCGCCCGGCGCGACGGGTCCGCGAACACGATCGCCCCGATCTTCGGGCGGTCGGGCTCGCCGTCGTCGGTGAGCACCTCCGGACCGAACTCGGACACCACGGCGGTGAGTCCCGTCGTACCGGCGGCGACCACCTCACGGGCGATCCGGTCGGCGTCGACGACGACCGCGCCCAGGTCGGCCAGCATCGCCGAGACCGTGCTCTTGCCCGACGCGATCCCGCCCGTCAGCCCGATCCGCACCGGGCCCCCTTTCGTCCCGTCGGTTGAAAGCGGGACCAGTGTTGCACGAGAGAAAATAGGAGAAACGTCACGCTCCCCTCTTCCCTCTCGGTCGATCGCTGCCTAAGGTGCTGCAAGTCCCCTCCATGCCTGGTGAGCCGATCGGCCGTGTGCCCTCCCTCGCCGTACGGGGGCAACGTCTCGGGGTAACACGGCCCCAGGACATTGATGCGAAGGGAATCTCGTGATCCGTACCCACAGATCCACGCTGGCGGTCGCTGCCATCAGCAGCGCCGCCCTGGCCGTGGGCGCGCTTGGCCTACCCAGCCAGGCAGCCCCCCGCGATGCCGGTCACACCACCCAGGCCGCCAGTCTTCGTGGCGGCGACGGTGCCGCCCGCACCCCCGGCTACGTCGACCGCCGACAGCTCTCGGGCACGTTGCTCGCCCGCGGCAGCCGCGCCGAGGTCGACGGCCGGAGCAAGGCCGACAAGCTGTACTACCGCTCGCTCGGCAGCAGCGCGGTAGCCGACCTCGACCCGCTCACCAAGACCGTGCGCAACGTCGGCAAGCTCGACGGCTACCTCACCGGGCGCTCGTCGGCTCCGGCCCGCTCGGTCGGTCTCGGCTACGTCCGCAGCCACCTCCACGCGCTCGGGCTCACCGGCGCCGACCTGTCCACCTTCCGGTTCCGCCAGGACTACGTCGACACGATCGGCGTTCACCACCTGTCGTGGAGCCAGCGGGTCGCGGGCACTCCGGTCTTCGGCAACGGCCTCAAGGTCAACGTGACCCGCGCCGGCCAGGTCATCTCGGTGCAGGGCAGCCCGATCAGCGGCCTCGCCGCCCTCGCCGCCAAGGCTCCGACCACCCGGCTCTCGGCCGAGCGCGCTCGCGGCGACGCGGCCCGCAACGTGAACGGCGTCGTCCAGCGGGGCAGCTCGGTCGCCTCCTCACGTGCCGGCTCCACCGCGGCCACGACGTGGAACAACCACGACTACGCCAAGCGGGTGTGGTTCCTCACCCCGTCGGGGCTGCGTCCGGGCTGGTCGACCTACGTCCAGGCATCCACGGGTTCCTTCCAACACGTCGTGGACGCCTCGAACGGCCAGGTGCTCTTCCGCCGTTCCACCCAGGACAACGCCCGCGGTGACGCCAAGGTCTACGACTACTACCCGGGTGCCCCCAAGGGCGGCAAGCCCAAGGTGGTCAACTTCTACAAGCGGGACTTCGTGCGCCACGGCAACCGCTTCCTCAAGGGCAAGACCGTGATCGCCTGGTCGGACGTCAACGACGACAACCTGGAGAACCACAGCGAGGACGTTCGCGTCCCGGGCAACCGGCACCACGCCAAGTACCCGCTGGTGAAGTTCCAGAAGGCCTCGTCGCTGTGCTCGGCGGGCTACCAGTGCACGTGGGATCCCAACAAGCCCTACTCGTGGAAGACGAACCGCAAGGCCGACGTCACCCAGGCGTTCTACCTGGCGAGCAACTTCCACGACTACCTCGCCAAGGGTCCGATCGGGTTCACCACCCAGGCGGGCAACTTCTCGCGCGCCGACAACGACCCGCTCCTGCTCAACGCGCTCGACGGTGCCAACACGCTGACCGACAACAACGGCAACCCGGTCGGTCTGCCCGACGGCAACCACATCGACAACGCCAACATGAGCACGCCTCCCGACGGCACGCCGCCGACGATGCAGATGTACCTGTTCCACTTCCCGGGTGCCACCGACGCCGAGGACCCGTACGTCCCGACCAGCTCGGCGTTCGACGCGAGCGTGCTCTACCACGAGTACACCCACGGTCTGTCCAACCGCCTGGTGGTCGACGCCACCGGCAACTCGACGCTCAACGACATCCAGGCCGGCGCCATGGGCGAGGCGTGGAGCGACTACTACGCCATGGACTACCTGGTGACCAACGGCTTCCAGCACGACACGAACGCCGACGGTCAGGTGCGCGAGGGCAAGTACCTCATCGCCAACAAGGGCACCTTCCGCACCATGGCGATCGACTGCCCGGTCGGTTCGAAGGCCAAGGCCTGCACCTCGAACTACGACGGCAGCCACGGTGGTTACACCTACGGCGACTTCCCGAACATCACGGGCGGTCCCGAGGTGCACTCGAGCGGTGAGATCTGGGCCCAGACCCTGTGGGACATCCGCAAGCGACTCGGTCACAACGTGGCCGACACCGTGATCACCCGCGGCATGTCGCTCTCGGCGAACGACCCGTCCTACCTCGACATGCGCAACGCGATCATCCAGGCCGACAAGGTGGCCTACGGCTCCGATAACACGCGGGTGCTGTGGAAGATCTTCGCCCACCGTGGCATGGGGTACTTCGCGGGTACGTCCAACGCCG
>JBPCQY010000233.1:0-25566 GCA_050997635.1 Nocardioides sp.
GGCTGACGCCCCGCCCCACCGTGATCATGCACGACCCTCGCCGGGATCATGCACGATCCCCCCGCTTTCGTGACCGCGTCGAGGCGCCTGCCGCAGGTCGGCCCCCGCTGCCCGAGGATCAGTGCCCGGGGTGACCCAGGTTCGTCTCCGGAACCGCGTCCTCCACCGGGGTGTCGTCGTAGGCCTCGGCAGGTGTGGGCATCTCGGCGAACCCCGGGTCGGCGTCCTGCTCCGGGCGGCTCCGCTCCGGGCGAGAGTCGTCATCCGGGTGTGAGGTCCCCGCCTCGGCCAGGGCGGCCGAGCCCGGGTCGTCGTCACCTTCGGCCTTGCTGGACATCGGGTCGCGCCCCGTCATGTCGCCGTTCGTCTGCTCGGTCATGTCCTCGGCTCCTCCGTCAGGTGGGTGGTGCTGTCCACTCGGGTGTCAGTCCTGGGGCTCCGGCGGCACCTCGGTCCCGGCGGCCTCCTCCCGCTCGGCCCAGGCCAGCAGCGGGGCGATGTCGAAGACGTGGTCGTCGATGTCGGCGTGCAGGTCGCCGAGGCGAGCGAAGCGCTCCGGCACCGTCGCGATCGTGAAGTCACCGGGCTCGGCGTCGTCGACCTCGTCCCAGCGCAGCGGCGTCGACACCGTGCCCTCGGGGTTACCGCGCACCGAGTACGCCGCGGCGATGGTGTGGTCACGGGCGTTCTGGTTGTAATCGACGAACAGGTGGTGCGGGTCGCGGTCCTTGCGCCACCACAGGGTCGTCACGTCGTCGGGGGCCCGCCGTTCGACCTCGCGGGCGAAGGCGAGAGCCGCGCGACGCACGACCTGGTGCCCGTGGTCAGGGCGGATCCGGACGTAGATGTGTAGGCCCGAGCCGCCGCTGGTCTTGGGGAAGCCGACCACACCCAGCTCGTCGAGGATCTCGTGGGCCACGCCCGCCACCCGGCGTACCTGGGCGAAGTCGGAGAGCGGGCCCGGGTCGAGGTCGATGCGCCACTCGTCGGGCTTCTCGGGGTCCTCGCGGCGGCTGTTCCACGGATGGAACTCGACCGTCGACATCTGCACCGCCCAGATCACCGACGCGAGCTCGGTCACGCAGAGCTCGTCGGCGGTGCGGTTCCAGCGCGGGAAGTGCAGCCGGACCGTCTCGACCCAGTCCGGGGCACCGGCAGGCAGCCGCTTCTGGTGCACCTTGTCCCCGGACAGGCCGGTCGGGAAGCGGTGCAGCATGCAGGGCCGTTCGAACAGCGCGTTGACGATGCCGGGCCCCACGCTCAGGTAGTACTCGACCAGATCCAGCTTGGTCGCACCCGTCTCGGGGAAGTAGACGCGGTCGGGGTTGGTCACCTTGACGACGCGGTCGTCCACCTCGATCTCGGTGAACGGGCTCGCCATGGCTCCAACCTAGCGAGCGTGGCCCGCCTATCGTGCGGGGGTGGACTTCGACCAGCCCCCCGTCGCGCGGGTGTCGGCCGACCCCGAGCGCCCACTACCCGCCGAGGTGTGGCCGACGACGATCCCCGCGGTGGCCCAGCTGCTGCGGGACGGCCTGACGCTCCCCCAGGGCGTGACGTTCCTGGTCGGCGAGAACGGGTCGGGCAAGTCGACGCTCGTCGAGGGCATCGCGATGGCCTACGGGCTCGGTTCCGAGGGCGGGTCGACGGGGAGCCAGCACGGCACCCGCGCCTCGGAGTCGCCGCTGTCGCGGGGGCTCCGTCTCCAGCGCGGCCTCGGCGCGGGCCGCTGGGGGTTCTTCCTGCGCGCCGAGACCATGCACGGCTTCTACACCTACCTCGAGCAGAATCCGCGGCCCCAGGACCCGGCGCGGCCGGACGAGCCCCGATTCCACGAGATGAGCCACGGTGAGTCGTTCCTCGAGGTGATCGGCAAGCGGTTCGATTCCCCCGGCTTCTACTGCCTCGACGAGCCCGAGGCGGCGCTGTCGTTCACCTCGACGCTCAGCCTGATGGGCTCCCAGCTCGACCTGGTCGCGAGCGGCGGGCAGGTCCTCTGCGCGACCCACTCCCCCGTCCTGGCGGCGCTGCCCGGTGCCCGGATCCTCGAGGTCGGCGACTGGGGACTGCGCGAGGCGGCGTGGGAGGACCTGGAGCTGGTCTGGCACTGGCGGCGCTACCTGGACACGCCCGAGGCGTATCTGCGCCACCTGGCCGAGTGACGGGCCGCGGTCACGACCTGCGCAGAAGCGCGATGAACATGGCGTCGGTGTGGTGGCGGTGGGGCCAGAGCTGCACGGTGTCGGGCAGCGGCCCGGCCGAGTCGGGTACGTCGAGGGGCACGGGGTCAAGGGCGGCATCCGACCGCGACGCCAGCACCGCCGACACCACCCCCGACGTCTCGGCCAGCACCGGCGAGCAGGTGGCGTACACCACCACACCTCCCGGCCGCACCAGGTCGAGAGCCGAGCCCAACAGGGCCTCCTGCAGCGGGACGAGGTCGGTGACGTCGCCCGGCGTACGACGCCAGCGGGCCTCGGGCCGCCTCCGCAGGGCCCCCAGCCCGGAGCACGGGGCGTCGACCAGCACCCGGTCGAACAAGCCGTGCTCCCAGGGCGGGTCGGTGCCGTCGGCGACGGTGACCTCCTCGACGCCGGCGGCGCCGGCGAGGGTGCGCCGGACGAGCTCGGCACGGTGCGGCTGGCGTTCGTTGGCGACCAGGCGCGCGCCGCGCTCGGCCGCCAGAGCCGCCAACAACGCGGCCTTTCCGCCCGGGCCGGCGCACAGGTCGAGCCATCGTTCGTCGCGGCCGTCGACGCGGGCGGCACTCAGCACGACCGCAACCAGCTGGGAGCCCTCGTCCTGCACTCCCGCACGTCCCTCGGCCACCGCGGGCACCGCGCCGGGGTCGCCGCCCACCGACACCACGCCGTACGGCGAGAACGGGGTCGGCTCCCCCGGCAGCTCGTCGCGGGTGGCTCGACCAGGCCGGGCCACCAGCGTGACCGCCGGCGACTCGTTGTCGGCCGCCAACAGCGCCTCGATCTGGCGTTCGCCGACCGCCTCGGTGAGCGCCTCGACCACCCACATCGGGTGGGAGTACCGCGTCGCACGATCGGCGTCCAGCTCGTCGAGCCAGCCGTCGAGGTCGCGCCGGGAGACCGACCGCAGCACCGCGTTGGCGAACTTGGCCGCGCCCGGCCCGACCTCGGAGCGCACCAGGTCGACGCTGGTGCTGATCGCGGCGTGCGGGGCCACCCGCATCGCCAGCAGCTGATGACAGCCCAGCCGCAGGATGTCGAGCACCTTGGCCTGCACGTTCGCGAGCGGCCGGTCGCTGCACGCGGCGAGGATGGCATCGTAGCTGCCCTGCCGCCGGATCGTCCCGGCTGCCAGCTCGGTCGCGAAGCCGGCGTCGCGGCCGCCCAGCCCGTGACCGCGCAGGGCTCCGGGCAGTGCGAGGTTGGAGTAGGCATCGTCGACGCGCACGGCCTTGAGCACGTCGTACGCCGCGCGGCGGGCCGGGTCGGGCCGCCGCGCGCTCACCCCTCCCCCAGCACCGTACCGGGCTCGAGGCGTACGCCGCGGGCCCAGTCGGCCGCCGCCATCTGCTGCTTGCCGAACGCCTGGACGTCGCCGAGCCGCACCGCACCGCTGCCGGTGCCGACGACGACGGTGTTCTTGCCGATCATCAGCTCGCCCGGCGGCAACGCACCGTCGGCGGGGGTGACCGGGCCGAGCTTCAGCCGCTCGCCCTGGAGGGTGGTCCAGGCACCCGGAGCCGGGGTGCAGGCTCGGATCTGGCGGTCGATCGCCGCGGCGGGGTGGCTCCATTCGACGCGCGCGTCGTCGACGGTGATCTTGGGGGCCCGGCTGACGCCGTCGGTCGGCTGCTCGCGCGCCTCAAGCGAAGCGTCGGCGAGGCCGTCGAGCGTGGCCACGAGCAGGCCGGCGCCACCCTGGGCCAGGCGGCCGAGCAGGTCACCGGCGGTGTCGCGCGGACGGATCGTCTCGGTCATCAGCCCGAACGTCGGGCCGGCGTCCAGGTCCTTGACGATGCGGAACGTGGTGGCCCCGGTGACCTCGTCGCCCGCCCAGATCGCGTGCTGCACCGGCGCCGCGCCACGCCAGGCGGGCAGCACCGAGAAGTGCAGGTTGACCCAGCCGTGGGCCGCGAGGTCGAGCGCGGACTGCGGCAGCAGCGCGCCGTAGGCCACCACCGGGCAGGCGCCGGGCGCGAGCTCGCGCAGGGCCTCCTGGAAGTCGGGGTCACGCGGGTGGTCCGGCTTGAGCACGGGTACGCCGAGCCGCTCGGCCGCCTCGCCCACCGGGCTGGGTGCGAGCTTGCGGCCGCGGCCCGCCGGCGCGTCGGGGCGAGTGACCACGCCGACCAGGTCGTGCTGCGACGCGGCGACCGCGGCCAGGGACGGCAGCGCCACCTCGGGCGTGCCGGCGAAGACGACCCGCATCAGAGCCCGAGCCCGCGCGTGGCGTGCGGCGAGACCTTGATCGTCGGCGCCCCGGCGAGCCCGAACCACTCGGACTCGCGGATCTCCTTCATCGCCAGCTTGCGGGCGGCCGGGTCGAGCCGGTCGAGGAAGAGTACGCCGTCGAGGTGGTCGGTCTCGTGCTGGATGGCGCGGGCGAGCATCTCGCTTCCCTCGACGGTAACCGGCTCGCCGTACATGTCGAAGCCGCGCGCGACCACGCTCAGGGCGCGCCGGCAGTCGTAGGCCAGGCCCGGGATGGACAGGCAGCCCTCGGAGCCGTCCTGGGTGTCCTCCGAGAGCGAGAGCACCGGGTTGACGAGGTGACCGACCTCGCCGTCGACGTGCCAGGTGAAGGCGCGCAGGCCGACACCGATCTGCGGGGCCGCGAGGCCCGCGCCGGGGGCGTCCAGCATCGTGTCGGTGAGGTCGCGGACCAGCCGGCGCAGCTCCCGGTCGAAGTCGACGACCTCGGCGGCGGGCTTGCGCAGGACGGGATCGCCGAACAGGCGGATCGGCGCGATGGGCACGGGACTCCTCGGGCTGGGGTGGCGAGTCGGATGAGCGCGCCCAGTCTAGGAGCCGTTACCGGCCCGACGGCGAGTACGGTGGGTCGGCTGAGCGGATCAGCTGAACAGGGCGAAGCGCGGCTGCGAGATGCTCCCGGAATGGAAGGTGGTCCACTCGCCGCCAGCCGCGACGCGCCCCGTCGCCGGGTCGGCCGAGAGTGAATAAGTGCCCAGCGCCGAGTTGGCCTGGGGAGCCCACGGCAGCAGAGTTCCGCCGGTCGAGACCGCGATCAGCTTGCGACGCAGGATAGAACCGTCCCGGCACACCGCGGGTGCCCCGGTAAACCGCGCCGTGGAACAGATGTTGTCGAAGTGCCCACCCGCGTAGACGACGTCACCGAGGACAGCGACAGCCTGGAAGCCTCCGTCCGAGGTGACGGTCCAGCGGCTCGACCCGTTGAGGTTGACTGCTCGCAGATGACCTCCGACGCCGTCGGCCGCGGCATAGATGGTTGTCGAGGTGGCGGCCACGTTGTTGACGCGGTAGCCGACCGACGAGGTGTAATCGCTTTGCAGGGCGCCGGAGGTGGGGTCGAGCGAAGCCAGGTAGCCTCCTCTCGCCGACCCGTCCATGCTGGTGAAGTCTCCACCGGCGTAGACCCAGCCGTTGGCCACCGCGAGCGATCTGACGACGCCGTTCGCCGTGGCCCGCCAGGTCGAGTTCAAGGCGCCGGTGGTCGAGCTGAGGGCCACCAGGTCGGAGACGGCCCGACCGGAGACCTTGGTGAAGGAGCCGCCCACGTACAGCGCCGCACCGTTGACGGCAAGGGCCTTGACCGTGCGGTTGGTGTTGCCTTTGAAACCCGGATCGACGGTCCCTGCGGACGTACTGACCCTGGCCAGCCGCGAGTGAGCGGCGCCTCCGACTCGTGTGAAGGATCCGCCCAGGTAGACGTAGGAGTCCGTGACGGCCAGGGCGTCCACGCTGCCGTCGGCGTTGGGGTTCCACGGCAGCAGCTGTCCGGTGGCGGGGTTGATGGCCGCGACGTGGTTGCGGGCGATCCGATGGCCGTTCTGCACCGCGTGGGTGAAGTCACCGCCGACGTAGACCACGCCCGCGTGGTAGACGACCGCGCGCACGGGCGCGTCGAAGCCCGCCGTCTTGTTCGGTGCCGACGACACCGTGGCAGGCAGCGTGGCGGCATGAGCGGCCCCGCCGACGGCTGAGGCCCCCAACGCCATGACCAGGGGGATGAGCTTCACGGTCAAGCGCCTCATCGGTGCACTCCCAAAAGATTGACGACATTGCTGGTCAACATAGACACGATTTCCGGGGCAGCGCGTCCCCCAAATGGTTGACGTTTGATTCAGTTCAGGGTCGCCGGATCGATCTGGATGCGTACGGCGCCCAGCTTGCGCGCCGAGCGGACCCGCTGCACCTCGGCCAGGGCGCGCGAGAGGGTCGGCCCCTGGGCGCGCGGCACCCGCACCACCAGCCGCGACTCGTCGTCGCCGACCGGGACCGGCCCCAGCACCTCGGCACCCGGGGGCCGGTCGAGGAGGGTCAGTGCGTCGTCGACGGCGCCGGGGTCGCCGGTGACGGTGGCCAGTCGACTGACCGGCGGGAGGTGCGCCTCGGCACGCTGCTCCGCCTCGCGCCGGGCGAAGCCGGCCGGGTCCCAGCGGACCAGCGCCTGGAGCGCGGCATGCGCAGGGTCGCCCACGGCCACGACCCGGCCGCCGCTGCGCACGAGTCCGGCGGCGTTGAGCCAGCGGCGCAGCGACTCCTCCTCGACCCGCAGGTCGTCGCGGGCCAGCATCAGCCAGGTGTCGAGCAGCACCACCGCGGCGTAACCGCCCTCGGCCACCGGTTCGGCGCCCGGGGTCGCCACCACGAGGGCCGGATCGGCCGACACCTGCGCCACCACGTGTGCGCCACCGGAGGCCACGACCTTGACGGCCGGAAAGGCGCGACCCAGCTCCTCCGCGGTGCGGCGTTCGCCCACGACCGGAGCACGCAGACCGCGGTGCCCGCACTCGGGGCACGCCCAGCCGGTCGCCTCGACCCCGCACCACCGGCACGCCGGAGGAGCGGTCGGACCGCGCAGGGCGAGTGGTCCGGAGCAGACCCCGCAGCGAGCCGGGTTGCGGCAGCGCTCGCAGGCCAGGGAGGTCGCATAGCCGCTGCGCGGTGTCTGCACCAGCACCGGGCCGGCGGACAGGCCGGCGGACAGGGCGTCGTACACCTGGCGGGGCATCCGGCTCGCGCGCGCCAGCGGGTCACGGTCGAGGTCGTGATCGGAGGCGCCGGTCACGGCGACGGTGATCCTCTCGCGGAGGGTCGCGCGGGTAGGCCCGATCTTCTGCGCCCAGCCCGAGAGCAGCAGCTGGTCGGCCTCGACGGAGCGCGCGAAGCCACCGACCAGGGCGGCCGTGCCCTCGACGTGGGCGCGCAGCAGCAGCGTCTCGCGGGCGTGGGGGTACGGCGCGCGGGGCTCGGCGTACAGGTCGTCGCCGTCGTCCCAGATCGCGACCAGGCCGAGGTCGTGCACCGGCGCGAACGCGGCCGCGCGGCTCCCGACCACGATCCGCCGGGTGCCACGGCTGAGGGTGAGGAACTCGCGGTAGCGCCGGGCCGGACCCGCGTCAGCGGTCAGCGCGACGTGGTGGCCCGCGCCGAGCACCGCGGTGAGGGCGGCGTCGAGCCGGGCGACGTCGCGGCGGTCGGGGACCACGAGCACCGAACCGCGGCCGCCGGCCAGCGTCACCGCCGCCACCTGCGCGATCAACCTCGGCCAGTCGTCGCCGGGAGCCGCCGACCAGACGGCACGCGGGCTGCCGCCCGACGCCAGGTGCGCCAGAAACGCGTCGGCGGCCGGATGGTCGCGCCAGGCGGCGCGCGCTGCGTCGGCATCGACGGCGAGCGGCCCCTCCGCCGGGGAGTCGACCTTCTCGGTGGTCGCGTGCCGGGGCGGGATCGCGAGCCGGAGCACGTCGGAGCGGGTGCCGGCGTAGCGCTCGGCGAGGCGCACGGTCAGCTCGGCGATCGCGGGATGCAGGACGGGCTCGGCGCTGACCACCCGACGCAAGGGCGTGAGCCGGCCCGTGTGGTCGGACTCGGACGCGCGCTCGACGACGTAGCCGTCGTGCTCCTTGCCGGCGAAACGCACCTTGACCCGCGCCCCAGGCACGGCGGCCGCGGCCATCGTCGCCGGCACCGCGTAGTCGAAGGGCCGGTCGAGGTGGGCCAGGCCGACGTCGACCCACACGCGGGCCACCGGGTCGGTGGCCGAGACCTCGACGTCGGCGACCGGCGTCGTACGCCGCGACCCGCGGGCGCGCTTCACGGCGCGGCGCAGCCCGGGGAGCACCTCGGGCTGCGGGTCGGTCATGCGCGCAGTTCTACCAGCGCGCACCGACGGCCGGACCGACGGGCAGCGGCCGCTCAGTCGGTGACGCCGGCAGCCTTGCGCAGCGCGTCGGCGCGGTCGGTCTGCTCCCAGGTGAACTCGGGGAGCTCCCGCCCGAAGTGGCCGTACGCCGCGGTGAGGGCGTAGATCGGGCGCAGCAGGTCGAGATCCTCGATGATCGCGGCCGGACGCAGGTCGAACACGTCGAGCACCGCCTTCTGGATCTCCTCGTCGGGGATCACGCCGGTGCCGAAGGTCTCGATGAACACGCCGACCGGCTGGGCCTTGCCGATCGCGTAGGCGACCTGCACCTCGCAGCGGCGGGCCAGGCCGGCCGCGACGACGTTCTTGGCGACCCAGCGCATGGCGTAGGCGGCCGAGCGGTCGACCTTGGACGGGTCCTTGCCGGAGAAGGCGCCGCCCCCGTGGCGGGCCATGCCGCCGTAGGTGTCGACGATGATCTTGCGTCCGGTCAGGCCGGCGTCGCCCATCGGGCCGCCGACCACGAACCGCCCGGTCGGGTTGACCAGCAGGCGGTAGCCCTCGGAGTCGATGTCGAAGGTCGCCAGCACCGCGTCGATCACGTGCTGCTTGATGTCCGCCTCGAGCTGCTCGAGGGAGACCTCCTCGGCGTGCTGGGTGGAGAGCACGACGGTGTCGACGCGCACCGGCCGGTTGTCGGCGTCGTACTCGATGGTGACCTGGGTCTTGCCGTCGGGACGCAGGTAGTCGAGCGTGCCGTCCTTGCGGACGGCGGTGAGCCGCTCGGAGAGCCGCTGCGCGATCACGATCGGCAGCGGCATGAGTACGTCGGTGTCGTCGCAGGCGTAGCCAAACATCAGGCCCTGGTCGCCGGCGCCCTGCTTGTCCATCGCGTCGACGGAACCGGTGCGCGACTCGTGACCGGTGTCGACGCCCTGGGCGATGTCGCCGCTCTGGCCGCCGATGGCGACCATCACGCCGCAGCTGGCGCCGTCGAAGCCCTTGAGCGAGGAGTCGTAGCCGATCTCGAGGATCCGCTCGCGCACGACCTGCTTGATGTCGACGTACCCCGTGGTGGTCACCTCACCGGCGACGACGACCAGGCCGGTGGTCAGCAGGGTCTCGACGGCGACCCGGCTGTGGGGGTCCTGCGCCAGCATCGCGTCGAGGACCGAGTCGCTGATCTGGTCGGCGATCTTGTCGGGGTGACCCTCGGTGACGGATTCGGAGGTGAACAGACGTCCGGTCACGGTGATGGAGCTCCTGGTCTTTGAGATGGCACAGCGTTCGGGTGGCGTGGCGTCACGATAGCGGGGGTGTCCCGTTCCGTGGACGGCCGTCTCAGACGGCCGGGTCAATCTTGCAGCCTGCGGACGACTTCGTCCCAAATCACGTGGGCCAGGGCGGTCTTCGACCCGGTGGGTACGTCGAGGCGGGTGCCGTCGGCGCCGAGGATCACGGCCTGCGTGTCGGGGCTGCCGAACACCGCTCCCCCGCCCACGTCGTTGACCACCAGCAGGTCGCAGCCCTTGCGCGCCAGCTTGGCCCGCGCGAGGTCGAGCACCGAGCCGTGCTCGTCACCGGTCTCGGCGGCGAAGCCCACGATCACCGAGCCCGGCCGGCTCCGGTCGTGGGCGAGCCCGGCAAGGATGTCGGGGTTCTGGGTGAGGTCGATCGGCGCGGCCGAGCCGTCCTCGGACTTCTTGATCTTGGCCTCGCGGACCTCGATCGGACGGAAGTCGGCTGGCGCGGCCGCCATCACGACGGCGTGGGCCGACGCGGCCGCGGAGACCACGGCGTCGCGCAACTCGGCGGTGGTCTCGACCCGCACCACCTTGACGCCGGCAGGGTCGGGCAGCGCGACGTTGGCGGCCACCAGGGTGACCTCGGCTCCCCGGGCGGCGGCGGCGCGGGCCAGGGCATGGCCCTGGAGACCCGACGAGCGGTTGCCGAGGAAGCGCACCGGGTCGAGCGGCTCGCGGGTGCCGCCGGAGGAGACCACCACGCTGCGTCCGGCCAGGTCGAGCCGGCCGATCCCTCGCTCCAGCACCTCGCGGCAGACCTCGAAGATCTCGGCCGGGTCGGGCAGCCGACCCTTGCCGGTGTCGGCACCCGTGAGCCGGCCCTCGGCGGGCTCGATGACCAGGGCGCCGCGGGCTCGCAGGGTGGCCACGTTGGCGATCGTTGCGGGGTGCTCCCACATCTCGGTGTGCATCGCCGGGGCGAAGACCACCGGGCAGCGCGCGGTGAGCAAGGTGCTGGTCAGCAGGTCGTCGGCCATCCCGGCGGCGGCCCTGGCCAGCAGGTCGGCGGTCGCCGGCGCGACCACGACCAGGTCGGCCGACTGCCCGATCCGCACGTGCGGGACCAGGTGGACGTCGGTCCACACCTCGGTCGAGACCGGCTTGCCCGACAGCGCCGCCCAGGTGGCGGCGCCGACGAACTCCAGCGCCGCCCGGGTGGGTACGACGGTCGTGTCGTGCCCGCTCTCGGTGAACCGGCGCAGCAGCTCACACGCCTTGTAGGCCGCGATCCCGCCGGAGACCCCCAGCACGACGCGAGACACGGGTCAGCTCTCGGCGTTGAACCCGGACTCGGCGGCGGCCTTGCGGGCCTCCTCCTCGGCGGCGAGCTCGGCCGGGTCGACGTCCTCGCAGGTCAGCAGGTCGCCGTCGATCTCGCGCAGCGCGATCGAGAGGGGCTTCTCCTGGACGTGGGTGTCGACGAGGGGGCCCACGTACTCGAGCAGGCCCTCGCCCAGCTGGGAGTAGTACGCGTTGATCTGACGGGCACGCTTGGCGCTGTAGAGCACCAGCTTGTATTTGCTGTCGGTCTTGGTCAGCAGGTTGTCGATCGGGGGGTTGGTCACGCCCTCGGCGGCGGGGGTGGGGGCAGACACGCGTAAAGCCTCACAGAGTCTCGGGATCGGGCGGACGCTCGGACGATGGCTCGAGCGTGATCAAGGCTACCAACTCCTCCGCCGCAGCGTGAACTTCGCGGTTGACGATGGTGGCGTCGAACTCCGCCTCGGCCGCCAGCTCGGCGCGCGCGGTGCCGAGCCGGCGGGCGCGTTCCTCCTCGCCCTCGGTGCCGCGGCCGACCAACCGGCGCACCAGCTCCGCCCACGACGGCGGGGCCAGGAACACGAACAGCGCCTCCGGCATGGTCGCCCGCACCTGCCGTGCGCCCTGCAGGTCGATCTCGAGCAGCGCGGGGCGGCCCTCGGCCAGGGCCCGCTCGACGGGCGCCCGCGGCGTGCCGTAGCGGGCGACCTGGTGCACCACGGCCCACTCGAGCAGCTCACCGTCGCGCACCATCGCGTCGAACTCGTCGTCGGAGAGGAACAGGTAGTGCACGCCGTCGACCTCGCCGGGGCGCGGCGGGCGCGTGGTCGCGGAGACCGAGATCCAGACCTCGGGGTGGTGCTCACGCAGGTCGGCGGCCACCGTGCCCTTGCCGACCGCGGTCGGGCCGGCGAGCACGGCCAGCCGCGAGCGTCGTACGTCGGGCTCGCGGGTCAATCGCGCGGGCCGAACTCGCGCTCGAGAGCGGCCACCTGCTTGGTGCCGAGCCCGCGGACGCGACGGCTCTCGGCGATGCCGAGGCGCTCCATCACCTGCCGTGCGCGGACCTTGCCGAGCCCGGGCATCGACTGCAGCAGGTCGACGACGCGCATCTTGCCGATGACCTCGTTGTGGTGGCTCTCGTGGAGCACCTCGGTGATCGAGGCGCCGGAGTTCTTCAGGCGGTTCTTGACTTCGGCGCGCTCCCGTCGTGAGGCCGCAGCCTTGGCGAGCGCCGCCTGGCGCTGCTCGGTAGTGAGGGGAGGGAGAGCCACGAGAAGGTCCTTCGAGCAGTTCGGGCGACGACGAGGAATCAATCTAGTCAGGTCGGATGCCGTCCAGCAACGCCAGCTCGCGCAGGTCGTCGTTGCCGCGGCGGGCGGCGTCGGCCAGCGCCGTCGCGTCCGGGCCTTGCCGGAGCAGCTCGCGCGAGGTGCTCGGGAGCACGTAGGGCAGGGCGGTGCCGAAGATCCGGCGCAGATCGTCCAGGGTGCCGCCCTGGTCGCCGTACCCGGGGGCCAGGAGCGGGCCGTTGATGTCGAGATCGGCGTGGAGCTCGCCGAGGGTCGCACCGACCACGGCGCCGAACGAGCCGAGCGGCTCGGCGTCGCAGTTGAGGTCTCGCAGATGGTCGAGCACGACGTCGGCGACCGTGCGGTCGCCGTCGGCGCGGGCGGCCTGCACCTCCGGCCCCTCCTTGTTGGAGGTGAGCGCGAGCACGAAGACCCCGCGGTCGTGGGCGCGCGCGGTGTCGATCATCGGCGCCAGCGACCCGAACCCGAGGAACGGGCTGGCCGTGATCGCGTCGGCGGCCAGCGGCGAGAAGGGGTCGAGGTAGGCGTCGGCGTACGCCTGGCTCGTGGAGCCGATGTCGCCACGCTTGACGTCGAGCAGGACCAGCGCCCCCGCGTCGCGCACCGTGGCGATCAGGCGTTCGAGCACGGCCACCCCCCTGCTGCCGAACCGCTCGTAGAACGCCGACTGCGGCTTGACGACGGCCACGTGGGGCGCCAGCGCCTCGGCCGCGCCGAGGGCGAAGCGCTCGAGCCCCTCGACGGTGTCGTCGAGGCCCCAGTCGTGCAACAGCCCGGGGTGCGGGTCGATGCCGGCGCAGAGGGGTCCGCGGGCGCGGACCGTCTCCTGCAGTCGGGCTCCGAACGTCGTCATCGGTCTCCTTGCAGGTCTTCGGCGATGCGGAAGGCAGCGGTCGGGTCGCGGAACAGGGCGGTGCCCACCTGGACGGCGCGCGCGCCGGCGGCGAGGTACTCGCGGGCGGTCCCGGCGTCCATGATGCCGCCGGCCGCCACGACCGCGAGCCCGGGGACCTCACGACACACCTCCGTCACGCACCTCAACGCCAGCGGCCGGATCGCCGGACCGCTCAGCCCGCCGGGGCGGCCGTCGGGCATCGACGCGGGCAGAGCGTTGCCGACCACGACCGCGTCGGCGCCCGCGTCCGCGACGGCGCGGCTGGTCTCCACGACGCGCACGACGTCGGAGCGCACCTTGGCCAGCAGGGCGACGCCGTGGGGCAGGTCACGGCGGCAGGCAGCGACCACACTGGCGGCCTGGAACGGCTCACGTACGTCGAAGAGGCCGCTGCCGGGTGCGTCGGGCGCCGAGAGGTTGACCTCGAGGGCCGCGACGCCGGGCGCGCGGCCGAGGGTCCGAGACAGCTCGGCGTACTCCCCCAGCGAGTTGCCGGCCAGGCTGACCACCACCGTGGCGCCCAGCTCGGTGAGCGCGGGCAGCTCGTCGGCGAGGAAGGCCTCGACCCCGGGGTTCTGCAAGCCGATCGCGTTGACCACCCCGCTCGGCGTCTCCACGATCCGTGGAGCCGGTGCGCCGGGGCGGGCGTGCAGGGTGATCGAGCGGGTCACGAAACCGCCGAGCGTGCCCAGATCGCCGTACGCCGCGAGGTCACGGCCGGTGCCGCCGCAGCCGGAGGCGACCAGCACGGGGTTCTCGAACGGCCAGTCGGTGGTCGGGGTGGTCATGCCAGGGCCGCCCAGTCGACCCGGTCGGAACGGAACACCGGCCCGTCCGCGCAGCTGCGGACCAGGTGCGCTGCGCCGTCGTCGTCGTGCACCGGGACCGGGCATCCCTGGCACAGCCCGGTCGCGCAGGGCAGGGGCTGCTCGAGCGCCACCTGACACCACAGCCCGCGCTCGGCGGTCGCGGCCGCGACCTCGGCGAGCAGACCGGTCGAGCCGGCGGCGTACACGACGTCCGCGCCGTCGAGCGCCTTGCCCAGCTGTGACCCGGTGTCGCCCACCAGCACCGAGACGGTGGGCACCGAGCGACGGGCCTCGAGCACCGGCATCAGCCGCGCCTCGTCGGCGGCCGTCAGCACCAGGTGCACACCGCAGCCACGCTCGCGCAGCCGCTCGACGAGTGCGAGCAGGGGCGCGGCCGAGCTGCCCTCGCCGATCAGGACGCACCGCACGGGCTGGGCGGGCAGCGAGAACGGGCGCCCGAGGGGGCCGGTCAGGTCGAGCCGTGCGCCCGGCGTGAGGTCGGCGAGCCAACGGCTGCCCGGCCCCCGCGGCTCGACGACGAGGTCGAGGGCGGCGGCGTGCCCACCGACCGCGCGCACCCGGTGGATCCAGTAGGCACGTCGGGCCAGCCGTGCCTCACCCACCGAGAGCGCGACGAACGCGCCGGGCCGGAAGCCCGCACCGACTCCCTCGGCGACCAGGGTGAGCTGGCGGTGGGCACCGAGCGCCTTGGTGGCGAGCACCTCGGCCCGGACGTGGACTGGGCCGTGCCGGCTCGCGCCCGGCCTCACCGGCGCAGCCCGCGCGCCGTACGGCGCGGCCAGAGCGGACCGCCGTAGACGAAGGCGCTGTAGGCCTGCACGAGGTCGGCGCCCGCGTCGAGCCGAGCCCGGGCCTCGACGGCCGAGTCGATGCCCCCCACCGAGACCAGGGTCAGGTCGGGGGCGGCCCGGCGGAGCCGGGTGAGTACGTCGCGCGAGCGGCCGCGCAGGGGTGCCCCGGAGAGGCCACCCGCGCCGATCCGGGCGATCTCGGCAGCGTCGGTCGTGAGCCCGGCGCGCGCGATCGTCGTGTTGGTCGCGACCATCGCGTCCAGCCCCAGCTCCACCGACAACGCGGCCACCGCGTCGACGTCGGCGTCGTCGAGGTCCGGGGCGATCTTGACCAGCAACGGCACGTGCCGGCCCGCGGACCCGTCGGCCACCCGGCGTACGGACTCGAGCAGCGGGCCGAGCCGCTCGACCGCCTGCAGGCTCCGCAGCCCGGGCGTGTTGGGCGAGCTGACGTTGACCACGAGGTAGTCCGCGTACGGCGCCAGCAACCGCGCGCTGAACGCGTAGTCGTCGAGCACGGCCTGCTCATCGCCCTCGGGGACGACCTTGGTCCTGCCGATGTTCACCCCGACGATCGTGCCGTTCCCGCGACGTCGGGCCAGGCGGGCCGCGACGACCTCGGCACCGTCGTTGTTGAAACCCATCCGGTTCACGATCGCCCGGTCGGCCGGCAGCCGGAACAGCCGCGGCTTCGAATTGCCGGCCTGCGGCCGGGCCGTCACCGTGCCGATCTCCACGAAGCCGAAGCCGAGCGCCGCCAGCGCGTCGATGCCGACGGCGTTCTTGTCGAAGCCGGCGGCCAGGCCGAGCGGGTTCGGGAAGGTCAGCCCCAGCGCCTCGACCGGAGCGCTGACGCCCAGCCTGCGCAGCGCAGGACGAGCCGCACGGATGCCCGCGAAGCCCAGGTAATGGGCGCGCTCGGGGTCGACGCGGGTCAGGACCCGGTCGAACAGGGCGTCGTACGGCCTCATGGTTCCTGAGGAGGTTGCGCAGCAACCGTCTCGAAGGAGGCTTCCTCGCCTCGGACGGCGGCGGCCCAGTCCTGCAGCGAGCGGACGCCGATCGACCCCCGCGAGCGCGCCTCGATCCCCTGCACGGCGGCGCCGAGTCCCTGCACCGTGGTGATGCACGGGATGTTGGCGAGCACGGCCGCCGTACGGATCTCGTAGCCGTCGACGCGCACCGCCTGTCCTGAGGAGCCGAGGGACGAGGCGTCTCGAAGGGCTCGAAGGGAGCCGCCGCCGCCCGACGAGCCGTGGGGGGTGTTGATGACCAGGTCGATCTCGCCCGCACCGATCAGGCCGACGGTGGTGGGCTCGCCGTTCGGGCCGACCCCCTCGAAGTGCTTGCGTACGACGCGCGCCGGGACGCCGTTGCGCCGCAGCACCTCGGCCGTGCCCTGCGTCGCGAGGATCTCGAAACCGTGGTCGGCCAGCACCTTGATCGGGAAGATCATGGTGCGCTTGTCACGGTTGGCCATCGACACGAAGACCCGGCCCGACGTCGGCAGCGACCCGAACGAGGCGGCCTGTGCCTTGGCGAACGCGCGGCCGAAGTCGGCGTCGAAGCCCATCACCTCGCCGGTCGACTTCATCTCCGGCCCGAGGATCGTGTCGACGTGCTTGCCGTCGGGGCGGCGGAACCGGTTGAACGCCATCACGGCCTCCTTGACCGCGATCGGAGCCCCGCTCGGCACCGTCCCGCCGTCGCCGGCGGCCGGCAGCAGCCCCGCCGCGCGCAGCGACGCGATCGACTCCCCCATCATCACCCGCGCCGCGGCCTTGGCCAACGGCGTCGCGGTCGCCTTGGAGACGAACGGCACCGTCCGTGACGCGCGCGGGTTGGCCTCCAGCACGTAGAGCACGTCGGAGCCGAGCGCGAACTGGATGTTGATCAGGCCGAGCACGCCCACCCCGCGGGCGATCGCCTCGGTCGCCTCGCGGATGCGGGCCACCTCGCGGTCGCCGAGGGTGATCGGCGGCAGCGCGCACGCCGAGTCGCCGGAGTGGATGCCGGCCTCCTCGATGTGCTCCATGACGCCGCCGAGGAACAGCTCCTCGCCGTCGAACAGCGCGTCCACGTCGATCTCGACCGCGTCGTCGATGAACCGGTCGACCAGCACCGGGTGCTCGGGCGAGATCGCGGTGGCGCGGGCGATGTAGCCCTCGAGCGCGCCGTCGTCGTACACGATCTCCATGCCGCGCCCGCCCAGGACGTACGACGGCCGCACCAGCACCGGGTAGCCGATCTCGGCCGCGATCGCCACCGCCTCGTCGTAGGACGACGCGAGGCCGTGCTTGGGCGCCGGGAGGCCGGCCTCCGCAAGCACCCGGCCGAACGCGCCCCGCTCCTCGGCGAGGTGGATGGCGGCCGGGGGCGTCCCGACGATCGGCACCCCGGCGTCGGCGAGCCCCTGCGCGAGGCCGAGCGGCGTCTGGCCGCCGAGCTGGCAGATGACCCCGGCGACCGGTCCGGCCTGCCGCTCCGCGTGCACGACCTCGAGCACGTCCTCGAGCGTCAGCGGCTCGAAGTACAGCCGGTCGGAGGTGTCGTAGTCGGTCGAGACCGTCTCGGGGTTGCAGTTGACCATGACCGTCTCGTAGCCCGCCTCGGAGAGCGCCATCGACGCGTGCACGCACGAGTAGTCGAACTCGATGCCCTGGCCGATCCGGTTCGGCCCCGAGCCCAGGATGATCACGGCCTGCCTCTCGCGCGGCGCGACCTCGGTCTCCTCGTCGTAGGAGGAGTAGTGGTACGGCGTGGCCGCGGCGAACTCGGCCGCACACGTGTCGACGGTCTTGTAGACCGGCCGGATGCCGAGGGCGTGGCGTACGCCGCGCACCACGTCGGCGCTCATCCCGCGGATCCTGCCGATCTGCACGTCGGAGAAGCCGTGCCGCTTGGCCAAGCGCAGCAGCCCGGGCGTCAGCTCGGGTGCCTCGATCAGGTCGGTGGCGACCTCGTGGATCAGCATCAGCTGGTCGACGAACCACGGGTCGATCGCCGTCGCCTCGAAGACCTCCTCAGGCGTGGCGCCGGCGCGGATGCTGTCCATGACCAGCCGCAGCCGGCCGTCGTGCGGCACCGCGATGCGCGCGAGCAGGTCGGCCTTGTCGAGGTGCCCCGTGGAATCGGTGGTTGAGGAGCGAGCGCCAGCGAGCGTCTCGAAACCCCAGTCGAACGGCGCCTCGGGGTTCTCCAGCGACCGCAGCGCCTTCTGCAGCGCCTCGGTGAAGTTGCGCCCGATCGCCATCGCCTCGCCGACCGACTTCATGTGGGTGGTCAGGGTCGGGTCGGCGCCCGGGAACTTCTCGAACGCGAAGCGCGGCACCTTCACCACGACGTAGTCGAGCGTCGGCTCGAACGACGCGGGCGTGCTCTGCCCGTCGGGCCGCGTGGTGATGTCGTTGGGGATCTCGTCGAGCGTGTAGCCGATCGCCACCTTGGCCGCGATCTTGGCGATCGGGAAGCCGGTCGCCTTCGAGGCCAGGGCGCTGGACCGCGAGACCCGCGGATTCATCTCGATGACCACGATCCGGCCGTCCTCGGGGTTGACCGCGAACTGGATGTTGCAGCCGCCGGTCTCGACGCCCACCTCGCGGATCACGCCGATCGAGATGTCGCGCAGCCGCTGGTACTCCCGGTCGGTCAGCGTCATCGCCGGCGCGACGGTGATCGAGTCGCCGGTGTGCACGCCCATCGGGTCGAGGTTCTCGATCGAGCAGACGATGACCACGTTGTCGGCGCGGTCGCGCATCACCTCGAGCTCGTACTCCTTCCATCCGAGGATCGACTCCTCCAGGAGCACCTCCGTGGTCGGGCTGGCGGCCAGTCCGGCACCGGCGATGCGGTGCAGGTCGTCCACGTCGTACGCCATCCCGGAGCCGGCGCCGCCCATCGTGAACGAGGGGCGTACGACGACCGGGTAGCCCAGGTCGCCCACGGCGGCCAGGCAGTCGTCCATGGTGTGGCAGATGGCCGACGCGGCGACCTCGGCACCCCACTCGGGCGGCAGCGCCTCGACGATCGCCTTGAAGGTCTCGCGGTTCTCGCCCTTCTCGATCGCCTCGATGGAGGCGCCGATCAGCTCGACGTCGTACTTCTCCAGCACGCCGGCGGCAGCCAGGCCCATCGCGCAGTTGAGCGCCGTCTGGCCGCCGAGGGTCGCGAGCAGGACGTCGGGGCGCTCCTGTGCGATCACCATCTCGACGAACTCGGGCGTGATCGGCTCGACGTACGTCGCGTCGGCGAATTCCGGGTCGGTCATGATCGTGGCCGGGTTGGAGTTGACCAGGATGACCCGCAGGCCCTCCTCGCGCAGCACCCGGCAGGCCTGGGTGCCGGAGTAGTCGAACTCGCAGGCCTGGCCGATCACGATCGGGCCCGACCCGATCACCAGGACGCTCTCGATGTCGGTGCGCTTGGGCATCAGGCGTCCTCTCCGTGCTCGTTGTCGCCGTGGTTTCGAGACGGTTGCTGCGCAACCTCCTCAACCCACGGCGGCGGGGACCCCCTGGTTGAGGAAGGCGGCCGGGCCCAGCTGGTTGAGGAAGGCGGCGGCGACCCGCTGGTTGAGGAACGCGGCGGGGACCCGCTGGTTGAGGAAGGCGGCCGGGTCCCGCTGGTTGAGGAAGGCGGCCGGGATCCGCTGGTTGAGGAAGGCGCGCCAGCGCCTGTCTCGAAACCAAGGGGTCCGGACATCAGCGCTGTGTTTGATGGTCCCTTCAGTCGCTCCGCTCGTCCCTCGCTGCGCTCCATCAGCGACGAGAAGCGGTCGAAGAGGTACGCCGCATCGTGCGGCCCGGCCGCGGCCTCCGGGTGGTATTGCACCGAGAAGGAGACCAGCTGGCCGTCACGGCGCAGCTCGAGCCCCTCGACCACGTCGTCGTTGAGGCAGACGTGGCTCACCGTGGCCTCGCCGTAGGGCGTGGGCACGGGCTCGTCGAGCGCGACCCCGTCGGGCCAGGCGACCGCGAAACCGTGGTTGTGGGCGGTCACCTCGACCTTCCCGGTGGTGCGGTCCATGACGGGCTGGTTGATGCCGCGGTGTCCGTAGGTGAGCTTGAAGGTGCCGAGCCCGAGCGCGCGGCCGAACAGCTGGTTGCCGAAGCAGATCCCGAAGTAGGGCAGGCCCTGGTCGAGGGCGCCCTGCAGCAGCTCGACCTGCTGGGTCGTCGCGGCCGGGTCGCCGGGGCCGTTGGAGAAGAACAGCCCGTCGGGCGAGACCGCCAGCACGTCGTCCAGCGAGGAGGTCGCGGGCAGCACGTGGGTCTCGATGCCACGCTCGGCCAGCATCCGCGGGGTGGTGGCCTTGATGCCGAGGTCGAGGGCGGCGACGGTGAAGCGGCGCTCGCCGACCGCGGGCACGACGTACGCCTCGGCGGTCGAGACCTCGGCCGACAGGTTGGCGCCGGCCATCTCGCCCGACGCGCGCACCCGGGTGAGCAGGGCCTCGACGTCGGTCTCGGCCGACGAGATGCCGACGCGCATGGCGCCGCGTTCGCGCAGGTGCCGGGTCAGCGCGCGGGTGTCGATGGCCGAGATGCCGACCACACCCTGGTCGCGCAGTGTGTCGTCGAGTGAACGCCGCGAGCGCCAGCTGGACGGCACCCGGGCGGGGTCGCGCACGACGTAGCCGGCGACCCAGATGCGCGAGGACTCGGGGTCCTCGTCGTTCATGCCGGTGTTGCCGATGTGGGGAGCCGTCATCACCACCACCTGGCGGTGGTACGACGGGTCGGTCAGGGTTTCCTGGTAGCCCGTCATGCCGGTGGAGAACACGGCTTCACCGAAGGTCTCGCCGGGGGCGCCGTAGGCGTCCCCACGGAAGGACCGGCCGTCCTCGAGGACGAGCAGCGCAGGCGCATGAGAGGGCAACGCCGTACCTCCTTCTCCGCCTCACGGGACGGATCGTTAAAGGATGTCGAGCGCTGCCGACCCTATCAGTGCGGGGTCCACCCCTCGGACTCCCCGACGTCGAGGTCGCGCAGGAAGTCGAGCAGGCCTGCGACGTAGGTGTCATGGTCGTCGACCAGGGCGAGGTGGCTGCCCTCCGGGCTGTGGTGATAGCGACCAGCGGGCAGCCGCTCGGCCATCCAGCGCAGGTGCGACGGGTCCATCGTGTCGTGCTCCGCGCCCATCACGAGCGTCGGCACCGTGAGGTCGCCGAGGTCGCCGCTGCGGTCCCACTCCACGAGCGTGCCGGAGGCGCCGAGCTCGCTCGGCCCCTGCAGGGGCACATAGATGTCGGGGTTGATGTGTTCGAAGCCCGCCACGACCTCGGGCGGCCACTCCTCGGGTGGGCGGCGCAGCACGTGGTGGACGTAGTGGTGCTCCATCAGGAGCTCCTCGTACGACGGGTCGTCGGTGTTGCCGTCGCGCTCGAGCTGCTCGATCCGGGCCAGCACCTCCGGGTCCATCCGCGGCTTGATGACCTCGTCGGCGTACGCGTTGTACGCCGGGATCGACGACATCATGTTGGACAGGACCATGCCCTTGAGGTGCCGCTGGTGGACCAGGGCGTACTCGATCGCGAGGACGCCTCCCCACGACTGGCCGTAGAGCACGAAGTTCGTCTCGTCGAGTCCGAGAGCGACCCGCACCTGCTCCACCTCGTCGACGAAGCGCGGGATCTCCCAGAGGGTCGGGTCGGTCGGCTGGTCGCTGTGGGTGGAGCCGAGCTGGTCGTAGAAGTAGACCTCGACGCCCGCGTCGGACAGCGGCTGCTCCAGCGGCAGCAGGTACTCGTGCGTCGCGCCGGGCCCGCCGTGCAGCATCAGCACCTTGAGGCGTGGGTTGTCGCCGACCTTGCGGGTCCAGGCCTCGAAGTCGCCTGCATGGGTGTGGACGGGGACCATCCGGACGGCGTCGCTCATGACGGCGACGCTAGCGGAGCGCTCCCACGAAGTCGGCGATCTCGCGCAACGTCGCCGGGTCGGCCTCGAGGTGCGGCAGGTGCGCCACGCCCGGGAGCTCCACCAGGCGGGCGTCGGGCATCGTGGCGGCGAGGTGTGCGGCGTTCTCCCGCACGTGTCGCAGGTCGTGCTCGCCGACCAGCACCAGCGTCGGCGCGCCAATGTCAGCCAGCCGATCCCAGGCCGGGTCGACCTGCCGCGCCTCCCCCGGCTCGGGCGAGGCCAGGGCGAGTCCGTTCATCTCCAAGAAGAGCTCGCGCGCCGGTCCACCGACCCGGCCCTCCGGGGTCAGCGGGCCGTCCAGCCAGAGGTGCGCCTCCAAGCGGTTGAGCTCCGCCAGGTCCTCGGCCTCGTACGCCGCGTCGTACTCCTCCTCCAGCGGCTTGACGAGCTCCTCGACCGCCTCGTCGGGGGCACCGCTGATCGCGGGACCGATCAGCACCAGCGCCTGCACCCGGTCGGGGTGGCGCAGGGCCAGGTCGAGCGCCGTACGACCCCCCATCGACGCACCGACCACGATCGGCCGCACGGCGTCGTACCCGTCGAGCACAGCGACGGCGTCCCCGACGGGCGACCAGCCCTCCTCGGGCGCGTAGGTCGTGCGGCCGAAGCCACGGGCGTCGTAGCTGATCACCCGGTGGTCGGGCAGGGCGTCGACGACGTGGGTCCAGCTGCGCTGGTCGGTGACGCCCGCGTGGATCAGGAGTACGTCGGGGCCGGAGCCGTGCGACTCGGTGGCGAGAGTGGCGGAGCCAGAGGTGATGTCCATTGCGGCCAGTCAACCGGTCCGCCGCCACGACCTCAACGGGTTTGTCGGTCGCAACGGCTACCGTCGGCGCCATGACGGTGCACGAGCTGTCCCGCCAGCAGGCGAGACGGATCGCCGTACGGGCCCAGCTGCTCGCGGCCGACCGGCCCACCGACCTGCTCTCCCTCGTCGAGCACCTCACGGCCCTGCCCGTCGAGCCGACCGCTGCGATCGCGCCGAGCTACGACCTCGTGAGCTGGTCGCGGCTCCGGGCGGCGTACGAGCCGGCGGACCTCGACGGCCTGCTCGAGGCCCGCGAGCTGTATGACGACGGCAACGGCATCCGGCCGATGGCCGACCTGCGGCTGCACCTGGCCGACATGGCCGCGTGGCCGCCGTGGGAGGGCGCCCGCGACTGGCTGGAGGCCAACGAGCTGTTCCGCAACGAGGTGCTCGACGTCCTCGACGCCGAGGGGCCGCTGCCGTCGAAGGCCGTGCATGCCACTGCGCAGGTGCCGTGGAAGTCGTCGGGGTGGAACGTCGACCGCAACGTCCGGATGATGCTGGAGATCCTGCTCGGCCGCGGCGAGGTCGCGGTCAACGGGCGATCTGGCAACCAGAAGCGCTACGACCTCGCCGAGCGCGTCTACCCCGCTGGCGTCACAGCAGTCCCCCGGGATGAGGCGCGGTGCAAGCGCGACGAGCGGCGGCTGACCGCCCTCGGCATCGCCCGGGCGAAGGGCACGGTGCTCCCTGGCGAGCCGATCCACGTGGGCGAGGCCGGCGAGCCGGCCACTGTCGAGGGCACCCAGGGCGAGTGGCGCGTCGACCCGGCCCAGCTCGACCAGCCCTTCCGAGGACGCACGGCACTGCTCTCGCCGTTCGACGCGATCGTGCGTGACCGCAAGCGGATGGAGGAGCTCTTCGAGTTCGAGTACGCCCTGGAGATGTACAAGCCCGCGGCCAAGCGCCGGTGGGGCTACTTCGCCCTGCCGGTGCTCCACGGCGACCGTCTGGTCGGCAAGCTGGACGCAACGGCCGACCGCAAGGCGGGCCGGTTCTTCGTCGACGCCGTCCACGAGGATGTCGGCTTCACCGCCGCCATGACGCGCGCGGTCGACGCCGAGGTCGCGGCGCTCGCCGACTGGCTCGGCCTGGCGCTCGAGCGTCAGTAGAGCCCGCGGATGGAGACCTCGGAGAGTCACAGCCGGATGCTGTGCCCGCTCCAGCTCCGCCGGAGCCAGCGGTCGTGGCTGGCCAGGACCACCGTCCCTGCGGTCGACTCCAGCGCCTCCTCGAGCTCTCCGGCGAGCGCCAGCGAGAGGTGGTTGGTCGGCTCGTCCAGCAACAGCAGGTCGGGCTCGCCCGCGATCGCGATCGCCAGGCCAAGGCGTCGGCGCTGCCCCACGGAGAGCCGGCCGACGGCCACGGCGTGCTGGTCGGCGGGCAGCAGGCCGAGGTCGCGCAGGGGCCGCCAGGCCGCTCGCTCCTCCCCGACGAGCGCGTCGTACGTCGCTCGGGCGCTGCGCCCGGGACGGTCGAACCGCACGTCCTGCGCGAGCTCGGCCACCCGCCCCGCCGCGACGTCGATCGACCCGCCGGTCGCCTCCACCCGGCCGGCCAGGACGCCGAGCAGGGTCGACTTGCCCGAGCCGTTGGGCCCGGTCACCAGCAGGTGCTCCCCCGCCTCCACGTCGAGCCGGGCCAGACACAGCCGGCCGGCCACCTCCAGGTCGCGCGCCTGCACGACCCGGCCGCGTGCCCCGTCGCCGGTCAGCCGGGTGGACAGGCGCAGCGGGGGCCGGGGCTTGCGCACCTGCTCGCGCTCGGCGACCTCCAGCCGGCGCTGCGCGTCCTTCTTGCGCCGCGAAAGGGCACGGTCGACGTTGGCGCCGTGGAAGGAGTAGCTGTAGCGGTCGTTGTCGCGGGGTCCGCGGTTGTGGGCGATCGCGGAGGTGCCGATGCGGCTCGCGCCGCGTAGGCGGTCGAGTTCGTCCTGCTGCGCGGCGTACGTCTCCTCCCAGCGCCGCCGCGAGGCGGCCCGCCGCTCCTCGTACGCCGACCAGCCGCCGCCGAAGCGTCGGCCCCCGGACCCGTCGGTGCCGAGCTCGCTCGGGTCGAGGTCGAACAGGTCGGTGCACACGTCGTCGAGCAGCACCCGGTCGTGGCTGGCGAGCAGGACGACGCCCGGCAGGTCGCGCAGGAACCGGGTGAGCACGTCGATCGCGTCGTCGTCGAGGTGGTTCGTCGGCTCGTCGAGCAGCAGGCACGCCGGCCGGGTGGTCATCAGGGTCGCCAGCGCGAGCCGGGTGCGCTGACCGCCGGAGAGAGTGCCGATCAGCCGCTCGGGGTCGAGCGCGCCCAGCCCCAGCTGCTCGGCCGCCAGGGCTGCCCGGCGGTCGGCGTCCCAGGCGTCGTGGGCCACCGCGAGGTCGAGCGACTCGGCGTACGCCGTCGCGGTGACCGGGTCGTCGAGGTCCCCGGAGAGCCGTTCGACCTCGTCGACCATCCGCCGCAGCGGCGCCAGGGTGCGGGCCAGCACGGCGGCGATGGTCTCGCCGTCGGCGAACGGCGGCTCCTGACCGAGCATGACCCGGTCGGCCGGCGCCTCGACCGTGCCCGACACGACCGCCCGCTCGGGCAGGGTGCCGGCGATCGCGCGCAGCAGGGTGGACTTGCCCGAGCCGTTCTCCCCGACCAGGCCGATCCGGCGCCCGGGCGGGGCGAGGAGGTCGATGCCGGCGAGCACGAGGCGGGTGTCGAAGGTGACGTCGAGGCCGGCGAGACGCACGGGCTCGAGGACGGGGGCGGACATGCGGGAGCCTTTCCGGAGTCGGAGGACTCGCCGGGCGGGGCCGCGGGCGCGAGTCGCAGGAAGGCTCAGATCCACATGATGCAGCAAGTCTAGGGTGCGCGGTGGGCGCGCGCGAGGAGGTTGTCAGGCTGCGTCGCGAACTCCGGACCCAGCCCCCCAAAGTGGGGGCTCTCGCCCGGTTGTCATCAGGGAGACCAGCCTCGAGTCGTCGACCAAGCCGCGAGACTCCCTATTCGCGTCTCTTTCGGTGTCGGATCCAGGCGGGTGTTCGTCCGGGTTTGGGTGGGGCGCGGTATTCGGGTTGGTGGTCGGATTGGTTGAGTCTGATTTCCCAGGGGGTGTCGTGGATGGTGCGGTGGTGGTGGCCG
>JBPCQY010000015.1:0-11495 GCA_050997635.1 Nocardioides sp.
CTCCAGGACCGCGGCGCCGAGGCCCTGCTCGACATGCGGGTGCGCTGGGGCGGCTCGCACCACCAGAAGATGGTGGTGATCCGGCACCGCGACGACCCGGCGCGCGACATCGCGTTCGTCGGCGGCATCGACCTGAGCCACGCCCGGCGCGACGATCACCTCCACCACGGCGACCCGCAGCCCCAGCCGCTCAGCAAGGAGTACGGCGACCGGCCGCCGTGGCACGACTGCCAGGCAGCGATCACCGGCCCCGCGGTCTACGACGTCGAGACGTCGTTCCGCGAGCGCTGGGAGGACCCGACCCCGCTGACCCGGCACCCGTTCCGCCGCCTCGCCGACGCCGTACGACGCCTCGACGTCCGCGCCGACCCGCTGCCGGCCCAGCAGCCTCCGCCGCCGCCGGCCGGGCCACACGCCGTGCAGGTGCTGCGCACCTATCCCGACCTGCGCCAGCACCGCGACTACGCGTTCGCGGTCGGCGGCGAGCGCAGCATCGCCCGCGGCTACCGCAAGGCGCTGGCTCGCACGGAGCGGATCGTCTACCTGGAGGACCAGTACCTCTGGGGCCACGACGTCGGCGAGTCGCTCACCGACACCCTCGAGCAGCACCCAGACCTGCACATCGTCGCCGTCGTACCCGTCGTGCCCGACATCGACGGCGCGATCGGCCGCACCCCGCAGCTGCTCGGCCGGCTGCACGCCATCAGCGCGGTAGACGAGGTCGCGCCCGGCCGGGTGCACGTCTTCAGCATCGAGAACCACGCCGGCACCCCCGTCTACGTGCACGCGAAGATCTGCGTGCTCGACGACACCTGGGCGGTCATCGGGTCTGACAACTTCAATCGCCGGTCGTGGACCCACGACTCGGAGATCTCGGTGGGCGTCGTAGACCAGTCCGACGAAGCGACGTACGCCCGCGACCTGCGGCTCACCATGGCCGCCGAGCACCTCGACCGCGACATCGACGACCTGTCCAGCGTGGAGGACTGCATCGAGCCGCTCGGTATGGTGCGCGCCTTCCAGGAGTCCGCCGAGCGCCTCCAGACCTGGTACGACGGCGGCCAGGTCGGCGAGCGTCCGCCCGGTCGGCTGCTGCCGATCAAGCCGCCCGAGGTCGGCTGGTTCGCGCAGCGGTGGGCCGAGATCCCGCTGCGGCTGCTTCACGACCCCGACGGCCGACCCCGGGCGCTGCGCAAGCGCGACGCGTTCTGAGATCCGGGGGGTGGCAGGCTGAGCGCCATGGACGACCTCAGCCACTTCCTCACCGTCACCTCGACCGGCGTGCTCGCGGTGGTGATCACGACCGCGGGGATGTACGTCGCGTTCTCGCTGCTGCTGCGACACTGGGGCCAACGCCTGTTCTCCCACACGACCAGCGTGACCTGGGCGGCGGCCGCGGTCGTCGCGGCGATCGTCGGGCGCACCAGCCTCGGCCTGGACCCGACCCTCGAGACGGGCCTGGCCGCTCTCGGCACCGTCCTGGTGCTCGAGCGGCTTGCCGGGGTGTGGTGGCCGCGGCCGCATCTGGGCGTACCGCTCGTGGTCTCGGGCGAGCTCCAGGTCGGGGGCATGCAGCGGCTGCGCTTCGCCGAGGACGCCCTGTGGTCGGTGCTGCGCGAGCGCAGAATCGGTTCGCTCGCCGAGGTGGCCGTCGTTGCCGTCGAGCCCAACGGCCGGATCTCGGTGCTGCGCGCGGACACCGACATCGACCCGGCCGTGCTGTCGGGCCTCGAGCTCTCGCCCGAGGTCGTGGAGCGGCTCAGCCGCGGGCGCGACTGAAGGCGGCGACGCAGACACGTACGTCGTCCTGCGAGTGCGCGGCCGAGAGCTGCACCCGGATCCGGGCCTGGCCGCGCGGGACCACCGGGAAGCTGAACGCGATCACGTAGACGCCGTCGGCCAGCATCCGGTCGGCCACCTCGGCGGCCTGCCGGGCGCCGTCCTCGCCGGGGAACATCACCGGCGAGATCGGGTGCTCGCCGTGGAGTACGTCGAAGCCCTCCTCGGCCATCAGCGACCGGAACAGCGTGGTGTTGCGGCGCAGCGTCTCGCGGGCCTCGCTCGACCCGCCGGCGATCTCGAGGGCCTTGAGCGATCCGGCGACGACCGACGGGGCGACCGCGTTGGAGAACAGGTAAGGCCGGGCCCGCTGGCGCAGCAGGTCGACGATCTCCTGGTGGGTGGCGACGTATCCGCCGGAAGCGCCGCCGAGCGCCTTGCCGAGGGTGCCGGTGACGATGTCGACGCGGTCGCGCACGCCGAAGTGGTCGGGGGTGCCGGCGCCGTGCGGCCCGACGAAGCCGACCGCGTGCGAGTCGTCGACCAGCACCAGCGCGTCGTACTTGTCGGCGAGATCGCAGATGCCGTCCAGGGGTGCGAGGTAGCCGTCCATGGAGAACACGCCGTCGGTCACGATGCAGCGGCGTCGGGCGCCGGAGGCCTGCTGGAGCTTGGCTTCGAGGTCGGCGAGGTCGGCGTTCTTGTAGCGGTGGCGCTGGGCCTTGGAGAGCCGGATGCCGTCGATGATCGAGGCGTGGTTGAGCTCGTCGGAGATGATCACGTCCTGCTCGTCGAAGAGCACCTCGAAGACGCCGCCGTTGGCGTCGAAGCAGGAGCTGAACAGGATCGTGTCGTCGGTGCCGAGGAAGTCCGAGAGCGCGCGCTCAAGATCCTTGTGCAGGGTCTGGGTGCCGCAGATGAACCGCACGCTGGCCATGCCGAAGCCCCACTCGTCGAGGGCGTCGCGCGCGGCGGTCAGCACCTCGGGGTGGTCGGCCAGGCCGAGGTAGTTGTTGGCGCAGAAGTTGAGCGCCTCGCCCGTCCCCGTCGCCACGTGCGACGACTGGGCGCTGGTGAGCTCGCGTTCGCGCTTGGTGAGACCGGCCCGCTCGATCTCCTCGAGGGTGGCCCTCAGCTGGGCTCGGGTGTCGCCGTACATGGTGTACTCCTTCGTGCTCGCCGTGAGCCTGCGGTCGTAGTCGAGCTCAGTGCCTCGGTGGTCGAGCTCAGTCGAGACCCCAATCCAGGATGACCTTGCCGCACTCACCGGACTTCACGGCGGCGAAGGCGTCCTCGAACTTCTCGGCGGGCAGGTGGTGGGTGATGACCGAGCCGACGGCCTCGCGCAGCGCGGAGGAGGTCTGCAGCATCGAGCTCATGGCGTACCAGGTGTCATACATCTCGCGGCCGTAGATGCCCTTGATGGTCAGCATGTGCGTGATCACCCGGCCCCAGTCGACGGCGTACGGCGCGTGCGGGAGGCCGAGCATCGCGATCCGGCCGCCGTGGTTCATGGTGGCGGTCATCTGCTCGACGGCCGCCGGGGCGCCAGACATCTCCAGGCCGATGTCGAAGCCCTCCTTCATGCCGAGCTGGCTCATCGCGTCGGCGAGAGTGGTCTCGGCCGGGTTGACCGCGAGGTCGGCGCCGGCCCGCTTGGCGAACTCGAGACGGGTCGGGTTGAGGTCGGTGACGACGATGAACCGGGCGCCGACGTGGCGCGCGACGGCCACCGACATCACGCCGATCGGGCCGGCGCCGGTGACCAGCACGTCCTCGCCGGCGAGCGGGAAGGACAGGGTCGTATGGGTGGCGTTGCCGAACGGGTCGAAGAGCGCGCCGAGGTCGGGGTCGAGGTCGTCGGGCTGCACCCAGACGTTGGTCGCCGGCAGCACGACATAGTCGGCGAACGCGCCGTCCCGGTTGACGCCGAGCCCGACGGTGTTGATGCACAGGTGGCGGCGTCCGGCCCGGCAGTTGCGGCAGCGACCGCAGACGATGTGGCCCTCGCCGCTGACGAGCTGACCCTCGGTCAGGTCGGTGACGCCGGGGCCGAGCTCGGCGATCCGGCCGCAGAACTCGTGGCCGATCGTCATCGGCGGGCGCACGGTCGCTGCGGCCCAGTCGTCCCAGTCGTAGAGGTGGACGTCGGTGCCGCAGAGACCTGCCCGCAGCACCCGGATCTTCACCTCGCCGGGTCCGGGGGTGGGTTCGGGAACGTCCTCCAGGCTGAGTCCGGGGCCCGCCGTGGTCTTGACCAGTGCACGCACGGCCCACACAGTACGGCGCGCGGGCGGGGCGTCGTACCCGGGCGGGTCAGGAGCGTACGAACAGGCAGAACGGGTGCCCGGCCGGGTCGAGCAGCACGCGTACGTCGTCCTGCGGCTGGTGGGTCGCGAGCGACGCGCCCAGCGACTCGGCGCGGCTGACGGCCTGGTCGAGGTGGTCGACGGCGATGTCGAGGTGGGCCTGCATCTGCACGTCGCCGGGTCCGGCCGGCCAGCTCGGCGGCACGTGGGCGTCCTCGCGCTGGAACGCGAGCCCGGTGGTGCCTCCGTCGGGCCGCAGGACCACCCACTCGGGACTGTCCTGGACCACGACCCACCCCAGCAGGTCGCGGTAGAAGGCGGCCAGGCCCTGCGGATCGGAGGTGCCGAGCACCGTCGAGACGAGCTCGAACCGGGGAGCGCCCATGGCGTCACCCTAGGGCGACCGGGCCGGCGACGAGGTTGTCGGTCCCTGTGCCACCGGTGCACCAGGACCGTTGGCACGACGCCCCTGCCCGACGGCCGCGATGCCACAACTGCAGGTCCGGACGTTCCAGCTTCGCCATCAGTCCGTGCTCACACAGGCAGAAGTGTCGGTGTCGGTCCGCGGCTACGTTTGAGAGCGCGGTCATGACGGGCTCCTCCCTGTCGGAGGACGACTGCCACGCTGTCGGGGGGCCAGGCTGCAGACGCCTGGGATGGGCTTGCGGCCCCTCTAGTGGGCAGAGGAGCGGGCGACCGCGTTGCGCGAGAGATCCCACGTGGCGGTCAGACTTCTCTGGGACGGGCGACCAGATCGCTACTGCCGGGCGGTCTTTGCGTCGCAATGATGGCGCAGCTCATGAGGCCGCAGGACGCGCGCGACCTCTCGCAGCGCCCGCGCCGGGTCCGCGGCGAAGATGACGCCAAATACCGACAGGACGACGTCCGCCGAGGCGTCGGCGACGGGCAGAGCCAGCAAGTCACCCTCACGAACTTCCAGATCGACACCGAAGGTCTGCGCGCGCATTCGGGCGACCTCGAGCAGCCTCGGCGCCGCGTCAACGCCGATGACCCGGGCACCAAGGGCAGCGGCCACCAGTGCCGCGTTGCCCGTCCCACACGCCAGGTCGAGCACGTCCTCACCGGCGATCAGTTCGGCCTGGTCCACCACCACACGCGCAACGGGCTCAAGCTCAGCTGCTGTTATTTCATACTTCCCTGCACCCCAGTCGACCATGGTGAAGATCATCCATCTTCTAGCGACGAGCCGCCACGAGCTGTTCCTTCAGCCGCTCGACAGCGCGGCAACGGAACCCGGCATGAGGAAGGCCAAGGCAGCACGGCACCGGGACCTCGTCGTTCGCGCCGACGGTCGGCGGGCTGCTGGTGGCGACGCTGGTGCTGGCCGCCGTCCTGTCCGCCGCGCGTCACCTCCTTGCGTCGGCCCGCACGTCGACGTACGCTCGCGATATATCGTGATGGGTCGGTGACAGTCGCCGCCACACGACCGACGTGAGGGAGAACGTGATGGGAGACCACGGACACGGCCGCCAGTGGGCGCGCGAGTTCGAGAGCCGTTTCGGCAACCGGCCCGGCGGCGCCTGGGGTGGCAAGTGGGGCGAGTGGCAGTGGGGACCGCCGAACCGGCCGTCCGGCCCGCCCCCGTGGCTGGCCGGCCTGTTCGGCCTGGCCCAGGGCAGCGAGCCCCAGCAGCGCGGGCCGCGGGTACGCCGCGGTGACGTGCGCGCCGCGATCCTCGACGTGCTGGCGACCGAGCCGATGAACGGCTACCAGATCATCCAGCAGATCGCCGAGCGCAGCGGCGGCGCCTGGCGGCCCAGCCCCGGGTCGGTCTACCCGACGATCCAGCAGCTCGAGGACGAGGGGCTGATCGAGTCCGACGACGCGGCCGGTCGTCGTACCCTTCGGCTCAGCGAGACCGGCCAGGCCTACGTCGCCGAGCACCCCGACGAGCTGGCCGAGGTCTGGGCGCCGTTCGACCGGGGCTCGGCGCGGCGCGCCGAGGGCGGCGGCACCGACTACGCCTCCCTCAAGCCCGAGATCGGGCAGGTGATGAACGCCGTGTGGCAGATCATCACCACCGGCTCCGACCAGCAGCGCCGCGACGCGATCGGCGTACTGATCGAGACCCGCCGCCAGCTCTACAACATCCTCGCCGAGGGCGACCCCGTCGACGACGAGGCCGACCCCGCACCCGAAGGAGCAGACTCGTGAACGACCAGCTGCGCATCGGCGACGCCGAACGGGAGGCCGCGGCGGCCGAGCTCGGCGAGCACTACGCGCAGGGGCGGCTGACCCAGACCGAGCATGGCGAACGGCTCGACCGGGTCTGGGCGGCCCGCACGCAGGCCGAGCTGACGCCGGTCTTCGGTGACCTGCCCTCCTCGCTCGGGCGGCGTACCCCGCCGGCCGGGCCGTGGACGGCGCCGGGCCGCACCCTCGCCTCGAGCCGGGGCCTCCACCTGCCCGGGTTCGTGATGGTGCTGCTGGCGGCGCTGCTCGTCGTCACGGTGCTGACCCACCTGCCGCTGATCCTGATCGGGCTCGGCATCTGGTTCCTCGTGGTCCACAAGGGCCGCCGGCACCGCCAGCACTGGCAGAGCCGCGGCCGGGCGCGCACGCCGTACCGCTGACGGCTCGCCGCGCGCGGGACGTCATGCGGTCCGCGCGCTATAGGCGACGCTTCGTATGACGTCCGGTCGAGGAACGCGCGGCTAGAGCGTCGCGGTCACTTGTTGGCAGCGAAATGACGTCGACCCGTCACTTGTCGACGTGCACAAGTGACGGGTCGGCGCTCTGGAGTGTCAACGACTGACAGGTCGACGCTGTGGGGCGTCAACAACTGACAGGTCGGTCAGGCCTGGATGGCGGAGATGTCGAAGGCCAGCTTGATCTTGTCGGAGATCAGGACGCCACCGGTCTCGAGGGCCGCGTTGTAGGTCAGGCCGAAGTCCTTGCGGCTGATGGCGGCCTCGCCCTCGAAGCCGATGCGGAGGTTGCCGAACGGGTCGCGCGCGGAGCCGGTCTGCTCGAAGGGGATGGTCACCGAGCGGGTGACGTCCTTGATGGTGAGGTCGCCGGTGATCGCCCAGGTGACGTCATCCGTGCGCTCGACGGCCGTGGAGACGAAGGTGATCTCGGGGTGGGTCTCGACCTCGAAGAAGTCGCCCGAGCGCAGGTGCCCGTCGCGGTCGGCGACACCGGTGTCGACGCTGGCGGTCTTGATGGTCACCGAGACCGAGCTCTCGGAGGGGTTCTCGACGTCGACGACGGCCGAGCCCTCGAAGTCGCGGAACTGGCCACGGACGGTGGTCACCATGGCGTGGCGCGCGCTGAAGCCGAGCTGGGTGTGGGTGTTGTCGAGCGTGTACTTGCCCGAGATGTCCGAGACGGCGGTGGTGGGGGTGTCGAAGGACTGCGTCATCAAGAGCTCCTAATAGTTGAAGATTTGACTACCTCGACGGGGACCGCGGGCCGGTTATTCCGGGACGGCGTCGAAAACGTGTGACGCGGGTCACCTGCACCACTGTCGCGCCGGCGGCCCGAGCCCTGGGTTGACTACCGCTCACGCCTCCGGCTCCACGCCGCTCGTGAGCCCACTGCTCACCGGCACGTCGCTGACGGTGACCAGGGCCGCGCTCGACCAGGCCCGGGCGAGCGGGCCGGCACAGGCCGATCGCCAGCGCACGTACGCCAACCAGGACCGCAGCATCGAGCCCGAGCGGCAAAGGCTCCCCAGCACGCGCTGACGTCGATGCAAGGATGGCGGGCATGGGGAACCGACTCGTGCCTGCCCTCCTCGTCGCGCTGGCCCTGACCGGTTGCAGCAGCGGATCCGACAAGCCCAGCGGCCCCGACCCCGCCCCGGCGGCGTCCGCCCTGGCGGCGGGGCTGGCCAAGGGCGACCTGTCCGGCGTGGTCTTCCAGGTCGGCAAGCCGAAGGCGATCCAGAAGGAGTACGACGGCATCGTCGCCGGCCTCGGCGACCTGACCCCAAAGATCAGCGTCCGCAACCTCGACGAGACCACCGACACGGCAGCATCCGCGACCCTCGCCTGGTCGTGGCCGGTCAGCGACCAGCCCTGGACCTACGACTCGACGGCCACGCTCGCGCTCGTGGGCGGCGCCTGGCAGGTCGCGTGGGACCCCTCGGTCGTCGAGGCCTCGCTCGGCCCGTCGGTCACCCTCGACGCCACCACCCTGACCTCGAAGCGGGCCCCCATCCTTGGCGCCGGCGGTCTCGGTCTGATGATCGACCGTCCGGTCGTCCGGTTCGGCGTCGACCGCACCAAGATCGGCGCCGCCGGTGCTCCCGTCGCCGCCCGCCGGCTCGCGCGGCTCGTCGGCGTCGACACCGCGCCGTACGTCAAGCAGGTCAAGGGCGCCGGCCCGAAGGCGTTCGTCGAGGCGATCGTCTTCCGCAAGGACGAGGTGCCGGCCGCCGTTACCAACGGCTACACCTCGATCAAGGGCGTCAGCGCGATCGCCGGCAGCCTGCCACTGGCGCCGACCCGCGACTTCGCGGCGCCGATCCTCGGGCGGGTCGGTGAGGTCACGGCCGAGATGATCAAGGACCACCCCGCCGTCTACCACCTCGGCGACCTGGCCGGGATCTCCGGGCTCGAGGCAAGGTACGACGACCAGCTGCGCGGCTCGCCCGGCGTCCAGATCGACGCGGTCGGGTCCGACGGCAAGCACCGCAAGCTCTACCGGACACCGGCGGTCAAGGGCTTGCCCCTGAAGCTGACCCTCGACGGCCGGCTCCAGACCGAGGCGGAGCGGCTCCTCGCCGGCGTCAAGCCCGCCTCGGCCCTGGTCGCGATCCGACCCTCGACCGGTGCGATCCTGGTCGCCGCCAACGGCCCCGGCAACAACGGCTACAACGACGCGACCTACGGCCGGTTCGCGCCCGGGTCGACGTTCAAGACGGTGGCGTCGCTGGCCCTGATCAGGAAGGGCCTGTCCCCGTCGTCGCCGGTCACCTGCCCGACGAGCGTCAACGTCAACGGCAAGGTCTTCACCAACGACAGCTATTACCCGGCGTCCGCCAACGGCCGGATCACGCTCGCCTCGGCGCTGGCCAACTCCTGCAACACCGCCTACATCGGCCAGCGCACCAGGCTGGGCGACCAGGACCTCGTCGACGCGGCCGCGACGCTCGGCATGGGCGTCGACCACGACCTCGGCTTCCCGGCGTACTTCGGCAACGTCGCGCCGCCCACCTCCGAGACCACGAAGGCCGCGGACATGATCGGGCAGGGACAGATCCTGGCCTCGCCGATGACGATGGCGACGGTGCTGGCTTCGGTGGTGGCCGGGCACACCGTCGTACCCGAGCTGGTCACGTCGGTGCAGCCCACCGCCACCACGTCGACCCCGCTGACGGGCTCCGAGGACGCGACCATCAAGACGCTGCTACGCGGCGTCGTAACCGGCGGCACGGGCCTCGGCCTCAAGGACATCCCGGGGCCTCCGGTGATCGCCAAGACCGGCACCGCCGAGTTCGACCGCGGCGGCAAGCGCCTGACCCACGCCTGGATGATCGGCGCCCAGGGCGACCTGGCGGTCTGCGCGTTCGTCGACGTCGGTACGACGGGCGCCGGCACCGCGGGCCCGATCCTCGAGGCCTTCCTGCGGTCGGCCCGGGGCTTCGGCTAGGGCGGGTGGGGCTGGGCGGGCTCCCACCGGGGACGTCATACGATCCGTCGGCTATAGCGCCCGATTCGTATGACGTCCGCCGGGTGACTGAGCGGCGGTGGTCTGGGACCCGAGGGGGTCAAGCGTGATCAGGCTGGCCGAGGGTCCGCGCGACGTCCTCGGGCATGGGTTCGAAGTGCCCGAAAGCGCGGGTGAACGAGCCGGAGCCGTGGGTCGAGGAGCGCAGGTCGACGGCGTAGCGCACGAGTTCGGTCTGGGGGACTTCGGCCTCGACGACGGTGAGGTCGCCGACCTTGTCGGAGCCGAGCAGCCGGCCCCGGCGCGCCGAGAGGTCGCTCATCACGGCGCCGACCTGGTCGTCGGGGACGACGACCGAGACCATGTCGAAGGGCTCGAGCAGGGTCACGGTGGTGGTGGCCGCCGCCGCCTCGCGCAGCGCGAGCGCGCCGGCCATCTGGAAGGCCATGTCGGAGGAGTCGACGCTGTGGGCCTTGCCGTCGGTCAGGGTCACGCGTACGTCGACGACCCGGTGCCCGGCGCGTACGCCACGCTCCATCTGGGCGGCCACGCCCTTCTCGACCGACGTGATGAACTGACGCGGCACCGAGCCGCCGACCACCTTGTCGACGAACTCGAAGCCGGACCCCTCCGGGAGCGGCTCGACCTCGATGTCGCACACGGCGTACTGGCCGTGACCACCGGACTGCTTCACGTGCCGGCCGTGTCCCTTGGCCAGTCCGGCGAACGTCTCGCGCATCGACACCGCGAACGGCACCTGGTCGACGTGGACGCCGAACCGGTCCGCGAGCTTGGTGACCACGACGTCGGCGTGGGCCTCGCCCATGCACCAGATCACCAGCTGGTGGGTATCGGCGTCGTTGACGACGCGCACCGATGGGTCCTCGGCAGCCACCCGGGACAGCGCCTGGGACAACTTGTCCTCGTCGGCCTTCGACCTGGCCTCGATCGCGACCGGCAGCAGCGGCTCGGGCATCGACCACGGGCGCAGCACCCGCGGGTCGTCGATCGAGGAGAGGGTGTCGCCGGTCTCGGCGCGGGTGAGCCGGCCGATCGCAGCGAGGTCGCCGGCCACGACCGTCTCGGCCGGGCACTGCTGGCGGCCGAACGGGTGGGCCAGCGAGCCGACCTTCTCGTCCTCGTCGTGGTCGGCGTGGGTCGACTCTCCGAAGAAGGAGGAGAAGTGGCCAGACACGTGCACCGGCTGGTCGGCGCTCAGGGTGCCGGAGAAGACGCGCACCAGGCTGAGCCGCCCGACGTACTGGTCGCTGGAGGTGCGCACCACCTCGGCCACGAGAGGTCCGGCGGGGTCGCACGTGATCGCGGTCTTGGTGGCGCCGGCCGGCGTGAAGACGTCGGGTGCGGGGTGCTCGGACGGTGGGGGGAAGCCCGCGACCGCCAGGTCGAGCAGCTCGGCGCAGCCGACGCCCGTCGTCGAGCAGACGGGTACGACGGGGTGGAAGCTGGCGCGGGCGACGGCCTTCTCGAGGTCGGCGGTCAGCACCTCTTCGGAGATCTCCTCGCCGCCGAGGTACCGGTCCATCAGCGTCTCGTCCTCGGACTCTTCGATGACGCCCTCGATCAGTGGGCCGCGCAGCTCGTGGTCGCCGGGGGCGAGCAGGCCGGTCAGCGAGGTGACCACTCCGTCGGAGCGCTCGGGCACGTAGAGCGGCATCACCCGTTCGCCGAAGGCGTCCTGCGCGGCGGCGAGCACGCCGTCGAAGTCGGCGCGCGCCTGGTCGAGCTTGGTGATCACGACCGCCCGCGGCA
>JBPCQY010000070.1:0-7643 GCA_050997635.1 Nocardioides sp.
AGCCCACCGAACACCCGGTCGGCCAGCGTCACAACCGGGTTGAGGTGGGCACCCGAGACCGGCCCGACCGCCAGGATGATGGCGACCAGGGCGGCGCCGGTGACCAGGCTGCTCTCGAGCAGCTGCATGCCCCCGTCACCGGGCGAGAGCCGGGCCGCGGCGATCCCGGAGCCGACCACCGCCGCCACGAGGAACGCCGTACCGATCAGCTCGGCCAGCGTCTCGCGGGCCAGCACGGTCATCGGCACGGCCGCTTCACGGCGGTGGCAGCCCGGGCGTCCTGCGCGAGCTCGCCGAGCCAGGCCGCCAGCTCGTCGAGCAGATCGGGATGCAGCTGGTAGTACGTGTACCGGCCGGCCGGCTCGACCTCCACCACGCCGGCCTCCCGCAGCTGGCGCAGCTGGTTGGCGATCGTGGTCTGCCGGACTCCCAGCTCCTCGACGAGATGACAGGTGCAGAGCTGCTCCCTCGCCAGCGCCCGGACGATCGAGAGTCGCAGCGGGTCGGCCAAGAGCCGGAGCACCTCCGCCGCCCGAGGCGGCAACATCACGCCAGCGTGAATGGTCACGCACGCATGATGTGTCCCGGAGGACGAACCGTCAACAACCTGCAGGGGTGGGCGCGGCAGGGATCGAACCTGCGACCACCCGCTTGTAAGGCGGGTGCTCTACCGCTGAGCTACGCGCCCCGCGACCAAGAGCAGCTACGCCGCCGCGGCCAGCGCCGCCTTCCAGCCGGCCTGGTCCCGCGCGTCGCCCGGCCCGTTGATCTCGGCGAACGTGACGACCCCGGACTTGTCGATCAGGAACGTCCCCCGTACGGCGAAGCCCCGCTGCTCGTCGAACACGCCGTAGGACGAAGCGACCGCCCCGTGCGGCCAGAAATCGGACAGCAACGGGAACGAGAAGCCCTGGTCGGCGGCCCAGGTCTTCAGCGAGTAGACGGTGTCCACCGAGATCGCCAGCAGCTGCACCGACTCGTTCTGGAACGACGGCAGGTCGTCACGCACCTGGCACAGCTCGCCGGTGCACACGCCGGAGAACGCGAACGGGTAGAAGACCAGCAGCACGTCCTTCGAACCGCGGAACGAGGACAGCGTGACCTGCTCGTTGTCCTGGTTGCCCAAGGTGAAATCCGGTGCCGTGTCGCCCACGGTGACAGTCATTGGAACGCTCCTATCTGTTTCGGCGGCCGGACCGGGGAGTCGTCAGTCGCGCCCCCGACCAGTCCTGACCGGCGTTGATCGTGCTCGTCTGCTGCAACCCTGCCGTCGGCGCCGCCTCGCTGATGTCGCTGGCCTCGACGTGCCCGGGTCGGCCGGTCTTCGGCGAAAGCAGCCAGACCACGCCGTTGTCCGCCAGCGGCCCGATCGCGTCCACCAGGGCGTCGACCAGGTCTCCGTCGTCTTCACGCCACCACAGCAGGACGACGTCGACCACCTCGTCGGAGTCCTCCTCGACGAACTCGCCGGCCCGGTCCACGACCGCGTCGCGCAGCTCCTCGTCGCAGTCCTCGTCGTACCCGAGCTCCTGCACGACCATGCCGGGCTGGATCCCGAGCCGATCAGCCGGCCCCCGTCCCCCCGGACCATCCACGGTGCTGGTCACCGGCAACTACTCCCCCAACCCCGGCTCAGGGTGTTCCACAGGCCGCGGCCAGCACGTCGTTGGCGTCGAGAATGATCTGGGTGTTCACGTCGGTACCTGCCCGCAGCCGATCCCGGACCTCGATCTGCGCCTCGTGCGTGGCCACCGCCCCGTCCTTGATCGGTCCCGCCGGGAGCGGGTCGATGTAGCCCTGGACCTCTATCTGCGCGGCGTCGAACATGTCGGCCACGCTGTTGCGCTCCTCCTGGGTCTGGTCGGCCTCCGGCTTGTCGGCCAGGGTGTTGAACGCGTCGAAAGCGTCCACATCGCTCAACGGGACCAGCAGGCACGCCGTCTGCTCGGCCTCGCTGCCGCCCGAGGTCGACGTCTCCATCGTGGTCTCGGTGGTCTGCGTGGTCGTCTCGGTGGTCTGCGTGGTGGTTTGGGTCGTCGGTCCCGCGCCGGCGTACTCGGCGGTGCCCGGGACCGTGCTCGCGCACGCGACGAGGCCGGCAAGCAGCGCGGCGGCGCCGCCGAGCAAGGTGACGGGATGGCGCAGGCCGGGCATAGAGCGACTCCAGATCGACGGAAGCGACCAGCCCCCCTGGTCGCGGATCCGTAGCGTAGGCCACCGGGCAGAGGGGGGCACTACCTGACTGGGTGCAGTCCCCTGCCAGTGGGACAATCACCTCGTACGCCGAACGTGCGCGCACCCGCTAGGGAGGCAATCCGTGGGAAACGAGTCCACATCGGAGCGGCCCATCATCGATGGACTGCCCAGCCAGCTCCCGGACGCCGACCCCGACGAGACCCGGGAGTGGCTGGAGTCCCTCGACGCCGTGGTCGACAACGCCGGACGCGGTCGGGCTCGCTACCTGATGCTGCGCATGCTCGAGCGGGCGCGCGAACAGCACGTCGGCGTCCCGGCCCTGCGCAGCACCGACTACATCAACACGATCCCGCCCGAGCGCGAGCCGGAGTTCCCCGGCGACGAGCACGTGGAGCGCCGGATCCGGGCCTACATCCGGTGGAACGCCGCGATGATGGTGCACCGGGCGCAGCGGCCCGGGATCGGCGTCGGTGGGCACATCTCGACGTACGCCTCCAGCGCCAGCCTGTACGAGGTCGGCTTCAACCACTTCTTCCGCGGCAAGGACCACCCGAGCGGCGGCGACCAGATCTACTTCCAGGGCCACGCCTCCCCCGGCGTCTACGCCCGGGCCTTCCTGGAGGGCCGGTTGAGCGAGTCCCAGCTCGACGGGTTCCGGCAGGAGCTGTCCCACCCGGGCGGCGGGCTGTCGTCCTACCCCCATCCCCGGCTGATGCCCGATTTCTGGGAGTTCCCTACCGTCTCGATGGGCCTCGGCCCGCTCAACGCGATCTACCAAGCTCGGTTCAACCGCTACCTGCACAGCCGCGGGATCAAGGACACCAGCGGCCAGCGGGTCTGGGCGTTCCTCGGTGACGGCGAGATGGACGAGCCGGAGTCCCTGGGCGCCATCGGCGTGGCCGCCCGAGAGGAGCTGGACAACCTCACGTTCGTCATCAACTGCAACCTGCAGCGCCTCGACGGGCCGGTCCGGGGCAACGGCAAGATCATCCAGGAGTTGGAGAGTTACTTCCGCGGCGCCGGCTGGAACGTCATCAAGGTGATCTGGGGCCGCAACTGGGACCCGCTGCTGGCCGCAGACACCGACCACGCCCTGCTCAACCTGATGAACGCCACCCCGGACGGGGACTACCAGACCTACAAGTCCGAGAGCGGGGCGTTCGTCCGCGAGCACTTCTTCGCCCGCGACCCGCGCACCCTGAAGCTGGTCGAGCATCTGTCCGACGACGAGGTCTGGGGGCTGTCCCGGGGCGGGCACGACTACCAGAAGGTGTACGCCGCCTTCCGGGCCGCGGTGCGGCACACCGGGCAGCCCACCGTGATCCTGGCCAAGACGATCAAGGGCTGGACCCTCGGCAGCCACTTCGAGGCCCGCAACTCCACTCACCAGATGAAGAAGCTGGCCGTCGACGACCTGAAGGCCTTCCGCGACCGGCTGTACCTGGACATCCCCGACGAGGCGCTGGACGCCAAGCTCCCGCCGTACTACATGCCGCCGAAGGACTCCGACGAGCTGGCCTACATGTTCGAGCGGCGCCGCGAACTCGGCGGCGCGATCCCCCGGCGGGTGGTCAGTGCCAAACCGGTGGCCCAGCCGGAAACGCAGGCGTACGACGTGCTGCGCCGGGGATCGGGCAAGCAGGCGGTGGCCACCACCATGGCCTTCGTCCGGCTGCTCAAGGAGCTGCTCAAGCACCCCGACATGGGGCCCAGGTTCGTGCCGATCATTCCGGACGAGGCCCGGACCTTCGGGATGGACGCGATGTTCCCCAACCAGAAGATCTACTCCCCGCACGGGCAGAACTACACGTCGGTGGACCGCGATCTGTTGCTGGCCTACAAGGAATCCACGACCGGGCAGATCCTGCACGAGGGGATCACCGAGGCCGGCTCGGCGGCTTCGTTCACCGCCGCCGGCTCCGCCTACGCCACCCACGGCGAGCACATGATCCCGATCTACATCTTCTACTCGATGTTCGGGTTCCAGCGGATCGGCGATTCCCTGTGGGCCGCCGGTGACCAGCTGGCCCGCGGCTTCCTGCTCGGGGCCACCGCCGGGCGTACGACGCTCAACGGCGAGGGCCTCCAACACGAGGACGGGCACTCAATGCTGCTGGCCTCGACCAACCCGGCGGTAGTCGCCTACGACCCGGGGTTCAGCTTCGAACTCGCGCACATCGTCCGCGACGGGCTGGCCCGGATGTACGGCGCGGATCCGGGCGAGCGCTCTGCAGACGTCTATTACTACATCACCGTCTACAACGAGCCGTACCAGCAGCCGGCCGAGCCGGCGGACGTGGACGTGGCCGGCATCCTGCGCGGCCTGCATCACTACCGGCCGGCCCCCGAGGGCGACGGGCCGGCCGCGCAGCTACTGGCCTCCGGCGTCGCGGTCCAGTGGGCGCTCAAGGCGCAGGAGCTGCTGGCGGCGGACTGGGGGGTGCGCGCCGACGTGTGGTCGGTGACGTCCTGGAACGAGCTGCGCCGCGACGCGCTGGACTGCGACTCGTGGAATCTGGACCACCCGGACGGAACGCAGCGCTTCCCCTACGTGACCTCGGCGCTGCGCGACCAACCCGGGCCTGTCGTCGCGGTGTCGGACTGGATGCGCGCGGTGCCGGACCAGATCGCGCCCTGGGTCCTCAACGACTTCGTGTCACTGGGCACCGACGGCTTCGGCCTGTCCGACACCCGGCCAGCGCTGCGGCGGCACTTCCGGGTCGACGCCGAGTCCATCGTCGTACGCGCGCTGACCGCCCTGGCCGCGAGCGGCGAGGTCGACCACGCCGTCCTGCAGGCCGCGATCGACAAGTACGGCGTCACCGACATCGGTCAGGTGGAGGCCGACCACAGCGGCGGCCTGACCTGAGCACCGATCGGATCCTGACCACGCACGTCGGCAGCCTGATCCGGCCGCCGGAGCTGGTCGACGTCCTGCAGTCGAAGGAGCACGGCAAGCCGTACGACGAGGCGGCGTACGAGTCGATCCTGCGCAAGGCCGTCGCCGACGTCGTGCATGAGCAGGCGGCAGCCGGGATCGACGTCGTCAGCGACGGGGAGTTCGGCAAGTCGGTGAGCTGGTCCCGGTACGTCCGGGAGCGGCTCGGCGGCTTCGAGCTGCGGGCCGACGACCCAACCACGCCGGCGGTCGTGGGCGCGGGGACGGACAAGCGGCTGTTCCGAGACTTCTACGCCGAGTACGAGGGGACGCAGGGGTTCGTCGGCACCCTGGGCAACTGGGTCTGCACGGGGCCGGTGCGCTACGTCGGCCAGGCTGCGCTGCACCGCGACATCGACAACCTGACGGCCGCGTTGGACGGCGTGGATGTCGTCGACGGGTTCCTGCCGGTCGTTGCCCCCGCCAGCGTCGTGCCCTGGCGCAGGGACGAGTTCTACGACACCGAGCAGGACTACGTCTTCGCGGTCGCGGACGCGCTCAACGAGGAGTACCGCACGATCGTCGAGTCCGGGCTCATGGTGCAGGTCGACGACGCCTACTTCGCCATGATGTACGACTACCTCGACGGCGACGAAGCGGCGTACCGCGCCTGGGCGGAGCTGCGCACCGCCGCCCTGGTCCGGGCGTTGGACGGCATCCCACCCGAGCGGGCTCGCTACCACGTCTGCTGGGGGAGCTGGAATGCCCCGCACGTCGGCGACGTCCCGCTGGCCGCGGTGGTCGACCTGATCCTGCAGGTTCCGGTCGGCGGCTACGCGCTGGAGCAGGCCAACCCGCGGCACGAGCACGAGTGGCGGGTCTGGGAAGACGTCGCCCTACCCGAAGGCCGAATGCTCATCCCGGGCGTGATCAGCCACGCCACGAACGTCGTCGAGCACCCCGACCTGGTCGCGCAGCGTCTGACCCGGCTGGCCGGGCTCGTCGGCCGGGAGAACGTCGTCGGCGGCACCGACTGCGGCTTCGCGCAGGGGCCGTTCGTACGGCGGGTGCACCCGTCGATCATGTGGGCGAAGCTGCGCGCCCTCGCCGAGGGCGCCCGGCTGGCGACCGCCCAGCTCTGGCCGTAGCCGCCCGCACAGTTAGCCGGTGAGGGTGTCCATCGCTACGGCGGCGTACGTCGCCACCCCGGTAGCCAGGGCGTCCTCGTCGAAGACGACCAGGTTGGAGTGGTTGCCGGGCGCCTGATCGGGCGTCAGGTCCGGCGGGCAGGCACCGAGGAAGGCCATCGCGCCGGTGACTTCCTCGAGCACGTAGGACCAGTCCTCCGCGCCCATGATCGGGTTGGCCATCGGCACCACCCGCTCGGAGCCGAGCACGCGTGCCGCCGTGGCCTGTACCGACGCCGCGAAGTCGCCGTCGTTCACCGTGACCGGATATCCCGCCTCGATCTCCAGCTCGACGGTCATCCCGTGCGCGGCGGCGATGCCCTCGGCGACCTGGGCCACGAGCGCCCGCACGCTGGCCCGGCTCTCCGCGGACAGCGTGCGGATGGTGCCCTCGAGTTCGGCGCGGACCGGGATGACGTTGTCCGTCGTGCCGGCCGTCAGTCGCGCGATCGTCACGACCGCGGGATCGAAGATGTTGATCCGTCGGGTGACCATCGTCTGCAGGGCGATGACGATCTCGGCCGCCACCGGGATCGGGTCGGCGGCCTGGTGCGGCGCCGAGGCGTGCCCGCCCCGCCCGTGCACGGTCAGGTGGATGGTGTCGGCCGAGGCCAGCAGCGACCCGGGCCGGGTGTTGATCGTCCCGCTGGCGAACGTGGACGTGGTGTGGATGGCAAACGCGCCCGAGGGCCGCGGCCCGGCCACCTCGAGCAGTCCCTCCTCCAGCATGTAGCGGGCGCCGTGGAAGCCCTCCTCGCCGGGCTGGAACATGAACACCACCCGCCCGGTCAGCTCGGCCCGCCGGTCGGTGAGCAGCCGCGCCGCGCCGGCCAGCATCGCGACGTGCGTGTCGTGCCCGCACGCGTGCATCGCGCCGTCGATCTCGGAGGCGAAGTTCAGGCCGGTGTCCTCGACCAGCGGCAGGGCATCCATGTCCCCGCGCAGCAGCACCGTGGGTCCGTCCGAGGCACCCTGGAGTACCGCGACCACCGAGGTCGTCGATCCGCCGCGGCGTACGTCGAGGCCGAGGTCGGACAGCTCGCCCAGGATCGCCTCCTGGGTGCCGGGCAGCTGCAGCCCGATCTCCGGCCGTCGGTGCAATGCGCGGCGGAAGTCGATGGTGCGGTCGGCGAGGGCCTCGGCTTGGTCGAGTACGTCGTTAGCCATGCGAAGGAGTATGCCGCATCACCCGAGGGAGGAGTGCATCTCCCAGACCGGGATCTCCGCGCCGGCCGGGCCGGCCACGAGCCGCTGCCCGCCCCCGGTCAGTCGCGCCGAGTCCCCCGTCGCCGTCGACCCGGCCCCCTCGACGGTGGCCGAGCCGACCGGGACGAACAGGTGGACGTACGGCGCCGCCGGCAGGCTGATCGCCGCACCGGCAC
>JBPCQY010000084.1:0-22338 GCA_050997635.1 Nocardioides sp.
ACCGCTCGTCGCCGGTGTGGACGTCGGCGAGCGCGTCGTAGAGATGGTCGGTCATGGTCGCCTCGTCACATGTGCGGCACGTCGGCCGGGATGTCGTAGAACGTCGGGTGGCGGTACACCTTGTCGCCGGAGGGCGCGAAGAACGGGTCCTTCTCGGCCGGACTGGAGGCCATGATGTCGGCGGAGGCGACGACCCAGATGCTGACGCCCTCGTTGCGGCGGGTGTAGAGATCACGCGCGTGGTGCAACGCCATGTCCGCGTCGGCCGCGTGCAGCGATCCCACGTGCACGTGGTTCAGCCCGCGCTTGCCCCGCAGGAAGACCTCGTAGAGCGGCCAGTCCGACCGGACGGCAGCAGGGGTCGGCTCCACCGGGATGCCCTCGGTGGGGACCGCTCCGTGGCCGCCCTCGGCGACGAACTCGCTCATGAGGCGGCCTTCGCCGCAGTACGCCGTGCGGCCGACTTCGCGGCGTACGCGGTCGCGGCGTCGCGCACCCACTCACCGTCCTCGTGCGCGGTCCGGCGGTGCTGCACACGCTGGGTGTTGCACGGGCCGTCGCCCTTCAGCACGGCGTCGAACTCCGACCAGTCGATCTCGCCGAAATCGTGCCGGCCGCGCGCTTCGTTCCACTGCAGATCGGGGTCGGGCAGGGTGACGCCCAGGATGGCGGCCTGGGGCACCGTCATGTCCACGAAGCGTTGGCGCAGCTCGTCGTTCGTGTGTCGCTTGATGCCCCACCGCATCGACTGCTCGGTGTTGGGGGAGCGGTGATCGGGCGGACCGAACATCATCAGCGACGGCCACCAGAAGCGGTCGACAGCCTCCTGCACCATGGCCCGCTGCGTATCCGAGCCGCGCATCATCGTGAGCAGCAGCTCGTAGCCCTGCCGCTGGTGGAAGGACTCCTCCTTGCAGATGCGCACCATCGCCCGCGCGTACGGCCCGTACGACGCCCGGCACAGCGGCACCTGGTTGCAGATGGCCGCTCCGTCGACGAGCCAGCCGATCACTCCCACTTCGGCGTAGGTCAAGGTCGGGTAGTTGAAGATCGAGGAGTACTTCTGCCGTCCGGCGACGAGCTTCCCGGTCATGTCGGCGCGATCGGCGCCGAGCGTCTCGGCGGCGCTGTAGAGATACATCCCGTGCCCGGCCTCGTCCTGCACCTTGGCCAGCAGCACGGCCTTGCGCCGCAGCGAGGGCGCCCGGGTGATCCAGTTGCCCTCCGGCTGCATGCCGATGATCTCGGAGTGGGCGTGCTGGGCGATCTGGCGCACCAGCGACTTGCGGTAGGCCTCGGGCATCGCATCGCGGGGCTCGACCCGGCCCTCCTCGGCGAGCAGGCGGGTGAAGTCCTCCGGGTCGTGCTCGCGCGCACCGTCGGCGGGTCCCTGGTCGGCTCCGAAGTCATTCCCGTACATCCCGCCAGACTAGCAGCGCATGTGACACTTTCCTGCACCGCGACCGCTCATCTGTAACACCGCTGGTCCTGAGACGATGTGCACATGAGCTCTCCCACGGCCGATGTCTCGGTACGCGTCGCCTGGGCCGACGACGCCGAGGCCATCGCGAGCCTGCAGGCCCGCGCCTGGGCCACGTCGTACGCCGGGCTGGTGCCGGCCGCGGGCGAGCTCGCCGTTGCCGACTTCGCGGCCGTGTGGCGCGAGTCGCTGGGCAAGCCGGGCGACGCCCGCAACCGGGTGCTGGTGGCGCTCGAGCGCAACCGGGTGGTCGGCTTCGCGGTCATGGCCCCGTCGAGTGACCCCGACACCGACCCCGTCGCGGTCGGCGAGCTGATGGAGCTCACCGTCGGCGAGGGCGAGCGCGGCAAGGGCCACGGGTCGCGGCTGCTGCACGCGGCCGTCGACACGATGGCGGCCGACCGTTTCGCCCGTGCCGTCATCTGGCTGGTGGCGGGAGACGACGCGCTGCGTGGCTTCCTCTCCGACGCCGGCTGGGGCCCCGACACGGCCCGCCGCACTCTCGACCTCGACGGCACGGGGGCCACCCAGGTCAAGCAGATCCGGATGCACACGGGCTTCGACGCAGCGAATTGATCTTCGGTATTGATTTTCGGCGATTCTGCGTGATCATGGAGGCAGGCGCGGCCGCCCTCTGCGGCCGCTCGTCACGGGGGTGTCAGGTGTTCGGTCCGTTGCCCGTCCTCTACCGCTTCGCCGTCGTGCTCAGCACGCTGCTCGTCGGTATCGCCTCGGGCGCCTGGGTCGCCCACTACGCCGCCCTGCCGGTGGCTGCCTCGGTCGGCGCCCTGATCGGCGGCCTGGCCGGGCTGCTGGCCAGCTACCTGCTGGTGCACGACTTCTCCGCGCACGCTCGCCCGGCCCGCGTCATACGCCGCCGCTGAGCCATTGCCCATCCCGACCTGCCGCACGGGCGGCGGCGGCGGCGGCAAGGACGACGGAAGCGGGCCCCGGGGGGAGGCCCACTCCCGTCGAGACGAGAGTCAGCCCTTCGTGAAGTGCACGTAGTCGATGTCGCCGGGGAAGTAGTCGCAGCTGTCGGCGCCCGTGGTCGGGTCGGTGGTGTCGCAGTCCAGCTTGCCGCCGATCGTCCACGGCTTGGTGTTGTTGATGTTCCCGGTGGTGTGCCGGATCCGGTTGCGGTACGCACCGTCGACATACATCGTCACCTGGGTCGGCGTGCGGTCGCAGCGCACGACGTGCCACTGACCGTCGTTGAGCGGGGTCTTGGACCCGACGGTGGCCGTGCCGTTGGGCGACTTGAACATGCAGCTGATGATGCCATTGGGCTGCTGGAACTTGACCTGCCCGCCGACCGACTTGGCCTGGCCTTTCTGGATGACGTTGCCGAACTTGTCGGTCGAGCGGTAGCGGATCTCGACGGAGAAGTTTCCGGTGCCCGGGTCGATCGAGCCGTCGGAGTCGTCGTTGACGACCATCAGGTGGGCGGCTCCGTAGTAGATGCCGGCGCCCGGCGCGTGCCGGTCCCAGTTGGCGTACGCGCCGTTCATCGTGATGTGGCTTCCGATCGCGCCGTCGTGGCCGTAGCCCGAGTCGTCGTGGGCGACCGTGGCCCCGGCCGGCTCGTTCAACTCGAGGTCGAGGGTCGTCACTCCCGAGGCGGCTGCCAACCCGTGGGCTCCTCCCGCAGCCTGTGCAGTAGGTGCCGCCAGCACCAGGCACACCATCGCGCCCAGCCCGGCGACTGTTCGTGAAACTCGCACGGTTCCTCCCGGATGTGCTCTTGTTCGGGGCAGTCGCCCTGACACGGCAGTATGCTCCGGCTTGCGCGCGCCGACCCGCTACGACCCGGACATCCTCAGAATTGGGGGTGCCGACCCAGATCCGGGGCACGTGCGCCCTGATCCCGTGCACCCGGCACGACACTAGATTGGGCCGGTGAGCCCGCCCCTCGATCCCGTCGTACGACGCGGCATCGTCCGGGACGGCCTCGGGGTGGGCATCGCCACCGGCCTGTACGGCACCTCGTTCGGGGCGGTCGCGGTGGTGTCGGGGTTGTCGGTCCTGCAGACCTGTGTGTTGTCGCTGCTGATGTTCACCGGCGCCTCCCAGTTCGCGTTCGTCGGCGTGCTCGCCGCGGGGGGCGCGCCGTTCTCCGGGACCCTCACCGCGCTCCTGCTCGGGACCCGCAACACGCTCTACGGACTGCGGCTGGCCCCGCTGCTGGAGCTGCGGGGCCGGTGGCGACCGCTGGCCGCCCAGGTGCTGATCGACGAGTCCACGGCGATGTCGGTGACCCGCGACTCGACGCAGGCGGCCCGGGTCGGCTTCACGAGCACCGGGCTCGCGGTCTTCGTCTTCTGGAACCTGTTCACCCTCATCGGTGCCGTGGCCGGCAACCTGATCGGCGACCCGCGCAGCTACGGCCTCGACGCCGCGGTCGGTGCCGCCTTCCTGGCGCTGCTGTGGCCGCGGCTGCGCGACGGACGCAACCGGGTGGTCGCGCTGGCCGCTGCCGCGGTCGCGCTGGGCGTCGTACCGGTCACCGCGGCCGGCGTACCGGTACTCGTCGCCGGCGGAGTCGCGCTGCTCGCCGGGCTGATCCCCCGCTCGCCCGACCCGACGGAGCTGCCGTGACGGTGCGCACATGACCTGGCTGGCTCTGCTCGTGGCCTGCGCCGGCTGCTACCTGCTCAAGCTGGCGGGACTCTCGATTCCACCTCGCGTGCTCGAGCGGCCGCTCGTCGAGCGGGTGGCCGACCTGATCCCCGTCACCCTGCTCGCCGCACTGGTCGCGGTGCAGGTCTTCGCCGACGGCCCGCGCCTCACGCTCGACGCCCGCGCCGCGGGACTCGCGGTGGCCGTGGTGGCGCTGGTGCTGCGGGCGCCGTTCCTGGTCGTGGTGGTCGCGGCCGCGGTCACCGCCGCCCTGCTGCGGCTCTTCTTCCCGGGGCTCTGACCATCGCCCGGCATGACGGAGGCGGTTGGCGCAACGCAGGAGGCTGCAGTCCTCAGACCAGGTCGAGCAGGTGCTCGAGACCGACCGTCAGCCCGGGCCGCTCCCCGATGACCCGCACCGCCCCGAGCACGCCGGGGGTGAAGGAGACCCGGTCGAGGGAGTCGTGACGGATGGTCAGGGTCTCCCCCGGGCCACCGAGGACGACCTCCTGGTGGGCGACGAGCCCCCGGGCGCGGACGGCGTGCACGTGCACCCCGTCGACCGTGGCGCCGCGGGCGCCGTCGAGGGCGGTCGTGGTGGCGTCGGGCACGTCACCGAGGCCGGCGTCGCGGCGAGCCTGCGCGACCAGGGCCGCCGTACGACGGGCGGTGCCGGAGGGCGCGTCGGCCTTGTCGGGATGGTGCAGCTCGACGATCTCGACCGACTCGTAGTGGGGCGCGGCCAGCGCGGCGAACCGCATCATCAGGATCGCCCCGATGGAGAAGTTGGGTGCCACCAGCACGCCCACACCCGGGGCGTCGCCGAGCTCCGAGCGCAGGGCGTCGAGGCGGGGCTCGTCGAACCCGGTGGTGCCGACCACGGCGTGGATGCCGCGGCCGATGCACCAGCGCAGGTTGTCCATGACCACGTCGGGGTGGGTGAAGTCGACGACCACGTCGGCGGCGCCCAGCCGCTCCAGGTCGTCGCCGGCGTCCACCTCGGCCACCAGGTCGAGCCCGTCGGCCGCTGTGACCGCCGTACACACGGCGGAGCCGACCTTGCCCCGGGCCCCGAGCACGCCCACCAAGATGTCGCTCACGCGCCCAACCTAGCGAAGCTAGGGGTTGCTGACCGTTGAGAAGGTGATCTGGCAGGCTGGCCCCATGCCGGTGCAGCCGATCCCCGCGCGACTCGTGTGGGCCGTCGACCTGATGGACGTCCAACCGGGCGACAACGTGCTGGAGATCGGCTGCGGCCCCGGGTACGGCGCCGAGCTGATCTGCGCCAAGCTCAACACCGGCAAGCTCTTCGCCATCGACCGGTCCGAGTCCGGCGTCGACCGCACCCGCCGCCGCAACCAGAAGGCCGTCGACGAGGGTCGCCTCACCGTGCGCCAGATCGACCTCGCCACGCTGCGGGTGCCGGTCAAGCGGCTGCACAAGGTCTTCGCCTTCAACGTCAACCTCTTCTGGGTGCGCGAGTGCGCTGACGAGATTGCGCTGCTGCACGAGCGGGTGCTCCCGGGCGGCGCGGTCTACCTCTTCTACGAGGCCACGCAGCCCGAGCTGGTGCCCAACATCCTCACGAAGGCGTCCAGGTCGCTGACCGACGGTGGTTTCCGGGTCTCGGTCGTGGAACAGAAGGCACCGCCGGTCGTCGGCCTGATCGCCAAGCGTTGAGGTTTTTGCCTTACTTGACACAACCGGAACGTCGGCCTCGGCGTCGGTGAGATCGAGGACCCGCGCCCGCGACGGCGCGGGCTGGCCACCCACCTCACCGCGACCCTGCTCGGAACGGCACCGCTGACGACGTGACCACCGGCTGCCGAGTTCCGATAGTCCGCATCGTTCGGCACCTGCCATCGGCGGGTCGGGGTGCATTTCGATGCGGACTATCCCGAAGTGGGGGTGCTATCGGCGCGTTCGAGACGATAGCCGAAACCGCGCAGTGTGGTGATCTCCGGCAGCCGGACCGACGGGTCGGCCTCGTCCGCGACGGCAGCGAGACGCTGGCGCAACGAGGCAATGTGGACGTCGAGGGTCTTGGTCGAGCCGACCCAGTTCTCGTCCCAGACCTCCGACATCAGCCGGGTCCGGCTCAGCGCAGACCCGGCGGCGGCGAGCAAGCAGACGAGCAGGTCGAGCTCCTTGGGTCGCAGCGCGACCTCGCGGCCACCGAGCAGGCACCGCCGTGCCTGGACATCCACCACCAGGTCGCCCACCGCGAGCCGCAGCGGAGTGTCGGGGCGTGGCGTCTGACGGCGCAGGTGCGCCCGCACTCTGGCCAGGAGCTCCGTCGTCCGGAACGGCTTGACCAGGTAGTCGTCGGCGCCAGCCTCCAGCCCGACCACGACATCCATCTCGTCCGTGCGTGCCGTGAGCATCACCACGACGCAGTCTGGCCGCGCCCGCTTGACGCCGCGGCAGACGTCGACCCCGTCGAGGTCGGGCAGGCCGAGGTCGAGCAGCACCAGGTCGTACGCCGTGAGCTCGACCGCGTGCAGCGCCGAGGCACCCGTGCGCTGCCAGTCGACGTCGTGCCCGTTGGCCGAGAGCGACGAGACGAGCCCACGGCCGATGCCCTCGTCGTCCTCGACCAGCAGCACCCGGCTCACCCGGCCACCCTAGCTAGGGCGCAGCGGGCCATGGGATAGGGAGTGGCACCCTAAAGCTGCCTCAGGATCTGCTGCGCGTCGCGCCTGGTCCGGGCGGCGACCCAGGCCGAGGCGGCACCCACGGCGCCGCAGGCGCACACGGCGACGGCCAGCAGGTAGGCCCACGGCACCGCGAGTGCGGCCGGCGGCGGGTCGAAGACACCCGTGAGGACCTTGACGAGGAGCTCCGACAGTCCCCAGCCCGACAGGGCACCGGCGACGACCCCCACCAGGGACACGATCAGTGGCTCCCCGGTCACCAGCCGCCGCAGCTGTCGCCGCGACGCGCCGAGTGCCGACGCGACCGCGATCGAGCGGCGCCGCTCGGTGAGACCGAGCCCCATCACCAGGCCGCCGGCCGAGGCCGCGATGACCAGGGCGAAGGCGAGCTCCAACCGGGTCAGGCCGGCCAGGTCCACCGATGTGAGGCTGCTGCCGACCAGACCCCGCGCATCGTTGATCGTCTGGACCTGCCCGTCCGAGCCGACGAGGGAGCGCGTCGCTGCGGCCGTCGACGCGACGTTCGCGCCGCCGGTGTTCACCAGGATCGTGGACGGTGCCGTGTTGTGGGTCTGCTGCCCAACGTAGGCCTGGTCGGCGACGATGAAGCTGTCCTTCGGCGCCGTTGGGAACTCGTTGACGATGCCGACGTAGTGGAACGACACCGGCGTGTAGCTGTGGTCGGTGGCGTTCTGCAGTCGCAGGATCAGCTTGTCTCCGAGGTTGAGCTGGTAGTCGTTCACCGTCTCGGCGCTGACCAGCACACCGTCCGGCTGGGCTGCGAGCCTGCTCAGCTCCTGGGCAGCGGTTGCTCCCTGGAAGTAGGGGTTCTGCAGCGTTGTCGCCTGCTGGATCGTCGACGGGTTGATGCCGTAGAGATCCTGCAGGTCGGCGCCGACGTACGCGAACCGGTGCTGCATCGGCACGGCCGCCTTGACGCCGGGCAGCTGCCCCAGCTTCGCGACGTACGACGCAGACAGGGCTTGGCCGGGCGCCGCGGCGACGGTGACATCGGCGCCGTTGGTGAGCTGGGCGTCCGCCTCCGCCTGCTGGTGGTACGTCGCGTTGAACACCGCCGTGGAGATGGCGAAAGACAGCGCCAACCCGACGAGGACACCACTCTGCGCGACCGTCCCGCGCTGACGCGACAGCATCGCCGCACTCATCGGCGCAAGGTTGCCGGCCACCGGCCGCAGGGCGCTGGCGAGCAGCCGTCGACCTCGGCCGAGGAGCAGGTCGGCCAGCCGCCACGAGAGCAGGGCGGCACCGATCCAGGCGAGCGCCGGGGCGAGGAACGTCCAGTAGCTGACCGAGATCGTCGGGACGCCTTCGGGCGCCAGGACGAGCGTGTACTTGTTGCGTCCCGAGGCCCAGAAGACCCCCAGTGCCACGGCGATCAGCAGCAGATCGAGCCCCCAGCGCAGCCAGCGCGGCCCGCGCTGGCGGACCTGCTCGGAACGAGCCAGCTGCCGACGGGCCGGCACCACGATCACGAGGGCCGCGATCACGAGGCCGACGAGCAGGGCGAGCCCGTCCCAGGCGGCCGCGGCTCCGAAGCCGGCACCGAAGCCGAACGAGCCAAAGGCAACTCGCCCGATCACAAGTGCGGCGCCGAGCCCGGCGATGCCTCCTCCGAGGCCGATGAGGGCACCCTCGGCCAGCACCATCCGGAGCAGCTGGGCGGTGCTGCTCCCCCGGCTGCGCAGCAGCCGCTGCTCATCGCGACGTCGCTCGGCACCGGCCTGCGTGACGGCCGCGGTGAGAGCTCCGGCGAGCACCACGCCCGGGGCGGCGAGGAACAGGAACAGGATGCGGGCGTACGCCGCGTCCTCGCGGGCGGAGTCCAGCACCGCGCCGAGGTTGTCACCGACGACGGCCACGCCGGAGGTGGCGGCCTCCAGGTGGCGCGCCTGCCCGCTGTCGGCGACGTACGCCGTGTCGGGGGCGGGCGGCAGCGCCCGGTCGCGGGCCACGTGGATCTGGGTCGTGACGTGGTCGGCCGCTGGGGCGCCGGCGTACGTCGAGGCGAACGTCGCACTCGGCAGCAGGACGACGTTGTCGGGCGGTGCGACGGCCTGGCTCTGTGGCGGTGCACCGACCCGCTGGAACAGCGAGTCGGCCTGGGGCAGCTCGACGACACCGGTGACGGTGACCGACGCGGGCTTGCGGCCGGCGCGCGCGATCCGCACCCGGTCTCCGGGCTGGACGTGAAGGTTGGCCGCCGTCTGCTGGGCCACGACGGCACCGCTGAGGTTGCCGGTCAGTACCCGGATCGCCTGGGGGAACGCGTGCGCGTAGCCGGACGCCAGGCCGAGCACCTGTCCGGCGCCGGTGGTCTGCGTCGTTCCGCTCGTGGTCGCCTGGAGCCGCGACGTGGTGGCGAACCGGACGGGGAGGGCGGCCACGGTCGCGGGGTCGCGGCGCAGTGCGGAGAGCACCGCACCGGTGCCCTTCCCCGCGTGCGGGTGCACGGCGACCTGCCAGTCGACGGCCACGCCGCCGGCGGCCCGCTGGGTCATCGTCGCCTCGGAGGCGGAGAGGAAACTGCCGAGCGAGCCGATCAGGGCGACCGCGACGGCGATGCCGAAGCCCGTCGCGACGAGGCGGCCGGCGCGGCGCCGGAGCAGGCCGGCGAGCCAGAGCCGGATCATCGGATGCCTCCCGTCAGCTCGGCGACCGACAGGGCGCCGTCCCGCATCCGCCACTCCTCCTGCAGCCGGCCCGCGACGTGCGGGTCGTGGGTCGTGACGACGACGCCGGAGCCGAGCTCGTCGGCGACGGTGAGCAGGACGTCGACGACCTGCGCCCCCGCCAGCTGGTCGAGCTGTCCGGTCGGCTCGTCGGCGAGGATCAGCCGCGGCCGCATCGTGAGCACACGGGCCACGGAGGTGCGCTGCGCCTGCCCGCCCGACAACTCGTCGGGGAGCTGGTCCGCGAACGACTCCAGGCCGAGTCGCTGCATGGCGACCCGGGCCCGCGCGAGCGCGTCGCCATGGCGTACGCCGCGCAGCACGAGCGGCAGGGCGACGTTCTCGAGGGCGGTGAGCGCCGGGACCAGGCTCTCGCCCTGGAAGACGATGCCCACGCGGGACTGGTCGTCGTGCGGGGCTCCACCCAGGCCGGGCCAGGCGATCGAGCCGGTGGTGGGCGTGTCGAGGCCGCCCATCAGCTGGAGCAGCGTGGTCTTGCCGGAACCCGAGGGTCCGGTCAGCGCGACTCGAGAGCGCTCGGTGACGGTGCACGTGACGTCGTGGACGGCGACGACGGAGCGCTCGCCGGAGCCGTACGTGCGAGACACCTCGCGACAGGTGATCAGGGCCTGGATCATGAGGTCAGGGCTCCGTTCTCGAGCACGAGCTCGCGGTCCGCGCTGCGGCGTACCGCGGCGCTGTGGCTGGCGACGAGCACGGCCGACCCGGCGGCGGCGCTGCGTCGGAGGAGGTCGAGCACGACCTGCTCGGTGGTCTCGTCGAGCTCGCCGGTGGGCTCGTCGGCGACGATCACCCGCGGCCCGTTGGCCAGGGCGACGGCGAGCCCGGCCCGGGCCCCCTCGCCGCCGGAGAGCTGCTCGGGGTAGGCGTGCCAGCGGTCACCGATGCCGACCTGGTCGAGCACTTCCCGGGCCGCCGGGGCCGCCGGGACCGTGGCGCGGCGGCGGCCGGCACCGAGGCGCTGCGCCAGCGCCACGTTGCCGAGCACGGTCAGGTGGGGCACCAGGTTGCGTTGCTGCGCGAGCAGGCCGATGGCGGCGCCCCGCATCCGGGCCCGTACCGCCTCCGACCGGTGGCTGAGGCGTACGCCGTCGAGCCACACCGATCCGCCGGAAGGCTCGTCGAGACCGGTCACGCAGGAGAGCAGGGTGGACTTGCCCGATCCCGACGGGCCGACGACGGCGACGGTCTCGCCGGCGTGCAGGTCGAACGAGACGCCCTGGAGGGCCAGCACCTCCTCGTCGCCCGCCCGGAAGAAGCGGTAGAGCCGATCCACGTGCAGAACCGGGGTCACGCCGTTCACCGCCACTGGACCGAGTCGCTGACCAGGCGCCACGGGTCGACGTTGTCGGCGTTCTGCGGCCCGGTGAGCGTCACGATCGCCTCCTGGCCGTGGCTCCAGAACGCATAGCGCTCGGCGGCGTCCCGCACGACCTTGGCGGTCACCGGGTCGGGCGCGGAGTCGAGCAGGTAGGTGAGCAGCACCGCCGGCCCGTGCGCCCGGGTGATCTGGGAGACCTTCGGCTGGGCGAACTGCGCGACCGTACGTCGCAGCACCGGCACGTCCTGGGACTGCACCGAGGCGACGGTGGGACGGTGGGGCGACTTCACGACCTGGATCGCGACGCTGTTCAGGTGGTCGGTGAAGGTGGTCGTGTTGTGGTGGGTCGAGCGGGCCCAGCCCTCCGGGAAGCGGAGGTGCACCCGGCTGCCCGGGTAGCGGTAGTCCACGAAGACCTGGTTGTCGGGGATGTCACCCGGCGGGTTGAACTCGGTCGCGTGCGGCGCGGACGGCGACGGGGTCGCGCTGTGGTGGGGCGAGCGGCTGTGCCGCGAGGTCGACGGCGCAGAGGTGGTGGGCGACGGGCTGGCGAGCGGACCACCGGTGGCCTGGCTCGATGAGCTACAGGCGGCCAGACCGGTTGCGGCGAGCATGGCCGCGGGGATGAGAACCTTGCGGGACACGGGCATGTGAGCTCCTTTGCGGGACGTGTCCGCCACGCTAGGAAGGCGTCCGCCAGGGAGCGGCCAGCAGCAGGTAAGCGGACGGCAAAACCGGTGAGGAGGTGGGATGAGGACCCGGATCGTGCGCGTGGCACTGGTGTCGGCGGTCGTCGCCGTGCTCCTGCTCGGCGTCCCGCTGGCCGTCGTGATCAGCCGGCTGCTCGTCTCGGGTGAGCGCAACGAGCTCGAGCGCGAGGCCCTGCGGGCGGCGGTCTCCGTGTCACCGTCCTACGCCGAGGGCGACCAGGTGGAGCTGCCCACGCCGTCGGGCGGGGTCGACCTCGGGGTGTACGACCTGTCCGGTGCACGGATCGCCGGCACCGGTCCGTCCCGGCTCGACACGTCGCCCGCACCGAGCGGCACCGTCTTCTCCTCTGACATCGGCGACGACCTCGTCGTCGTACTGCCCGTGACCTCCGGGGAGCGGGTGATCGCCGAGGCCCGGGCCTCATCAGCGAGGACGTCGATCGAGCGTCGGGTGGCGTGGTGGTGGCTGGGCATCGCGGGTCTGGCGGGGGTCTCGATGCTGGCCGCCTGGCTGCTCGCGCGCTGGCAGGGCGCCCGGCTGGTGCGGCCGCTCTCGGCACTCCGGGGCAACGCCACGCGGCTGGGCGAGGGCGACTTCTCGGTGCGCTCAGCCCCTGCCGGCGTGGTCGAGATCGACGACGTCGGCGCGGCCCTGGACCGTACGGCGGGCCGGTTGGAGTCCACCCTCGAACGTGAGCGCTCTTTCACGGCCTGGGCCTCCCACCAGCTCCGCACTCCCCTGACCCGGCTCCAGCTCGAGATCGAGAACGACGGCGACCGGGCGGCCCTCCAGGGGATCGCCGACCAACTGGCGCTCACTGTCGAGGACGTGCTCGCGGCAGCGCGGCCGAGCGGCCAGTCCGGCGGGTTTGCGCTCGACCCGGTGCTGGAGCAGCTGCGGCGACATTGGCACGCGGCGTTCGCCGAGCGAGGTCGCCCGCTGCGCCTGCGCAGCTCCGAGGGGCTGGAGAGCTCCGCCAGTGAGGCGGCGGTGCGGCAGGTCGTCCAGGTGCTGCTCGACAACGCGCTGCGGCACGGCCGCGGCGAGGTCGTGATCCACTCGCGCAGCGCCCACGGAGCCGTCGCCATCGACGTCACCGATGAGGGGACCGGCCCCGGCCTGTCGTTGAGCGACCTGCCGGAGGGCGGCCTCGGCCTGCGGATGGCGCTGTCGCTGGCGCTCGCCGAGCGCGGCCGACTCCTCGTCGAGCGCACGACCGACGGCACCAGGTTCACCCTGCTCCTGCCCGCCTGATCCCCATCGCTCGCGCCACCCGGGGGCTCATCCGCGGACCCTCTGGGCTGGCGTGGATCTCCATCCAACGACCTGAGCAGAACCGATACCGTGGTTCGTCGGGCTACCTCAATGCCGAGTACGCCGGGTGCGGGCTTCGGTGTGCATGTTGATCGGGCTGTTGTCCAACACGGCGTTGATCATGACCCCGAAGAAGCGGCCTGGGGAGAGCTCGCCCGGGACCAGATCGAGACGAAGCGTCACGGCCGGGATCGATTCCACGCCGATATCAACCTCAGGGACCACCTCGGAACCGTGATCGTCAGCAGGGGCAGGCTCGATCTCGATCGGCGCCTCGTCCTCGGCGACCCCTCCGTCATCACCGGAAGGAATCGGCGAGCTCCATTCCGGGACGATGAGTCCCACGGCGTCGTAGGCGTCGTCCTCGCGCCCCAGCTTCGCCAGGAGGTCGAGAAGCCATGCCGCGGTGTCGGCTTCCTCGGCGAAGGCGGTCGAGCGCAGGGAGTACAGGAAGCCGAGCGCGGCTTGTGGATGCCGCAGGCTGAGGTTCTTGGCATCGCCGTAGGACTCCTCGACGCGGTTCGCGGCGTTCTTCCCAAAGGAGGAGTCCATGCGCTTGGTCGAGATCATCAGCTCGGGGCCGGTCTGCCACGCACTCATCACCACGTCGACCTGCTTGACGTAGTTCTTGCCGAGGAGGTTCGCGCTGGCGCTCGCGGTGCCACCACTCTGACCGCTCGAGAGACGTCGCTGCACGGACTCACGCAGGCTGATCGGCAGGCTCTCCAACAGCGCGGACACGTCGTACGGAAGGACCCGAGGTGCCTCGGCCCGCGGCCAGACACGGTCTGGATGGAAACCGGCCCGGCGTAGCTCGTAGGCGGTCCACACGTCGAGAGCGAGCGCGGGCACCCCCGACTGGGACAACGCCCCCAGGAGGATGGGGACACCCATCAGGCGGGCCAACGTGTCGTAGTCGGGCTCGTACTCGAGCCCAGCATCCGCACCCACCCAGGGGCTGGTCTCCCGGAGCGAGGCTTCCTGGACGACCCGATCGAACAGGACCCACGCTGCAGACTTCAACGTCGCCCTAGCCACGACGGGCGACCTGCCTCCCTCGCGCCGCGCGACGCCTGGTCATCTCGTCATGTGCCTGGCGCACCGCTTCGATCTCCGGCGCCCTCATGCCAAGCCCACGCTCCAGCAGCGCTTCGTCAACCAGGCGAACGGCCGCCAGAAGCCGGCCGGCACGCAGGTGGTCAGCCACGGGACGGCGAATGGCCAAGAGCTCGGCTCGGTGCTTCGAGATGAGCTCGACAGAGGGCACGGGGAGGACGTCGGCTTCGCGGGGCTCCAGCTTGAGCATCCCGCCGCCGTAGGCGCGGCCGACCGTCTCGGCGCCGAGAAGCGTCACAGAGTTGAGCGAGACGATGGGCAGCAGCGCAGCGCCGGCCGTGCGGAGCTCCGGACGGAGGAAGATCCCGTGAACCGAGTTCAGGTGATGCGCGCGAGCCGTGTTGGTGGTGATCCGCGGCGTGTCCGCGTTCATGTAGGTCACGAACAGGTCGGCCGGACGAAGGTAGGGGACCCGCCACCATGGCGTCCGCACCCGGCACTTGTAGGCGAGATGTACGCCGGCCGCCTCGCCGGCACGGATGTAGCCCCGCGCTGCGGCCGACGGCTCCCCTCCCGGCCGGAAGAGCCACGTCCCTGCTCCGCCGTCCCCCAAGTCGTTGCGAGCCGCTCCGGAGAATGAAAGCCCGCGAAGATGCCTCGAGCCGGGCGGGCTGAGCCGGATCACGTCATGGGGGCCCAACCCGAGTTGGTCGACGCGGGCCGGCGAGAGGGCGAAGTATTTGTTGTTGCCCGTCACCATGCCGAGGGTCGTGTCGCCCCAGGCCTCCAGCTGACAGAAGGCTGATGATGTGGTCGCACTGGTGTAGACAGAGTCGGCAGCGGATGAGAGCACCAGGCCGCTCCACTTCGCGCTCGGCGACGAAGGCTTCCACCTGCGCCCCATCGAGAGCTCGGAGAGGGCGGCAGCGTCCTGGACCTGAAAGACGTCGCAGTGGTCGGTGCCTGTGGTGCCGGACGCGTCGAAACCATCGGCAAGCAGCAGCACCACCTCCTCCTGGACGCCGGGAAAGACCCGATCCACGAACAGGACCAAGCCGACCGACCCGAAGTGCTCCATCAGGAACCGGCGTACGTCGGCCGCGTAGTTGACCGTCAGCAACTCAGCGGGGAGCACCAGCCCCAGCCGGCCACCAGGCTTGAGGAACAGAGCTGAGTGAACGGTGAACGCGGCCCAGGACGACGCCAGCCCCGTCAGGGAGACTCCCGCGCGAAGGGCGGCCATCCGGGACTTGATGCGCGCTTCCCCGCCGAAGTCCTGATAGCGAACATAGGGCGGGTTCCCGATGACTGCGTCATAGGCGCCTTTCGGCGCGCACTCGAAGAAGTCCCCCGACCCGATCGTTGCCGCGATGCCTTCGATCCGCAGCGTTCGCTCACTCTCAGCGGCCGACGCGGCATGCAGCTCGACCCCATCGAGGGAACCCCGGTGCCTTCCGCCGCGACCCGCCTCATGCAGAAAGATCGCCTCGCCGCACGAAGGCTCGAGGATCGCATCATCAGCGGACCTGACAGCCCAGTCGGCGATGAAGCGTGCCACCGGCTGTGGGGTGAAGAACGCTCCTCGCGCCTTGCGAAGCGCTGCAGAGTCACCGGGAAGCATGCGGCTCATCTTGCCGCAGAGCACCGACAACGTGGTGCAGCCGCGCGAGGAAGGCGAGGCTCAGCGGGTGCCGACGACCGCGAGGATCTCCGGCTGCGAGAACAGCTCGGCCGCCAACGTGCGTACGTCGTCCAGCGTGACCGTCTCGATGCGGCGGATCACCTCGTCGAGGCTGAGCAGCTCGTCGTCGATCAGCTCGGCCTTGCCGAGCCGAGACATCCGCGAGGCGGAGTCCTCCATGCCGAGCACGAGGCCGCCCTTGAGCTGGCCCTGGCCGCGGAGCAGCTCGACCTCGGTGATGCCCTCATCGGCGACCTTCGCGAGCTCGGCCCGCACGGTCTCGAGCACCGCGTCGAGCTTGGCCGGCAGGCAGCCCACCGCCACCCCGACCAGGCCGGCGTCGACGTGGTGGCTGGCGAACGAGAAGACCGAGTAGGCCAGGCCACGCTTCTCGCGCACCTCCTGGAACAGCCGGCTCGACGTACCCCCGCCGAGTGCGGTGTTGAGCACGCCCAGCGCGAAGCGTCGGGGGTCGGAGCGGGTCAGCCCGTTGACGCCCAGCACGACGTTGACCTGCTCGAAGGCGCGGGCGGTCTCGGACGTGCCGGGGATGACGCGGCGGGCCTTGGCGACCTGCCGCGGCGGAGAGGGTACGGCGTGCCCGTCGAGGAAGCCGGACCGAGAGAACGCCGTACGCACGCGGCGTACGACGCTCGCGTGGTCGAGGTTGCCGGCGACCGAGACCACCATGTTGTCGGGGCGGTAGTGCCGCTTGTAGAAGCGCAGCACCTGGGCGCGCGACATCGCCGAGATCGACGTCTCGGTGCCGGCGATCGGCCGGCCCAGGGGCGAGTCGCCCCACGCCTGCGCGGCGAACAGGTTGTGGGCGACGTCGTCTGGGTCGTCGTCGTGCATCGCGATCTCGTCGAGGATCACGTCGCGCTCGGCGTCGACGTCGGCCGCTTCGATGCGCGAGGAGGTGATCATGTCGCCGAGCACGTCGATGGCCAGCGGCAGGTCCTCGTCGAGGACCCGCGCGTGGAAGCAGGTGTACTCCTTGGCGGTGAAGGCGTTGAACTCACCTCCCACCGCGTCGAGCGCGATGGAGATGTCGAGCGCCGTGCGCTCGGGCGTGCCCTTGAAGAGCAGGTGCTCGAGGAAGTGCGAGCAGCCGTGCAGCGTCGGGGTCTCGTCGCGCGAGCCGACACCGACCCAGACGCCGATGGTGGCCGAGCGGACGCCCGGCACCTGCTCGGTGATGACCCGCAGCCCGCCGGCCAGGATGGTACGACGCACCCGCGAGACGACCGTGCCGTCGGGTCCCTTGACCGACGCGATGGTCCGGGTGGACCCGACGGGCTGGGAAGCCGACGACCGGCCGGACCTCGGTGATCGAGCAGAGTCGAGATCCCGGCCGGTCGTCGTACGTGGGACGGAGGTCACTCCGCGGCGTCCGCGGCCTCGGCCGGGGCCTCGGAGTCCTCGACCACCGGGACCAGCGAGAGCTTGCCGCGGTCGTCGATCTCACCGATCTGGACCTGGATCTTCTGGCCGACCGACAACACGTCCTCGACCGCCTCGACCCGCTTGCCACCGGCCAGCGAACGCAGCTTGCTGATGTGCAGCAGACCGTCCTTGCCCGGGAGCAGCGAGATGAAGGCGCCGAAGTTGGTCGTCTTCACGACCGTGCCGAGGTAGCGCTCCCCGACCTCCGGCATGGTCGGGTTGGCGATCGCGTTCACGGCGTTGCGGGCCGCCTCGGCCGCCTCACCGTTGGTGGCACCGATGTAGATGGTGCCGTCGTCCTCGATGGACAGCGAGGCGCCGGTGTCGTCCTGGATCTGGTTGATCACCTTGCCCTTGGGGCCGATGACCTCACCGATCTTGTCCACGGGGATCTTGATGGTGATGATCCGCGGGGCGTAGGTCGACATCTCCTCGGGCTCGTCGATGGCCTCGGCCATCACGTCGAGGATCGCCATGCGGGCGTCCTTGGCCTGGGTGAGCGCCTTGGCCAGGATCTCGGCCGGGATGCCGTCGAGCTTGGTGTCGAGCTGCAGCGCGGTCACGAACTCGCGGGTACCGGCGACCTTGAAGTCCATGTCGCCGAAGGCGTCCTCGGCGCCGAGGATGTCGGTCAGCGCGACGTACTGGGTCTCACCGTCGAGCTCGCCGGAGATCAGGCCCATGGCGATGCCGGCGACGGCGGCACGCAGGGGTACGCCGGCCTGCAGCAGCGACATCGTCGAGGCGCAGACCGAGCCCATCGAGGTGGAGCCGTTGGAGCCCATCGCCTCGGAGAGCTGACGGATCGCGTAGGGGAACTCCTCACGCGTCGGCAGCACCGGCAGTAGCGCACGGCGCGCGAGCGCGCCGTGGCCGACCTCGCGGCGCTTGGGCGACCCCACCCGGCCGGTCTCACCGGTGGAGAACGGCGGGAAGACGTACTTGTGCATGTAGCGGCGGTGCTTCTCCGGGGAGAGCGTGTCGAGCTGCTGCTCCATCTTGAGCATGTTGAGCGTGGTCACACCCAGGATCTGGGTCTCGCCGCGCTCGAACAGCGCCGAGCCGTGCACGCGCGGGAGCACGCCCACCTCGGCGTGCAGCGGGCGGATGTCGGCGAGGCCACGGCCGTCGATGCGGACTTTCTCGCGCAGCACGCGCTCGCGCACGACCTGCTTGTTGACCGAGCGGAACGCCGCGCCGATCTCCTTCTCGCGGCCCTCGAACTGGCCGGTGAGCTTCTCGAGCAGGCTCGCCTTGAGCTCGTCGATGCGCAGCTCGCGCTCCTGCTTGTCGGCGATCTGCATGGCCGTGACGAGGTCGTCCTTGGTGGCGGCCTCGACGGCGTCGAACACGTCGTCCTCGTAGTCGAGGAAGACCGGGAACTCCTGGATCGGCTTCGCGGCCACGTTCGCCAGCTCGCGCTGCGCCTCGCAGAGCTGCTTGATGAAGGGCTTGGCGGCGTCGAGGCCACCGGCCACGACGTCCTCGGTGGGGGCCTGGGTGCCGGACTGGACCAGGGTCCAGGTCTGCTCGGTGGCCTCGGCCTCGACCATCATGATCGCGACGTCGCCGGTCTCGGTGACGCGGCCGGCCACGACCATGTCGAAGACGGCGTCCTCGAGCTGGCTGTGGCTCGGGAAGGCGACCCAGTGACCCTCGATCAGGGCGACGCGCACGGCGCCGACCGGGCCGGAGAACGGCAGGCCGGAGAGCTGGGTGGACAACGAGGCGGCGTTGATCGCGAGCACGTCGTAGGGCGCGTCGGGGTTGAGTGACAGCACCGTGATGACGACCTGGACCTCGTTGCGCAGGCCCTTCTTGAACGTCGGGCGCAGCGGGCGGTCGATCAGCCGGCAGGTGAGGATGGCGTCCTCGCCGGGACGACCCTCGCTGCGGAAGAACGAGCCGGGGATCTGGCCCGCGGCGTACATTCGCTCTTCGACATCGATGGTCAGGGGGAAGAAGTCGAACTGCTCCTTGGGGTGCTTGCCTGCCGTGGTGGCCGAGAGCAGCATCGTGTCGTCGTCGAGGTAGGCGGTCACCGAACCGGCGGCCTGACGGGCCAGCAGCCCGGTCTCGAACTTGATGGTGCGCTTGCCGAACTTTCCGTTGTCGAGAACGGTCTCGACCGCGGAGATGGTGGGTTCTGAGCTCATCTGATGAGGCTCTGCTTTCTTGTCGCGGAGCGATCCCGCGAACAGGCCCGCACGGGGGGCCGGTCTTCGATCGAGACCCGCGGACTCCCTGCTCGGTGATCGAGCTTGATCCGAAGGCCACTACCGAGGACCGGGCCGATGCCGCGGATCGCTCCTGTGGTGTGGTGTTGCGCTTTCTTGCGTTCCGAGCCTATCGGGCGGGCTCGAAAACAGTGGAGCGGCCACCTCGGGTGAGGCGGCCGCTCCGCGGGCTCATCGGCGAAGGCCGAGTCGCTCGATGATCGAGCGGTAGCGCTCGATCTCAGTCTTGTTCAGGTAGTTGAGCAGCCGGCGGCGCTGACCCACGAGCAGCAGCAGGCCCCGGCGCGTGTGGTGGTCGTGCTTGTGCTGCTTGAGGTGCTCGGTGAGGTGGGAGATGCGGTGGCTGAGCAGCGCGATCTGCACCTCCGGCGAGCCGGTGTCGCCCTCGGCGACGGCGTACTTGGCGATGATCTGCTTCTTGGTCTCCGCGTCGGTTCCGATCGACATCAAAGGCTCCTTCTGGTACTCGCTGCGCGGCGCTCCAGGCCCTGTCTCGCCTGGTGCTCTCTGGATCCGCGGCCGTTTCACGGCAACCGCAGGAGGCTATCAGCGCGGCGGGACGGCACCCAAAACGACGGCTCCGGACACGCCGACAGCGGGCCACCCCATGGCGGCCCGCCGTCGGTGAGCGGGTGACTAGGCCGGAGGAGGCGTGTCGTTCGTGCTGCGCTGCTCGGTGGTGGTCTGGGTGCCGTCGGCGTGGGTGGTGGTGGCCGTGCTCGCGGTGCGGCGACCACGGTTCATCTGCACCGCGGTGAGCACGATGACCAGGATCCCGGCCAGCGCCAGGATGTAGCCGACCACGGTGAGGTCGACGCTGGAAATGGCGTCCTGCACCGCGAACGCAAGGATCAGTCCGAGGGCCAGGAGGAAGACTCCGAGTCCGTATCCCATGAAACGTTCCCTTCACGTAGTGCGCCCGGTCTCCGGGCGCTTCGGTGTGCACCATAACCCGGCGTACACCGCGGCGGACCACCCCGCGCCGCCCTGGTGGCACGATGGCCGGGTGAGTACGACGACCATCGGCGTGTGCAACCTCTGCGAGGCGATCTGCGGGCTCCAGATCACCCTCGAGGGTCAGGGCGCGGACACCCGGGTGGCCTCGATCCGCGGCAACCCCGACGACCCGCTCTCCCGCGGCTACCTCTGCCCCAAGGGCGTGAGCCTGGCCGACGTCTGGTCCGACCCCGACCGCCTGCGCCGGCCCGTCCGCCGCGTCGGGCGCGGCGCGGACGCCGAGTGGGTCGAGATCGACTGGGACGAGGCGCTCGACCTGGTGGCCGACCGACTGGCCACCACCATCAACACCCACGGTGCCGACGCCGTCGGCGTCTACCTCGGCAACCCCAACGCCCACGCGCTGGGCTCGGCCACCCACGGCCTGCAGTTCATCAAGTCGCTGCGCACCCGCAACCGCTTCTCGGCCTCGTCGGTCGACCAGATCCCCCACCAGCTCGTGGCCTGGCAGCTCTACGGCCACCAGCTGCTGCTGCCGATCCCCGACCTGGACCGCACGTCGTACTTCCTGGTCTTCGGCGCCAACCCGATGGCCTCCAACGGCTCTTTGATGACCACCCCCGACTTCCCCCACCGGCTGCGGGCGCTCAAGGCCCGGGGCGGGCGGATGGTCGTCCTCGACCCGCGCCGCACCGAGACGGCGGCGGTGGCGACCGAGCACCACTTCGTCCGGCCCGGCAGCGACGTGCTGGTGATCCTGGCGATGGCGCGCACGCTGTTGGAGGAGGGCCTGACCCGCCCGGCGCCGTACGTCGACGGGGTGCAGCGGGTGCGCGAGCTCGTCGCCGGCTTCACCCTCGAGCTGGCCGAGGAGGTCAGCGGTGTGCCGGCCGACGACATCCGCCGGCTGACCCGTGAGTTCGCTGCGGCCGAGGGCGCGGCGGCGTACGGGCGGCTCGGCGTCTCGACCACCGGCTTCGGATCGCTGGCCCAGTGGGGGCTCAACTGCCTCAACGTCCTCAGCGGCCACTTCGACCACCCCGGCGGGGTGTTGTTCACCGAGCCGGCCGTGGACTTCGTGCGGCGCGGCCTGATCGGTCGCGGCCACTACGACCTCTACCGCAGCCGCGTGCGGGGCCTCCCGGAGTACGGCGGTGAGCTGCCGGCCGCCTCCATGACCGAGGAGATCAGCACCCCCGGCGACGGGCAGATCCGGGCGATGGTGACCCTGGCCGGCAACCCGGTGCTCTCGACCCCCGACGGGCGGCGACTGGGTGCGGCCCTGGAGACCCTCGACTTCATGGTCGCGGTCGACATCTACCTCAACGAGACCACGCGCCACGCCGACGTGATCCTGCCACCGACCACGGCGCTCGAGCGCGACCACTACGACATCCTCTTCCACGGCCTCGCCGTACGGAACACCGCGCGCTTCACCCCCGCCGTACTGCCCAGGCCCCCGGGCGCGCGGCACGACTGGGAGATCTACCGCGACCTGGCCGCCCGCATCGGGCGGCGGCTCGACCGGCGTGCCCCGCTGGCCGCGCGACTGCAGTCCCGCGCCCGCCTCGCGGTCAGCCCGACCCGTCAGCTGGCGGCCCTGTTGAGCACCGGCCGGGTGACGAGCCTGCGCCAGCTGCGCCGGCACCCCTCCGGCATCGACCTCGGGCCGCTGCGGCCGACCATGCCGGAGCGGCTGATGACCAAGGACAAGCGCATCGACCTGGCCCCCGCGCTGGTCGTCGGCGACCTGCCCAGGCTGCACGCCTGGCTCACCGACCGGCCGGCCGACGCGTTGGTGCTGATCGGGCGGCGACACCAGCAGGACAACAACGCGTGGTTCCACAACATCGAGCGCACCAACCGCGGCCGGCCGCGTCACCACCTGCTGATGCACCCCGCCGACCTGGCCGAGCGGGGACTGGCCGACGGCGCGCTGGTGACCGTCAGCTCCCGGGTCGGCGAGGTCACCGTCGAGGTCGCCGCCACCGACGACATGATGCGGGGCGTGGTCTCGCTCCCCCACGGCTACGGTCACCAGGTCGACGGCACCCGGATGCGCCACGCCAGCAAGGTGCCCGGCGTCTCGATCAACGACCTGACCGACCCTTCGCTGCTCGACCTGTCCGGCAACGCCGCGCTCAACGGCGT
>JBPCQY010000018.1:0-8319 GCA_050997635.1 Nocardioides sp.
CCGTAGTCGGACTCGAAACGCCCAAGCCGGTGCCGGTCATGCGAGCCGACCACCAGGTCGCGCAGAAACTGCACGCCGTCTCCGGCGAGGGGAGCGAGCGTGCCCGTGACCTCGTCGACCTCCAACTGATCGACAGGGGCGAAGACCTCGATCTCTCCCAAGTCAGGGCGACCTGCGCTCGGCTCTTCGAGTACCGCCGCCAGCAGCCCTGGCTGCCGACCGTTGCAGTCGGCGAGGGATGGGGCACCCTCTACGAGGCCGCCATCGAGGACGTCCAGGCACTTCCCGATGTCGAGGCTGCCGTCGCCTGGGTCAACGCGTTTGTAGAGCGCATCGAGGCAGCCGGGTCATGACCGCAGGTGTGGCAAAAATGTGGCAGGACGACCAGCCAGGACCGGTCGCAGCCAACGACAGCCAATGCGTTTGCGCAAGTCAGCCGCACAATGCCAACAATGACCGCCAACTGCCGCTGAGCGTGCCGCGCCTCCCCTGGTACTACGGAGTTCCGGACGTTTCCGCAGGTCAGCGGCCTTCAGGGACTCCTTGCGTGGCAGATGCGTGGCAAGAATCGAGATCGAGGCGTGGCGCGCGCCGCGCTCGGAGCTTCCCTCGGCAGTGCCGCACGCCGGCACGTAGACTGCTGCCATGACGCTGAGCGCATCGGAGTTCTACGAGGCGGGGCTGGCCCTGCCTCCTTCGGTGCGCAAGGACGTGGCATTGCGGCTCTTGGAGTCGATCGAGGTCGCCGATCAGGATTCTGTCGACCTGGCGTGGACCACGGAGATCGGGTCGCGCGTCGACGACATCGTGAGTGGCAAGGTCAAGACGATCCCGGGCGAAGAGGTGTTTGCTCATCTGTCCGAGCGCAGAGCCGCGCGACAGGCCGCGCGCGGCGCATGACCTTCGCCTTCGACTTCCATCCGGAAGCGCGGGCCGAGTTCGTCGCCGACGTCGACTGGTACGACGAGCGTGAGGACGGCGTCGGGGCGCGCTTCGAGGTCGCTGTGCGCGAGGCGATCGACGCAGCCGTCGACTCACCTGAGTCGTGGGCTGTGTGGCCCGGCTGGGATCGCGAGCCGATGGTCCGCTCCAAGGGTGTGGGCGGGTTCCCCTATCGGGTCGTCTACTTCGTCGACGATGATCTGCTAACGATCGTGGCGATCGCCCATGCGAAGCGCCGCCCGGGCTACTGGCGCGAGCGACTTCCTTCGGCCTGAGCTGAGAGGCTGATGGAGAGGATCGCGGCCGCGAGTCCGGATGCGGCCGTTCGGGTCTTGTCCTCAGCGGGGCCAGAGGTGTGCGTAGGTGCTCAGCGTCGTGATGGCGGATGCGTGGCCCCATCGCGCGCTGCACGGTGACCACGTCGCACCCGGCGGCGATCAGCCCGCTCGCGTCGTTGGCCGGCTGCCACGATCCGCGGCCCTTAGAGAGTTCTACTCGATCGCCGGTGAACGAACGCCAGCATGAGCCCGTAGCAGTAACGCGGGGTTGAGGCCGCGGCAGTGCCCGCACAGCACCGCAGGAGTGACCACACCACCGCCGCAGAGGGTGGAGCGCCCACAGTGGCGTACGCCGATCGGGCTGGGTCGGCGCGAGCTCTGATAAGAGCGCCCTCAGGTTCTCTCACGATCTGCACAGGTGGTAGTCGAGAGAGTGGTCGCGACGGCCACACCAGGTGGCCGACCTGGAAAGGAACTCCTCAATGCGGAACCTCAAGCGCAACGCCGCTGCTGTGGGCGCCAGCGCCATCATGGCGGCCCTCGGGTTGGGCGGGGTGATGTCGGCACATGCCAACACCACCTCCCCTCCCTCGCATGCTCAGGTGCAGAAGGCGGCCGGGAGCGAGAAGGCTGGCGAGACCCCCGAGACCAGCGACGGGGCCGATGTCGGTCCCGACGCCAACCCCAACGAGCCTGGACACCAGGACGCGAACCAGCCGGGCCAGGACGCGAACCAGCAGGGCGGGGCCGCCAACGAGAAGGGCGGCACCTCAGGGGAGAGCGAGTCCGCGACGGACGACGGCCCGAACGTGGGCCCGGACGCGAACCCCAGCGAGCCCGGCCACCAGGACGCCGGCCAGACGGGTGACACCTCCGGCAACTGATGTGTATGACAGGTGGGCAGGGGCGTCGTGCTCCTGCCCACCCGGCCCGGCTGCCCGCGTGATCGATCAGTCGGCACCGTCGGCCAACGGCAACGTGATCACGATCCGAGCCCCGGGACCGGCGTCCTCGATGTGAAGCTGCCCTCCATGGAGCTCGACGACCTCATCGACGATGGCCAGGCCTAGGCCGACCCCTCCGATCGATCTGGTGCGGGCGTCGTCCAACCGGGTGAAGCGCTCCCGGACGCGGTCCCGATCGGCCGCGGGTATCCCCGGCCCGTCATCCTCGATCACGAGCTCTGCGTGGGGGCTGCGGGTCCGAAGGGAGATCGTGACGCGCTCATCGGCGTAGCGAACGGCGTTGTCGAGGACGTTGCGCACGGTCCGCGCCAGTTGACCCGGGTCGCCTCTGACCTGGGCGGCGGAAACACCGGACGCATCGAGGATGACGGCCGCGCTGGGTCGGACGAGCGCGATCTCGCTCAGCACGATTTCGTCGAGGTCGAGGCGTTCGCGACGATGGTGTGGTTCGGCGTCGATGCGTGCCAGTGCCAGGAGATCGTCGACCAGCTGGGTGAGCCGGACCGACTCCATCGACAGGACGCTCGGTGCTGAGGCGCCACTGACGTGGTCCGCCACCTCGGACTGGGATCGAATCGCTGCGACCGGGCTCCGCAGCTCGTGTGCGGCGTCCGCGACGAACTGACGCTGACGGGTCAATGACTCGTCGAGGCGCTGGAGAAGGTCGTTCAGCGTGGTCCCCAACGCCTGAAGCTCATCCCCCGTGCCTGGCACCTCGAGTCGCCGATGCAGGTCCGTGAGAGAGATGTCGTCGGCCTGCCGGCGCAACGACTCCACCGGTCTCAAGGCACGGCCAGCGAAGATCCACGTCAGGGCGGCGAACGCCACTGCGAGGACGGGAACGCCCACAGCGAGGGTGCCGGCCAGCTGGGCCGTGCTCTGGTCGACCTCCGCGAGCGGGAGGGCCACGTAGACGTCGTACCCACCTGTCGATGTGGCCACGGCAGCGACGCGATAGGTGGCCCCGTCCAAGGCTGCCACAGCAACCGTGCTCAGCACCGGCCGCGTTCCCGGCGGCGCCACCTCCACCCGAAACGCAAGTGGCTCGCCGTCGATGGCCGGCGAGGAGGCCACCACCTTCTGCGATCGATCAGTGACCTGCACCAACGCGGCGCCTGGGGATGACGGGATGCTGGGTGCGTTCGCTCCCGTGGCTGCCAGGTCGGTGGCCGCCCGCCGTGCGGCCTCATCGGTGCCGGTGCGCAACGCAGAGTCCACCCGCCATACCAGGACCGCGGCCGCGGCCGACAGCAAGAACACAATGACCAAGGCGGCCGCGGCCGTCAGCCGGGTCCTCACGGACCACCCAGCGGATTGGACGCGCACGCTCAGCCCCCGTCGCCGCGCAACCGGTATCCGACCCCGCGAACCGTTCCGATCGACTGGCGGCCAAAGGGAGCATCGATCTTCCGGCGCAGGTACCCGATGTAGACCTCCACGACGTTCGAGTCTCCGTCGAAGTGCTCATCCCAAACCCCCTGAAGGATCGCTGTCTTGCTCATCACCTGGTCGGGATGGTTGGCGAGGAACTCCAGCACGGCGAACTCCTTCGGCGTCAAGGCAACCTCGGTCTCGCCCCGGGTACACGTCCGCGCGGCCGGGTCGATGACCAGGTCCCCTGCCGTCAGTACCGCCGGCCTGGCACGAACGCCTCGTCGCTGCAACGCACGGACGCGGGCCAAGAGCACCACAAAGCTGAACGGCTTCATGAGGTAGTCATCAGCGCCGAGGTCCAGCGCATCAGCCACGTCGTACTCGCCGTCCCTGGCCGTCAGCATGAGCACCGGCGTCCACACCTCAGCCTCTCGCATGCGTCTGAGCACGTCGTAGCCCGAGAGTCCGGGGAGCATGACATCCAGGACGACGACGTCGTAGGCCGCGTTGGTCGCCTTCCACAGGCCATCGATCCCGTTGGCGGCGGTGTCGACCGCCATCCCTTCTGCTCCCAGCCCCCGCTTCACGGCTTCGAGGATGGCGGGTTCGTCGTCGACCACCAGTATGCGCGTCAAGTGTCAGTCCACTCCCAGGTGCCGGTTCGATCTGCTGCGACGAGAGTAGGGCGACCGAGGTGAAAGGACGATGAGAAGGGGTGGGCGGGGCAGGGAGTGCCACCGCGTCAGCCAGTAGTAACGCGGGGTTGTTGCCGCGGAAGTGCCCGCACAACACCGCAGGAGTGACCACAGCACCGCGGGAGTTCGCCGGCGCCGGAATGGGTCGGAGGCCGATGGAGTTGGGCCCCAGGTGAGCACTCCGACGAAGGCACGCGTCTCCCGAGCCGACGTCGGTCTGCGCAGCGAACGGGGGCCGATCCTGCTCGCGGTGATGCTGAGCGTCGGGCTGGTTGCGATCGACTCGACGATCCTCGCCACCGCGGTGCCGGCCGTGGTCGACGACCTCGGCGGGTTCACGTCGTTCCCCTGGCTGTTCTCGATCTACCTGCTCGCGCAGGCGATCTCGGTGCCGCTCTACGGGAAGCTCGCCGACCTGTACGGCCGCAAGCCGCTGATGCTGCTCGGCGTCGGCCTGTTCGTGGCGGGCTCGCTGCTGTGCGGCGTCGCCTGGGGCATGACGGCGCTGATCCTCTTCCGGCTCGTCCAGGGCCTGGGCGCCGGCGCCATCCAACCGATCGGCATGACCATCCTCGGTGACATCTACTCCCTGGAGGAGCGCGCCACCGTGCAGGGGTACGTCGCCAGCGTGTGGGCGATGGCCGCGCTGATCGGTCCGACGCTCGGTGGGGTCTTCTCGGACACGATCGGCTGGCGCTGGATCTTCTTCGTCAACCTGCCGCTCGGCGCGGCCGCCGGGTGGGTGCTGTGGCGGCGCTTCGAGGAGCACGTCGAGCGTCGCCGGCACCGGATCGACGTACCCGGTGCCGCGCTTCTCGCGGCTGGTGGCACCCTGCTCCTGCTCGGCCTGCTCGAGGGCGGCGTGCGTTGGGCCTGGGACTCGCCGGCCAGCATCGCTCTCTTCGTCGGCTCCGCCGGGTTCCTCGTCGGCTTCGTCCTGGTCGAGCGCAGGGCGGCCGAGCCCGTGCTGCCGCCGTGGGTGCTGCGGATGCGAGTGCTCAACGTCGCCAATGCCGGCTCCCTGGTCGTGGGGGTGCTGACGCTCGGCCTCTCGTCGTACGTCCCGCTGTACGCCCAGCAGGTGCTCGGCACGAGTGCCCTGGTCGCCGGCCTCGCCCTGGCGGCGATGACGGTCGGCTGGCCGATCGCGGCCTCGACCGCCGGCCGGCTCTACCTCTCGGTCGGCTTCCGCGCGACGCTCCTGCTCGGCGGTGTCGTGGCCACAGCCGGCGCCGTGCTGCTGCTGAGCGTCGGACCCGACAGCTCGATCCTGCATCTCGCAGCCGCCTGCTTCGTGATGGGCCTCGGCATGGGGTACGTCGCGAGCCCGTCGGTCGTGGCGGCCCAGACCGCCGTCGCGTGGTCGAACCGCGGCGTCGCCACCGGCACCACCATGTTCGCCCGATCCGTCGGCAGCGCCGTCGGGGTTGCGGTGTTCGGTGCGGTCGTCAACAGCGTCGTGGCCGGACGCCTCGGCACCAGCGACCCCGACCTCCAACACGTCTCGGCGGCCGTCCTCGAGCCGGGCATCCACGACGTCTACGTGCTGACCCTGGTCGTCAGTGTGGCGCTGCTCGTGGTCGCGGCGTTCATGCCGCCGCGCGTGGTGCCGCCCGAGGCGGCGGTCGATGCGGTTGCCGCCTGACGCGTCCCGGCCGGGTGCCGCTAGCTGACGGGTGTGGATCTCGACGGCATCAGGTCTGCCGGACGAGCGCCGCTCCGTGCGGCGGCAGCCGGAGTTCGCCCGAATCCAGGGTCGCGGGCGTCGGCGTGGTGAACCGCAGCTCACCCGAGGCGGGCACAGAAGCCGGCCGGTCGCCGAAGTTGACCACGAGGCGGAGTCCGGCGCGGTCCAGGGTGAAGACCCGTGCGTCCTCGTCGGCCGAGCAGGAGATGGAATGGAACGACGGGTCGGTCAGCGCCAGCTCGGCACGCCGCAGCTCGGCAAGCCGGCGATAGACGCCCAGCAGCACGGCATGCCGGCCCGCCTCGGGCTCGTCCCAGTCGAGCTTGGAGCGCTCGAAGCTGGCCGGGTCCTGCGGATCGGGTACGACGGCCGGGTCCCAACCCATCCGCTCGAACTCCGCGATCCGTCCCTCGGCCGTCGCCGTCCCCAGCTCCGGCTCGGAGTGAGAGGTGAAGAACTGGAACGGCGTGGACGCCGCCCACTCCTCGCCGTGGAAGAGCATCGGTGTGAACGGTCCGGCCAGCGTCAGCAGGGCGGCGCAGGCGAGCTGGTCGTCGTCCAGGTGCTCGGTGAGGCGGTCGCCGCGGGCCCGGTTGCCGATCTGGTCGTGGTTCTGGTTGCACGCGACCAGCCGCCAGGTGGGCACGGCGGCCGTGTCGATCGGCACCCCGTGGTCGCGGTCGCGGAACGACGAGAAGGTGCCGTCGTGGAAGAAGCCCCTCTCGCACACCTTGGCCAGCGCCGAGAGCGGTTCGAAGTCGGCGTAGTAGCCCTCGATCTCGCCACTCAGCGCCACGTGCACGGCGTGGTGGAAGTCGTCGCTCCACTGGGCATCCAGGCCGTAGCCGCCGGCCTCGCGCGGGGTGATCAGCATCGGGTCGTTGAGGTCGGACTCGGCGATCAGCGTGAGCGGGCGCCGCTGGTGGGCCGAGAGGGCCGCCACCTCGACCGACATCTCCTCCAGGAGATGGGTCGGCGATGAGTCGGACAGGGCGTGCACGGCGTCGAGCCGCAGCCCGTCGACGTGGTAGTCGCTTAGCCACATCCGCACGTTGTCGAGGATGTAGCGGCGTACCTCGGCCGAGCCCCCGCCGTCGAGGTTGACCAGGTCGCCCCAGGTGTTCGCGCCCTGCTTGAGGTACGGCGCGAACAGCGGCAGGTAGTTGCCGCTCGGCCCCAGGTGGTTGTAGACGACGTCCTGGATCACGCCCAGGCCGGCCGAGTGGCAGCCGTCGACGAAGCGCTGGTAGCCCGCGGGACCGCCGTACTCCTCGGTGACCGCGAACCAGCCGACGCCGTCGTACCCCCAGTTGTGGATGCCGTTGAACGCGTTCACGGGCATCAGCTCGACGAGGTCGACGCCGATCGAGCGCAGGTGATCGAGCCGGGTCAGGGCCGCGTCGAAGGTCCCCTCGGGCGTGAAGGTGCCGATGTGCAGCTCGTAGATCACCGAGCCCGCCAGCTGGCGTCCGGTCCAGGTGTGGTCGGTCCAGGCGTACGCCGACGGGTCGAACCGCCGGGACATCTCGTGCACCCCGCCGGGCTGGCGACGTGAGCGCGGGTCGGGGTAGTCGCGCGGATCGTCATCGAGCAGGAAGCCGTAGTCCGCGGCCGCGTCGCCGTCGGTCTCGGCCGCCCGAGGGGGAAGGCGCTCGGCCGGCCTCCACCAGCCGTCCACGCCCTTCGCCATCTCGACGATCCCACCGCCGTCGTCGCAGATCATCAGCCGGACGCGCTGTCGGTCCGGGGCCCAGACGTCGAAGGGTCCGTGCGTGTTCATGGGTGCTCCTCCCGGATCAACAACGCCACCGGATAGTCCGCGAGCAACTCGTGGAGCGGGGCGTCGCCGGCGTACTCCCGGCCGGTGAGCAGGTCGGCCCACGTGCCCTCGGGAACGTGCAGCGCGGTGTCACCCCAACCGCGGGCGGCCAGCCCGACGGGCAGCCGGGTGGCGACCGTGATCGCCCCGCCGCGGTCGAAGGCCAGCACGTGCGCTGCCGCGTCACCGGTCGCGGTCACGGGCTCGTACGACGTGAACCGCTCCGGCTGGGTGCGTCGCAGGGTCAGGGCCAGCTGGGTGACCAGCAGCTTGGCCTGGCCGGTCTCGTCGAGCCCGGAGGTCAGCACTGGCCGCGCACCATCGAGCACGTGGGCCAGCCCCGCACGGCGTACGTCGAAGTCGACCGGGCGCCGGTTGTCGGGGTCGACCAGGCTCTGCTCCCACAGCTCACTTCCCTGGTAGACGTCCGGCACGCCCGGCATGGTGAGAGCGAGGAGCTTGGCCGAGAGCGAGTTCGACCAGCCGGGACCGACCACGTGGCCGAGCAGGTCGTCGAGCACGCGGCCTACCTCGGGGTCGTCGTACGCCGCGTCGACGG
>JBPCQY010000075.1:0-10916 GCA_050997635.1 Nocardioides sp.
GGTGCTGCGCCGCGGCGACGCGGTGGGCCAGCTCGGCTTCCTGCCCGACGGGCGGGCGGCGATGCGGCCAGGCGCGTTCGTCACGCTCAGCCGACGAGCCCTCGACCGGTTGGCGGCGCTGCCCTGAGCAGTTGGGTCAGAACGGCGCGTACGGCCGCTCGCCCTCGGTGATCTCGCGGTTGCGCTCGGTCAGCAGCCGCACCAGCTCGGTCGCGTCCTGCTCGGACGCCCTCGGCCACCCGTAGCAGTCGACCACGGCCTCGTCGAGCTCGCGATGGAGTTGCTTGAGGTCGGTCCACGCACCCTCGTCGACGGCGTTGTAGAGCTTGGTCAGCCCGAGCAGCTCGGTCGTGCAGATCTCGGTACGCCGGGCGAGCAGCCGCCGCGACGCCTCCGCCACCCGCTCCCGCTGCTCCTCGGTCACCGGGTCGGGGAACGGAAAGGTCTCGAAAACCGACGACGGGGTGTAGCGCAGCCGCGTCTCCAAGGTCGAGGACTGCGCCCACGCCCAGGCGTCATGGACCTTGGACAGCAGGATCCCCATGGAGTAGTCGTCGTCGAACGCGAACACGACCGTCGAGTTGTTCATGCTGATCCCTTGCGGAGCCCAGCAGAAGGCAGCCCGCTTACCCGTCGAAAGTCCGATCACGAAGCGAGGCATGTCTCTGATCGCCATCCGCATGTCTTTGCAGGGCTCGCCGAACTGCCACCAGCGTCGTCGGTAGCTCTCGCGATTGTTGAGCTCGCGATCGGGCTTGACGGTCTCGCGCAGCACCTTGAGGGCCGCGGGCCATCGTCGTGCATCTTCGAGGGGCGCGAGTCCGAAGTCGATCGTCCAGCGGCTCGGAGACTGATCGGGTCGATCGACCAGGTCGGCCCCGGTGAGATAGCGACGCACAACCGGCGGACCAGTTGTTGCATCTTCAGCGATCAGCTGTCGAGCACGCGGCTCAGTGACCTGAAAGCCCTTGCCTATCGGCACGGGGCCGTAGAAGGCATGGCCACGGTTCGTGGCCAGACGCGCGGGCGTCCACCCGCTCAGGCCGGGCGTCAGGCTCGGCGAGATGCCATCGACTGGCATTCCATTCAAGGTGCAGGTTAAAGGTTCCAAGGATGACTCTTCGCGCCAGTTCACGATGCTGACGTGGACCTTGGCATCACCGGGCCACTTCTGGCTGGACACCGCATCTGTGATGACCCCGCCTTGCGCGACGACATACTCCAGGGACGCGGAGCGTGCGCGGTTCTGGGAGATGGAGTTCGTCCCGACGAGGCCTGCCCGCTGGCCTGGCTTGAGGTGATCGGCTGCCCGCCTGAACCAGTAGACGCAGAAGTCCTTGATCCCAATGCCGAACTCGCGCCCGAGCCAGTCGACATAGTTGTCGCCCAGTGACCCTCGAATGAATCGATCGCCAAGGAAGGGCGGGTTGCCGATGATGCAGTCGGTCTCGGGCCACGGCGTGCGCAGGGCGTCGGCCTGGACGATGCCGGAGAGGTCCTGGAGCGGTAGGGGTGGCTCGGCCTCGCCGTACAGCTCGATCATCTGCCGGTGACCCATCCACAACGTGACCCGGGCCAGCTGGACCGAGGAGGGTTCGATGTCGATGCCGTGCAGGTTGCGCAGCGGGTAGAACGGCCGGGGTCGCTCGGGCACGAGCAGCCCGGTCTCGTCGGCGAGCCGGTCGATGGTGGCCTTCAGCTCGTGTTCGAGGCCGCGCAGCTCGCGGTAGGCGACGTAGAGGAAGTTGCCGCAGCCGCACGCAGGGTCGAGCACCCGGAAGCCGCACAGCTCCTCGAGCAGGTCGGCCGCCTGGGTGGGTGTCGTGCACGCCTCGATGCGCTCGCGCCACGGCCGCACGATGGTGGGGCCGACGATCTTCATGATGTCGACCTCGTGGGTGTAGTGGGCGCCGCGCTCCCACCTGCGGTCATGCCCGAGCACGCCCTCCATCAGCGAGCCGAAGATGGTCGGGTCGACCCGACGCCAGTCCTGCGTCGTGGCCTTGAACAGCAGGTCGATCTCCTCGCGCAGCAGGCCGACGTCTGCGGGCCTGCGGAACAGGTCGCCGTTGACGTAGCGGGTGCCGGCGAGTCGGCCGACCCGGTTGTGGTTGCCCTTCTGGTTGAGCACCGTGAAGAGGTGGCCGAGCTCGGCCGCCGACCGCTCGGAATGTGAGCGCACCTCGTTGAGGGTGGTTTGGAACGGGAAGCCGTCGAGCATGCCGAGGTCCTCGGCGAACATGCACCAGACCGCCTGCATGACGAAGCTGTGGATGACGGGGCCGGGCGCGGCGGACCTCCCGACCAGGGAGTGGAACGTCGCCGCGACCGTGCGGGCGGCCTCCTGGGTCATCTCCAGGTAGTGCTCGGTGAAGCTCGGCTCGATGGCCGGGCCGGCCAGGAAGGCCAGCGTCTCGTAACGGTCGGGGAGCTCGGCCAGAGCAAACGACGCTGAGGGCCGGTTGGGGTACTGCGCCATGTCCCAGACCTCGAACTGCCGGAAGTTCGAGACGATCACGAAGCGAGCTGCCCGCACCCCCGCATCGAAGTCCGCGGACTCACGCCAGTAGCGCTCCACCTGGGCCTGCGCGGCCCGCAGCTCGACCGGGGGAGCCTTCATCTCGACCAGGCAGACCTCGGGCCAGAGCAGATCCATGAACCCGGCGAGCGCCGAGAAGTGCTCGAACTGCGCTCCGACCGCCCGCCGGTCGCTGCCGTAGCAGGCGAAGAGCTGGTTGAGGAAGGTCTGCGCCTCGGACTTCTCAGTCCCCGAGTAGCCGGACCAGGTCGTGACGAACCCGCGCAGGGCAGCCTGGATCTCCTCACCGCTGGGCATGTGCGCTCAGATCAGGCGGGTGTCGACGGCGTAGAAGGTGTCCTGGGTGAAGCGCTTGCGCAGCCGCTCGAGCTCCTTGATCAGGTCGCTCAGGGCCAGCTCGGCGTTGACGTCGACACCGTCCTTCTCGACGATCTTGCGCCCCTTGCGAGCGGACTCCAGGGTCCACTCCAGGTTGGTCAGCACGTCGGAGACCGCGCCGGCAGCCCGCTCCTGTTGGATCTGCTGCTCGCTCCGCTCGTAGCCCGGCTGGCTCATCGGCGCCCTCTCGATCGTCGTACGTCCTCACCCTAGGCGAGCCTCGCACGCCGCACCGACAACCGTCCCGCGTGGGTTTCCGGCTGTGGAGAAGCACCCGCGCGAGGTGCACAGATTCCACAGGGAACTCGTGGCTGTGGACAACGCTGGCCGAGGATGATGGGCCGACCCCCGACCCCCGGCCACCGCCCACCGGCGGGGTCGGTCAGTGCGAGGCGAGGTTTCGAGACGGTCAGGAGATCCCCTCGCACGCTCGGGTTCCTCCTGCCCTCCTCAACCCTGTCGACCGATCCTGGCCTTCGCAGGCTCAGGCCAGGATCGACAGGATCTCGCGCATCAGCTCGGCGGTCTCGGACGGCGTCTTGCCGACCTTGACGCCGACGGCCTCGAGGGCCTCCTTCTTGGCCTGCGCGGTGCCCGACGAGCCGGAGACGATGGCACCGGCGTGGCCCATCGTCTTGCCCTCGGGGGCGGTGAAGCCGGCGACGTACCCGACGACCGGCTTGGTCACGTGATCCTTGACGTACGCCGCGGCGCGCTCCTCGGCGTCGCCGCCGATCTCGCCGATCATCACGATCGCCTGCGTGTCGGGATCGGCCTCGAACGCCTCGAGCGCGTCGATGTGGGTCGTACCGATGATCGGGTCGCCGCCGATGCCGATGGCGGTGGTGAAGCCGAGGTCGCGCAGCTCGTACATCATCTGGTAGGTCAGCGTGCCCGACTTGGACACCAGACCGATCGGGCCCTTGCCCGCGATCGTGTGCGGGGTGATGCCGGCCAGCGACTCCTCGGGCGTGATGATGCCGGGGCAGTTGGGGCCGACCATCCGGGTAGAACGTCCCTCGAGGTAGTCGACGACCTGCGCGGTGTCTTGGACCGGCACGCCCTCGGTGATGACCACCAGCAGGTCGATGCCGGCGTCGATGGCCTCGATGCAGGCGTCCTTGGTGAACGCCGGCGGCACGAACACGACCGAGACGGTCGCACCGGTCTCGGCCATCGCCTCCTTGACGCTGCCGAAGACCGGGAGGTCCTGGCCGCCGAGGGTGACCGACGTACCGGCCTTGCGGGCGTTGACGCCGCCCACGATGGCGGAGCCAGCCTCGACCATGAGGGTGGTGTGCTTGGAGCCCATCCCGCCCGTCATGCCCTGGACGATGATCTTCGAGTCCTTGTTCAGGTAGATCGACATCTCTTCTTCTCTTTCGTCTCAGGCGCCGAAGGCCAGCTCGGCGGCCTTGTCGGCCGCACCGTCCATGGTGTCGACCAGCGTGACCAGCGGGTGGTTCAGCTCGTCCAGGATGGCCCGTCCGGCGTCGACGTTGTTCCCGTCGAGGCGTACGACGAGCGGCTTGGACGCCTCGTCGCCGAGGATCTGCAACGCACCCTTGATGCCGTTCGCGACCTCGTCACAGGCGGTGATGCCGCCGAAGACGTTGACGAACACGCTCTTGACCTGCTCGTCGTTCAGGATCACGTCGAGACCGTCGGCCATCACCTGCGCGTTGGCGCCGCCGCCGATGTCGAGGAAGTTGGCGGGCCTCACGCCACCGTGCTTCTCACCGGCGTACGCGACGACGTCGAGGGTCGACATGACCAGGCCCGCGCCGTTGCCGATGATGCCGACCTGGCCGTCGAGCTTGACGTAGTTCAGGCCCTTGTCCTGGGCCTTGGCCTCGAGCGGGTCGGTCTCCTCGCGGACCTCGAACGCTGCGTGGTCCTCGTGGCGGAAGTCGGCGTTGTCGTCGAGCGAGACCTTGCCGTCGAGCGCCTCGAGGGAGCCGTCGCCCAGCTTCACGAGCGGGTTGACCTCGACCAATGAGCAGTCCTCGTTGACGAAGACGTCCCACAGCTTCTTGATGGTGTCCTTGGCCTGCTCGGCGATGTCGGCGTCGAAGCCGGTGGCCTCGACGATCTCGGCCGCCTTGGCGTCGTCCACGCCGACGCCCGGATCGATGGAGACCTTCGCGACCGCGTCGGGGTTCTCGACCGCCGTCACCTCGATCTCGACGCCACCCTCGGTGGAGGCGATGCAGAGGTAGTTGCGGTTGGACCGGTCGACCAAAAAGGAGAAGTAGTACTCCTCGGCGATGTCGGCCGCCGGCGCAATGAGCACGCGGTGCACGGTGTGGCCCTTGATGTCCATGCCGAGGATCTCCTCGGCCTTGGCGATCGCGTCCTGCGGGTCCTGGGCGAGCTTGACACCGCCGGCCTTGCCGCGGCCACCGACCTTGACCTGCGCCTTGACCACGACGCGACCGCCGTTGGCCTCGGCGGCCGAGGCCGCGTCGGCCGCGTCGGTGATCACGGTGCCCACCGTGACCGGTACGCCGTGCTTGGCGAAGAGCTCCTTGGCCTGGTACTCCATCAGATCCACGTTCCACCAACTTCTGTGCGAGTCATGCTCATGAGGGCGCGTGGTACGGCGCCGAAAAGATCCTTCGGCACCCTAGTCCTGTCGGCCGGGACCGGGCCAAGCCGGGTCTGCGTGACCCGGTCTCCGACCTCGCTCCACCACCGGTTCGCCGATCTCGATCAAGCGCGGCGTCGGCGGCACGTCGTACGGTCGGGCGATGACGACGGTCCAGTACTTCACCGCCTGCACGCTCGACGGCTTCATCGCCGACGAGCACGACTCGCTCGACTGGCTCTTCGAGGTGCCGCACGGCGAGGACGACGGCTCGTGGGAGGAGTTCATCGGCGGCGTCGGCGTGCTGGTGATGGGCGCGACGACCTACCAATGGGTGCTCGACCACGAAGACGTGCTGGCCCAGCCGGAGAAGTGGCGGGAGTGGTACGGCGACCGGCCGACGTACGTCTTCAGCCACCGCGACCTGCCCGGCATCCCGGGTGTCGAGGTGCGCCACGTGTCCGGCTCCGTCTGCGATCAGTACGCCGCGATGGCGGCCGCCGCGGGCGATCGCAGCGTCTGGGTCGTCGGTGGTGGCGACCTGGTCGGTCAGTTCGACGACGCTGGCCTGCTCGACGAGATCTGGCTGGGGATGACTCCGGTGACGCTGGGCGCCGGGCGGCCGCTGCTGCCGCGCCGGATCACCTCCGAACGGCTGCGCTTGCGTTCGGTGAGCCAGTCGGGCCAGCGGGTGCGGATCATCCTCGACGTGACCCGGCGTCAGGACTGAGCGGCGAACTCCTGGGCCACCCAGCCCGTAATCTCAACGGTCGTGGCACCGGGGGTGCACACCTTGGCCACGCCGAGCCCCTCGAGCACCGGGATGTCCTCCTCGGGGATGATCCCGCCGCCGAAGATCACGATGTCGGACGCGTCGCGCTCGCCGAGCAGCTCGACCAGGCGCTTGAACAGCGTCATGTGCGCGCCCGAGAGCACCGAGAGGCCGATCAGGTCGGCGTCCTCCTGGATGGCGGTCTCCACGATCTGCTCCGGGGTCTGGTGCAGGCCGGTGTAGATGACCTCGTGACCGGCGTCGCGCAGGGCGCGCGCGACGATCTTGGCGCCGCGGTCGTGCCCGTCGAGGCCGGGCTTGGCCACCACGATGCGCACCCGCTTGGTCGAGCCTGTCGAGGTCATGGCCGCAGGCTATCCGACGTGATCCCGCGCAGGCCGCGAGCCGCCCGCCGGTCCCGCCACCGGCGTTGCCAGGCGGGTGCCAGGCGGGTGCCAGGCGAAACGGCCCGCGCCGTACGCCGGTTCTCCACAGGGGGACGACCGGGGGATTTCCCCGCCCGTAACCCTTCCATTACTGTCGTGCGGCACCCCACCCAGACCGACCCCAGGAGAGCCTTGCCCATGGGTTACCACCGAGCGCCCACTCGTGCAGACGAGCGACGCGCTTCGGCTCTTACCCGAGGCAAGCGAGTGTCCCCGACCGGCAAGCGGGTCGCCCCGGCGCCGGGCAGGCGGGTCGCGGCGACGCGGCGGCCGCTGTTTCGCAGCCTCCCGTCGACGCCGGTGCTGATGGGCATCGCCGCGCTCGGCATCTCCGTCGGCGGCGCCCTCCAGGTCGCCCAGCCCGGCCTGACCGACGCCTCGGCCCCGATCCACCGGCTGGCCGAGGCCAGCGCCCTCGGCGGCAGCAGTGGCGTGGCCCGCACCAGCATCCTGGCCAGCCGCGGCCAGGTCGTCAGCCGCAGCGCCAGCCGTGACCAGGGCACCACCGACCTGCGCGCCACCGCCGAGCAGCAGGCCAAGGCCCGCGACGCCGCGCTGGCCGACTTTGCCAAGAAGGCCGAGGCCCAGGCCGCGCGCATCAAGGTCAACCAGTGGGTGCTCCCGGTCGCCACTGGCGTCTACCACCTGACCGCGGGTTTCGGCGACGTGAGCTACCTGTGGTCCAGCGTCCACACCGGCCTCGACTTCGCCGCCCCCACCGGCACCTCGATCATGGCCGTCGGCAACGGTGTCATCGACTCCACCGGCTACTCCGGCGCCTACGGCAACCGCACCGTCGAGACCCTGCCCGACGGCACCGAACTGTGGTACTGCCACCAGACCTCGTTCCTGGTCTCCCCCGGCGAGACGGTCACCGCCGGCGAGACCATCGGCACCGTCGGATCGACCGGCAACGTGACCGGCCCCCACCTCCACCTCGAGGTGCACCCGGGCGGCGGTGACCCCGTCGACCCGTACGCCGCGCTGGTCGCGCACGGCCTCCAGCCCTAGGCCGATTCGCTGGCCGCCCGCGGACCGGGCTAGAACTTCGGCACGTCAGCCCCGGTGTGGCCCCTGTTCAGGCCGGTGAGTACCTCGCCGGTGGCGATGGTTCATCGCCTCGAACAAGTCGATCGTGCCGTTGCGTTTGTAGTCGTGGGTCATCGTGCCCGCGCGTCCTGGCGGGTTGAGGTAGAGCCCGACGACATCGACGAGCTTCTCCTCGCAGTGAGGGTCGTTGCTGACCTTGAACGACTCGACCCGCCACGGCTTCAGGTGGCGGTCGGACGCCGGAGGCACGCGCCCCTCTCGCCCCGCCCGGGTGTGCGCTACACATGTGTGGTCATGGATGACGGCGAGGCGGAGGTCCTGGAGCTCGAACGAACCCCCTGCGGGCTCTCGTCGAGAGAGACATGGACGTCGCGGAGCGCATCCACGCTGACGACTACCAGCTGATCACACCCGGCGGTCACACCCACACGAAGGCGACGTACCTCGCCGACGTCGCGTCCAAGCGACTCGAGTACCTCGCCTTCGAGCCGACGTCGCGGATCGCCGTCAGAGCCACGCGTGACCTCATCGTCCTTCGATACGTCGCACTCATCCGGCTGAGCGTGGGAGTCGCCGACGAGATGGAGTTCACGGCGTGGCACACCGACCACTACGAGAGGCGCGACGGCGCCTGGAAGATCGTGTGGTCACAAGCGACCCGAATCGGCTCTCATGACATGCCCGTGGGTGGTGTGGGCGAGTAGCGGCGGACACACGGACACACGTTGGTTCGCCGAGCGGATCCATTCTGGGCCTCCAGCGGGGCCAACGTGTGTCGGTAGGTCGGGACGCCTCGGCGCCGACCGAGCGGCACGCCGTAGCGCCCGGCGGAGACCTTCGCGCTCTCACAGGAGCCGGCGGTCGTTGGCCCAGCGGGTCAGCTCGTGGCGTGAGGACAGCTGCAGTTTGCGCAGCACGCTCGACATGTGGGTCTCGACCGTCTTGATGGAGATGAACAGCTCCTTCGCGACCTCCTTGTAGGCGTAGCCGCGGGCGATCAGCCGCATCACCTCGCGCTCCCGCTCGGTGAGCCGGTCGAGGTCCTCGTCGACGGCCGAGATCTCGATCGCGCCGGCGAAGGCGTCGAGCACGAAGCCCGCCAGCCGGGGCGAGAACACCGCGTCGCCGTCGGCGACCCGCCGGATCGCGTCGACGAGCTCGGGGCCGGTGATGGTCTTGGTGACGTAGCCGCGGGCACCCCCGCGGATCGTGGCGATCACGTCCTCGGCAGCGTCGGAGACCGACAGCGCGAGAAAGCGGGGCTGCCCGGCCGGGCCCACCCTCCGCATCACCTCGGCGCCACCACCGCCGGGCAGGTGCACGTCGAGGAGTACGACGTCCGGGTGGTCGCGCGCGATCGCGGCCACGGCCTCGTCGATGTTGGCGGCCTCGGCCACGACGTCGACGGCAACACCGAGCTCGGCACGCACACCGGCGCGGAACATGGCGTGGTCGTCGACGATCAGCACGCGGGTGGGGTCGGTCACGAGGGGCTCTCCTGTCGGGACGGGGTGCGCGGCAGCCGCAGTCGTACCTCGGTGCCGCCGCCGGGGGTGGAGCGGATCTCGGCCGACCCGTCGTGACGCGCCATCCGGTCGATGATGCTGGCCCGGATGCCCTGGCGGTCGGCGGGGATCCGGTCGGGGTCGAACCCGGCGCCGCGGTCGCGGACGAAGACCTCCACCTGGCTGCTGGACGCCTCGGCGTACACGTCGACGACGCTGGTGCCGGCGTGCTTGGCGGCGTTGGTCGCGGCCTCACGGGTGGCGGCGACGAGCGGCGCGAGGCCCTCGTCGAGGGCGGCCTCGCCGACGGTGACCAGCTCGATGTCGACACCCCAGGCGTCCTCGATCTCGCGGACCACCTGGCGCAGCGCGCCGGCCAGGGTGCGCTCACCGTCGGGGGTCGACTCGAAGAGCCAGGCCCGCAGGTCGCGCTCCTGTGACCGCGCCAGGCGCGAGACGGTCGGCGCGTCGGCCGCGTTCCTCTGGATCAGTGCCAGGGTCTGCAGCACCGAGTCGTGCAGGTGTGCGGCGACCTCGGCGCGCTCCTCGCTGCGGATGCGCTCACGTCGCTCCTCGGTGAGCTCGCTGACCAGGCGGGCGACCCACGGCCCGAGCACCAGCGCAGCACCCGCCAGGGTCGCCGCGATCGCAAGCCCGACCGACCGCAGTGCGAGCAGCGCGTTGTTGGTGGCCAGGATCGCGGTCATCCCGATCGCGATCAGGACCACGCCCGCCAGGATCCGCACCGGCGAGCGCCCACCGCTGTCCCGGGTGCGCCCCGGGAACCGGGTGGACAGCGAGCTCCAGCGCTGGCGGTCGTCGTCGTCCGCACGCGCCCAGATGATCGCGCTCCCGATCGCGCCGAGCACCACCGGGAGCACGAGCGTGTCGCCGAGCCAGAGGCCGATGTCACGCAGCAGCAGCAGGGTGCCGAGTGCGATCAGGCCGACCGCGACCGTCTGCCGGCGGGTGATCGGCACGGCGACGTCGGACTCGCCCTCCTCAGACACGGTCCAGCCGAGGAGGTAGAGCACGATGCCCACGCCGCCGGCGAACGCGAACGCGACCGTGGCGACGCGCACCACCAGCGGGTCCACGCCGACCTGACGTGCGACGCCCGCGCAGACGCCAGCGATGATCCGGTCGTCGGGGTCCCGACGCAGGGGCACCCGGCCCGAGCCCTGCCATGAACGACGCAGCCGCTGCGACCGCGACGGCGCGGCCGGAGGCGGTGGTGGTGGGGGTGGTGGTGTGTTCACGCCGTGCAGCGTGTCACACGTGCGCGCCCGGGGCGAGGCGTGCGACCCCGGTCCTCCCCCTGACCCCGGGTGGGGATTGGGGGTTGTCCCCCATGCCGAACTCCCGGCCACGGTGCGATGGTGGTCCCGTTCCTCGACCCTGACACCACTGACACCACTGACACCACTGAGGTGACTACCGATGACCGACGACACCACCCAGGGCCCGCCTGAGCCCGACTCGCCCCCCGCGGCCGGCGGTGACACCACGACCGCGACCGCACCGCCTCCTGCCGACGAACCGGGTCCGACCCGACCGGTGTTCCGCCGCAGCACGACCGACAAGGTCGTGGCTGGTGTCAGCGGTGGACTCGCGCGCACCTTCGACATCGACCCCGTGG
>JBPCQY010000083.1:0-11850 GCA_050997635.1 Nocardioides sp.
AGGATGAGGTAGTCGTCGCCGGCGTACTTGACCTCGGTGCCGCCGTACTTGCTGTAGATGACCTTGTCACCCACGGCGACGTCGAGCGGGACGCGGTTGCCGTTGTCGTCGATGCGGCCCGGGCCGATCGCCAGGACCTCGCCCTCCTGGGGCTTCTCCTTGGCGGTGTCCGGGATGACCAGGCCGGAAGCGGTGGTCTGCTCGGCGTCGAGGGGCTTGACGACGATGCGGTCCTCGAGGGGCTTGATGTTGACCGACACTGCTGATCAACCTCTACTTTCTGGGTTCGGACGTGGGTGGAGGAGGGTCCTCCGGACGTTTGAGCCTGCTCGGACCTACGCCGTCGCGGGGGTCGTACGTCGTTGCAAGCGCTGGCACCCTCGGACTGAGAGTGCCAATTGCGAAACTAGCACTCGCGAACACCGAGTGCCAACGAGCCTCAGCGCTGATGACCCTATTGACTATGCCTGACGGTCGTCACTAAGGTTCTATGTTCAATGAGAATGAAATTAGTTCAGGGGCACAGGTGAGCGGCTCACCCACGTCCCCGATGCTCTCGGTCGGCGCGAGCATCCGGCGGGCCCGGGCCGAACGCGGCCTGTCGCTGCGTGCTCTGAGCGCGCTCGCGGGCGTGTCGGTCGGCCTGCTCAGCCAGAGCGAGCGTGGCATCACCGACCCGAGTCTGCAGACCCTCCGGTCGGTCGCCAAGGCGCTGGAGATGCCCCTCTTCGATCTTTTCTCGCCCCCGGACGAGTCGGTCGTGGCCGTGGTCCGCCGGCGCCAGCGGATCAAGCTGGCGGCTCCCCACGGCGAGATGACCTACTCCCGCATCTCGCCGGGACGCGGACGGCTCGAGCTGCTCGAGGGACGCCTGGCACCCGGCGCGATGTCGTCGGAGGAACCGTGGAGCCACGCCTCGGAGGAGTGTGTCGTCGTCGTCTCCGGCGTCCTGGCCGTGGAGGTGGGAGGCGAGACCCAGCGGTTGGAGGTCGGCGACTCCTGCTACTTCAACTCACGACTGCTCCACCGCTACCTCAACGACGGGCTGGACACGGCCGTGTTCACCGTCGCGATCACACCGCCCAGTTACTGAGCTCCCGAGGAGGAGACCCGATGGATCCGCATGACTTCCGGAAGCGATTCCGCGGTCTGGACGATCTCGTCCACCTGGCCAGCTGTAGCCAGGGTGCCGTGAGCGACCTGCTCGTCGACGCGCTCGCGGAGTACCAGCGGACTCTGGTGGACAAGGGAGCCGACTGGGAGAGCTGGATGGACCGCGTCCAGCAGGCCAGGGAGCTCTTCGCCGCCCAGATCGGCGCCGACGTCGACGAGATCGCCGTGGTGCCCTCGGCCTCCGAGGGTGCCTACCAGGTGGCCTCTACCCAGGCATGGGCGTCACGACCGGGGCTGGTGACCACCGACATGGAGTTCCCGTCGGTCGCCAACGTCTGGCTGGCCCAGGAGCCGCGCGGCGCCAAGGTGACGCACGTGGCGGACCATGACTGGACCATCGACGCGGAGGACTACGTCGAGCAGATCGGTCCCGACACCGGCCTGGTGTCGATCCCCCTCATCTCCTATCGCAACGGCCTCCGGCTACCGGTGACCGACGTGGTCCGGGCCGCCCACGAGGTCGGGGCCAGAGTCTTCGTGGACGCCTACCAGGGCCTCGGGGTCGAGCCGGTCGACGTCCACACCCTCGACTGCGACTACCTGGTCAGCGGCAGTCTCAAGTACCTGCTCGGGATCCCCGGCATCGCTTTCCTCTACGTCCGCGAGGGTCTGGTCGACGACCTGCCACCGAGCCTGACCGGATGGTTCGGCCGGGTGGACCCCTTCGCCTTCGACCCACGCAGCCTCGACTACCCCACCCATGCCCGCCGCTTCGAGACCGGCACGCCGGCGGTGCCCTCGGCGTACGCCGCCGTCGCCGGCCTGCAGATGCTGGCCCAGGTCGATATGTCCGACGTGGCGGCTCATGTCGGACACCTGAGCGGCCTGCTCCGTGAGGAGCTGGTGGCCCAGGGCGAGACGGTCCGCTCCCCCGAGTCCCCGACGCTGCGCGGACCACAGATCGCGCTCCAGGACTCCCATCCGGAGCGTTTGGACGGCGCCCTGCGGGAGGCCGGCATCGCGGCGAGCCCCCGAGGCGACGTCGTACGGCTGTCCTTTCACTACTACAACGACGAGTCCGACGTCATCGCCGCCACCGGCGCCGTGCGCGCATACCGGGCAAAGAACGGCTGAGGAGAGAGCATGTCGACCACTGTCCCCGCACCAGAAGGCACCCTCCGCCGGGAGCTGAAGTCCCGACAGCTCACCATGATCGGGATCGGTGGCGCCATCGGCACCGGCCTCTTCTTGGGGTCGACCTTCGCCGTCTCCCAGGCCGGGCCGGCCGTCATCGTCGCCTACACGCTGTGCGGCCTCGTGTCCTTGGTCATCGCCTACGCGTTGGCTGAGATGGTCGTGGTCCACCCGACCGCCGGTGCCTTCGGCGCCATCGCCCATGCCTACCTCGGCGGCGGAGCCGGCTTCGTCCTGCGCTGGACGTACTGGGCGGTCCAGGCGATCGCGATCGGGGGCGAGATGATCGCCGCCGGCATCTACGTGAAGTACTGGTGGCCCGAGATCCCGCTGTGGCTGCCCGTCCTCGCCTTCTCGGTGCTGGTACTCGGCGTGAACACGATGGCGGTCAAGATGTTCGGCGAGTTCGAGTACTGGTTCGCGATGATCAAGGTGACCGCGATCTCGCTGTTCATCCTGCTCGGGATCGTGCTGATCGTGTTCGGCCTTCCCGACCGCGACGCCACCGGCGTCGGCAACCTCACCAATCACGGCGGATTCCTGCCCAACGGCATGTCCGGCCTGGCGACGGCAATGGTGTTCGTGCTGTTCAGCTATATCGGCACCGAGGTGGTGTCGGTGACCGCAGCGGAGTCCGAGAACCCTGCCAGGGACATTCCCCGTGCGGCTCGGGCGATGATCCTGCGGCTCGCGCTCTTCTACATCCTGTCCATTCTGGTCGTCGTCACCATCGTGCCGTGGACGGTCACGGCGGGAGGAGGAGACCTGACGGCCAGCCCGTTCGTGAAGGTCTTCGACTCCGCCGGCATCCCAGCCGCCGCGACGGTGATGAACTTCGTGGTGCTGACCGCCGCCCTCTCCAGCGCCAACACCAACCTCTACCTCACCACCCGGATGCTGCACTCGCTCGCAGCCCACCGACTTGCCCCGGCCTGGACCGGACGGCTCTCCTCCGCGGGCGTGCCGAGGGCGGCGCTGCTGCTGTCCGGCAGCGGGATGCTGGTCGCGATCATCTTGTCGTGGAACCAGAACTCCCAGGCATACCTGGTGCTCTTCGGGATCTCGGTGTTCGGTGCGCTGGTGGTCTGGATCCTGATCCTGCTCACGCACATGGCGCTCCGGGCCAAGCGCGCCAAGCTGGGACTGCCCCCATCGTCCTTCCGCATGTGGGGTGCCCCGGTGACGCCCGCTCTCGTCATCGTCTTCCTCGCGGCCGTGCTCTTCTCGACCACGCGGATCGATGGACTGGATCCTGCCTGGAAGTTCGGGCTGCCCTTCTTCGCGGTCGTGATCGTCTCCTATCTCGTGATCCGACGGACCGACGGCGGACGTCACCTCCATGCGGAGCACAACGTCCTGACCACCGAGCTGAACCAGTGCACCACCAACGAAGGAGTGCTGCCATGACGACCATCCGCCGTACATCTCGGGCCCAGTGGGAAGGCACCGTCGAGACCGGCAGCGGCACGATCGGCATCGGGCAATCCGACACCAGTCTCCCGTTCAGCCTCAAGACCCGGGTCGGCGACCAGGCCGCGACCAACCCGGAGGAGCTGCTGGGATCTGCTCTGGCCGGCTGCTACTCGATGTCGTTGGCCAACGAGCTCGGGTCGGCTGGCGCCGACTTCACCGTCGTCCACACCAGCGCGACCGTCCACCTCGTGCAGTCCGACACCGGGTTCTCGATCCCCACCGTCGACCTCGAGACGTCCGTCGAAGGCTGCGACCTGCCTCACGAGCGGGTCGAGGAGATCGCCCGGACGGCCGAGGAGCACTGCCCGGTGGCCCGGCTGTTCGACGCCGACATCAACCTGTCGGTCGCCAGGTCATGAGGCCGTCATGAGAGTGCCCGGGCATCCCACGCACTTCCGGGACGTGCCGGCCGAGACGGCGGACGGTGTCGCCACCCACCGGGTCCATGCCGACCCCGGCGGCTCCGGTCTGGAGCTGAGCGTCCTCGCGGTCGACGCAGGGCGAACGGTCACCAGTCGCGTTGCCGGCGGTGTCGACGAGCTGCTCTACGTCATCTCGGGCACCGGTGAGCTCCAGACCTCCACCGGTCGACATCTGGTGGGCACGGACACGAGCGCGTTGGCCAACGGTGGCGACGACTACACCCTGACCGCCGCCGAGACCTCCGCACTCGAGGTCGTGGTCGTCACCGGACGCACCGACTCCCGGGTGGCGTGCCGCCCGCCGGTGCCCGTGGTCGACCTGACCGGACAGGAGAAGGAGGCGGCGGTCAGCGGCCGGGAGTTCCGGGTGCTCTTCGACCCGGACCGAGGCTGCTCGGGGATGACCCAGTTCGTGGGGTACGTCCCCGCCATCCGCACACCGCGCCACTACCACCCCTACGACGAGATGCTGTTCATCGTCCGAGGAGAAGGCACCGTGGAGATCGAGGGACGTGAGGTCGGCGTCGGCCCGGGTCACTGCTACTACCTCCCCGCCGGCTGCGTCCACCTGGTGCAGAACACGCAGGACCGTTTCCTGATAGAGCTGGGGGTCTTCTGCCCCGCCGGCAGCCCTGCCCAGAACACCCCCGTGGAATGAGGAGAAGACCATGTCCGTCCTGACATCACTGACCACCGCCCTGGCCGAGGGCACCATCGAGGTCGTGGACCTCACCGCCCGGCTGACCCACGACACCCCCGTGATCGCTCTGCCGCCGGAGTTTGGGCAAACCGCCCGCTTCGAGCTCGAGGAGATCAGCCGGTACGACGACCGCGGGCCGGCGTGGTACTGGAACAACTTCCGCTCCGGCGAGCACACCGGGACCCACCTGGATGCGCCCAACCACTGGGTGACCGGCAAGGACGGCAGTGACGTCGCAGACATCCCGATGAGCAGTCTGATCAAGCCGGTCGTGGTGCTCGACTTCAGCAAGGAGTGCGCCCAAGACCCCGACTTCCTGCTTGAGGTCGACCACGTCATGGCCTGGCAGGACGAGCACGGCCCGCTGCCGGACGGCGGCTGGATGATCTTCCGCACCGGGTGGGACGAGCGGTCCGAGAGCCAGGAACGCTTCATCAACGCGAACGAGACCGGACCGCACACCCCCGGCATGTCGATCGAGTGCGCCCAGTGGGTCGCGAACCAGGCTCCGGTCGTCGGCGTCGGCGTGGAGACCGTCGGCACCGACGCCGGAGCGGCCCACTCCTTCGATCCCCCCTTCCCCTGCCACTCCAACCTGATGGGCAGCGGCAAGTACGGCCTCACCCAGCTGCAAAACGTCGCCCGGCTGCCCGCCACCGGGGCGGTCCTCGTCGTCGGGCCGCTGCCGATCGTCACCGGCTCCGGGGCGCCCGCGCGGGCCATCGCCCTGGTCGAGCGTTGATCCGGAGTACGCCGTGAACGTCGCAGCCGCGGTCGGGCAGGCGCTGGTCCGGGCCGGTATCGACCACGTCTTCGGCGTCGTCGGCTCGGGCAACTTCCACGTCACCAACGCGATGGTCGCCGAGGGCGCCCGCTTCGTAGCAGCTCGTCACGAGGGTGGCGCCACGACGATGGCCGACGCCTACGCACGCGTCTCGGGCCGCGTCGCCGCGGTCACCGTGCACCAGGGCTGTGGGCTCACCAACACGATGACCGGCCTCGCCGAGGCCGCCAAGAGCCGCACCCCGCTGGTCGTGGTCGCGGCCGAGGCGACCGATCCCAGATCCAACTTCTACGTCGACCAACCGGCCTTGGCACATGCCGTCGGCGCCCTGTCGCTGCGCGTCGACAGCGCCGCGGACGCGACGACCCGCGCGGTCGAGGCCGTCACGCTGGCGGTGACCACGCGGCGTACGGTCCTGCTCAACCTGCCGCTCTCGGTGCAGGCCGAGGAGTGTCCCGACGCCAACCCGGTCGACCCGGTGCGGGCCACCGACGGCGCCGCACCCGAGGCCGCGGAGGTCGAGCGGCTCGCCGAGGCCGTGCGCGCGGCGCAGCGGCCGGTGTTCGTGGCCGGGCGCGGCGCACGCGCCTTCGGGGGCGAGCTGCGCGAGGTCGCCGAGCGCGCCGGTGCCCTGCTGGCGGAGTCCGCGGTGGCGAAGGACCTGTTCCACGACGACGACTGGTCGCTCGGCGTGTCCGGCGGCTTTGCGTCGCCGACGGCCGCCGAGCTCATCGGCGGCGCCGACCTGATCGTCGGCTGGGGCTGTGCGCTGAACATGTGGACGACGCGCGACGGTCGCCTGATCGCGCCGGGCGCCACCGTCGTCCAGGTCGACGACACCCCCGATGCGCTGGGAGCCCAGCGGGCACTCACCTTCGGCGTCCTCGGAGACGTCGGACACACGGCGCGCGCCCTCACCGATCAGCTGCCCGAGGTGCGGCAGGGTTATCGCACCGGCCAGGTGCGACGGGACCTCGCCGCCGGGACACGCTGGCGCGACGTGCCGTACGACGACCTCACCGGCGACGGCCTGATCGACCCGCGGACGCTGACCACCCTGCTGGACGACCTGCTCCCCCGGGAGCGCATCGTGGCCGTCGACTCGGGCAACTTCATGGGCTACCCGGCGATGTTCCTCGAGACCCCCGACGAGCAGGGCTTCTGCTTCACCCAGGCCTACCAGTCGATCGGACTGGGCCTGGCCACCGCGATCGGGGCCGCCCTCGCGCGGCCCGACCGGCTCCCCGTGGCGGCTCTCGGCGACGGCGGCGCCCTGATGTCGGCGTCGGAGCTGGAGACCGTGGTCCGGCTCGGGCTCCCGATGCTCGTCGTGGTCTACGACGACCACGCGTACGGCGCCGAGGTGCACCACTTCGCGCCCGACGGCGCCCCGCTCGACACCGTGGTCTTCCCCGACACCGACATCGCCTCGATCGCCCGCGGTTTCGGCTTCGAGGCCGCCACCGTCCGAGGCGTCGGGGACCTCACCGCGGTCGGCGAGTGGCTCGACGCCGGCCCGACCGGACCGTTCCTGGTCGACGCCAAGGTGGTCGACGCCGAGCCGTCGTGGTGGCTCGAGGAGGCCTTCCGCGGCCACTGAGCTCGGCATCGACGGCCCTGCGAGGATGTCGACGTGGACCTGGACACCTTCCGCTGGCTGCTCACCGACGCCGGCCAGCGACTGCTCGTCCGGGCCACCGACGCGTACGTCGACGCCGCGGGCGACCCGGTCCGCGTGGCGTCCGCCGTCCGCTCGATCGAGCCGGACGCCAACCGGGCTGCCACCGCGCTGACCCAGGTCGACCTGCGGCGCCGCGGGCTGGCGAAGTTCGGCGACGACGCCCTGCGGATGTACTTCACGCCCGACGGGCTCGAGCAGGCGACCCGGGCCCGCGTTGCCGCTCACCGCGCCGCGCGCCTGGCTGCGGCCGAGCCGGGTTCCGTGCTGGACCTCGGCTGCTCGATCGGCGGCGACCTGGTCGCGATCTCCCGCGCCGGCCTGACGGCCGCGGGGGTGGACGTCGACCCCGTCCGCGCCGCTGTCGCCGAGGCCAATCTCGCGGCGCTCGGTCTGGCGGGCGCCGTCCAGGTGGCCGACGCGACGACCGTCGACGTGTCCGGCTTCGGCGCCGTCTTCGTCGACCCCGCCCGGCGCTCCGGCCGCGGCCGGGAGTTCAAGGTCGACGGCTGGACCCCGCCGTGGGAGTTCGTCGCCGGGCTGCTCGGCGGCCGGGCGGTCGCCAAGCTCGCACCCGGCCTCCCCCACGACCTGGTGCCCGAGGGCGTCGAGGCCGAGTGGGTCAGCGACGAGCGCGAGGTGAAGGAGGCGGCGCTCTGGTCGCCGTACCTCGCCACCGCCCGCCGCCGCGCGACGGTCCTCGCACGCGACGGGCTGGCCACCCTCACCGAGGAGGACGACCCGTACGACGGCCAGGAGCGGCCCGTACGCCGGCTCGGCGCGTTCCTCTACGAGCCCGACGGCGCCGTGATCCGCGCCGGGCTGGTCACCGCGGTGGCGGCCGGTGTCCAGGGCGGCCTGCTCGACGAGCAGATCGCCTACGTCACCAGCGATCTCGCGTTCCGCTCGTCGTTCTCGCGCGCCTATCGGGTCCGCGAGCAGCTGCCCTACCGCGAGAAGCAGCTGCGGCTCGCGCTCAAGCAGCGCGGCATCGGCCGGCTCACCATCAAGAAGCGCGGCGTTCAGGTCGTGCCCGACGAGCTGCGCAGCCGGCTGCGGCTGGCCGGTGACGCCGAGGCCACGCTCGTGCTGACCCGGATCGCCGGGGTCGGTACCGCGATCCTGGTGGACCCCTTGTGACGGGGATGACGTGAGCGAACCTGCCGGGCGCGCCCGCTGGATCGCGCTGGCGGTGTGCTGCAGCGCGATGTTCATGACGCTGCTCGACGTCAGCGTCACCAACGTCGCTCTGCCCTCGATCAGGCGCGACACGGGCGCCACAGCTTCGCAGCTCCAGTGGATCGTCTCCGGCTACACGCTGGCCTTCGGCCTGGTGCCCGTCCTCGCCGGCAAGCTCGGAGATGACCACGGGCGGCGGCTGATGTTCCAGATCGGCGTCGGCGGCTTCGCCGTGACCAGCGCGCTGTCGGGATTCGCCCCCACGGCGCCGGTGCTGATCGCCGCGCGCGTACTGCAGGGCATCTTCGGCGGGCTGATCAACCCGCAGACCTCCGGACTGGTGCAGCAGATGTTCCGCGGCGCCGACCGCGGCCGCGCCTTCGGCGTGCTCGGTACGACGGTCGGGCTCGGCACCGCGATCGGCCCCGTCGTCGGCGGTGTCCTGATCGCCCTCGGCGGACCCACCCTCGGCTGGCGGCTGGTCTTCTTCGTCAACGTCCCCATCGCGGTCGTCGTGATTGCGCTGTCGCGTCGCTTCCTGCCCCGAGCGCCCGACCGCACCGAGCACCGCCTCGACATCCTCGGCGCCGGCGTGCTCGGGCTCGCGACGTTCTGCGTGCTCTTCGGCGCCGTCCAGTACGACGCCTACCGCGACCTGCGACTGGTGCTGCTGGTCGTCCCGGCCGCCGTCCTGCTGACGCTGTTCCTGCGCCGCGAGCGCCGCCTGACCCGCCTCGCCCGCGACCCGCTCGTCGACCTCCGGCTCTTCCGCCAGCCCTCGTTCGTCGCCGGCAGCACCCTGGCGCTCACGTTCTTCCCCGCCATGGCCGGCCTGCCGTTGGTGCTGGCGATCTTCTACCAGGACGGCCTCGGCTACTCCGCCCTCCAGTCGGCCCTCGGCATCACGGCGTACGCCGTCGGCGCCGGCCTGGCGGCTCCGCTCGTGGGCCGAGTCGTCACCCGCGTCGGCCGACCGCTGGTGGTGGCGGGGGCCACGACGTTCGGGATCGGCGCCGTGGTGCTCGCCGTCGTCGCGTCGCACGTGACGGCGCCCTACGCGGCGCTCGCGTTCGCCGTACCCCTGTTCGTGATGGGCCTCGGCCAGGGCGCGGTCATCACGCCCAACCAGACCTTGGCGCTGATGGACGTCGACCCGACGATGGGCAGCACGGCCGGCGGCGTGCTCCAGACCAGCCAGCGGATCGGGCTGGCCATCGGGCAGGCCGTCATCGGCGCGGTGTTCTTCTCCTCGCTCACCGGCCCCGGCGTCGCGTCGTACTCCGGAGCCCTGGGGCACGCCGTGATCGCGGCGATCTGCTTCGTCACCCTGGCCGTCGGCACCGGGGTCTGGGACCTCGTACAGAACAGGCGCCGCAGCTCGGCGGCGGGCGAGCCACGTTCGGTGCCGGGCGAGCGGTAGTCCAGGCTCAACTGCCGAGGGCGTCTCGCTCGGCTCCGATCGTGGTGTCGTCACCGTGACCGGTGCGTACGACGGTCTCGTCCGGCAGCCGGAGCAGCGACGAGCGGATCGACGCGACGATCTGGTCGGCGTCGCTGAAGGAGCGGCCGGTCGCACCCGGACCGCCCTGGAAGAGCGTGTCGCCGGTGAAGACGCAGTCGAGATCGTGGAGGTAGACGCAGACCGAGCCCGGGGAATGGCCCGGGGTGTGCAGGATCTTGAGCGACGCGCCGCCGACCTTGATGCTCATACCGTCGTCGAGGTCGGCGTCCCAGAGGTGGTTGGTGTGGGTGAGCTCCCACAGTGGGCGCTCGGCCGGGTGCAGCAGGATCGGCGCGACCACCGCCTCGCGCAACGCCGGCGCGACCCGTACGTGGTCGTCGTGGGCGTGGGTGCACAGGATCGCCTTGACGGTGCGCCCGCCCACCACCGCGAGGATGTCGTCGACGTCGTGCGGGGCGTCGATCACCACGCACTCGTCGTCGTCGCCGACGACCCAGATGTTGTTGTCGACCTGGTGGGTCTCTCCGTCGAGCGTGAAGGTGCCGCTGGTGACGGCGTGATCGACTCGAAGTGCCATGGGTCGCATTCTGTCAGCCGCCCGTCCACCAGACCCGGGAGCGCGCCGTACTGCTTCGCGGGCGAGTTGTGCGCTTTGTGGGGGTTGCCTCCTACACGAAGCGCCCACTTCCCCGCCTAAGCGGGGAACCCGACGGGGGTGGGGCCGCCGCCCCTCAGAGGATCACCACGCTGCGCAGCACGCTCTGCCCGTCTTCTGGGCCGGCGTGCAACTTGTCGAAGGCGGCCTCCACGTCGCCGAGGCCGATCTCCTCGGAGACGAACGCATCGAGGTCGAGCCGGCCCTGCTGGTAGAGGGCGACCAGCAGCGGGAAGTCGCGGCTGGGCAGGCAGTCGCCGTACCAGCTGGACTTCAACGCACCACCGCGACCGAACACGTCGATGAGGGGGATGTCGGGGATCTTCAGGTCCGGCGTGGGTACGCCGACCAGCACCAGCGTGCCGGCCAGGTCACGGGCATAGAACGCCTGCTTCCACGTCTCCGGGCGGCCGACCGCATCGATCACCACATCGGCACCGAAGCCGTCGGTCAGCGCCTGGATCGCGGCCACGGGGTCCGTGGACGAGCTGTTGACCACGTCGGTCGCGCCGAGCCTGCGGGCCCCCTCGAGCTTCCGGTCGTCGAGGTCGACGGCGATGATCTTCGACGCCCCGGCCAGGGCCGAACCCGCGATCGCCGCCGCGCCAACACCACCGCAGCCGATCACCGCGACACTCATGCCCCGCCCGACGCCGCCGGTGTTGATTGCGGCGCCGAGGCCGGCCATCACACCGCAGCCGAGCAGGCCGACGGCGGCCGGGCGCGCAGACGCGTCGACCTTGGTGCACTGGCCGGCCGCGACCAGGGTCTTCTCGGCGAAGGCCCCGATGCCCAGGGCCGGAGCCAAAGGCGTGCCAGCCCCCTCACCTTCAGCCAACGTCATCTTCTGCGTCGCGTTATGGGTGGCGAAGCAGTACCACGGTTCGCCGCGGTTGCAGGCGCGGCAGTCGCCGCAGACCGCGCGCCAGTTGAGGATCACGAAGTCGCCAGCAGCCACCGACGTGACGTCGTCGCCCACCGCCTCGACCACACCGGCGGCCTCGTGCCCGAGCAGGAACGGGAACTCGTCGTTGATGCCGCCCTCGCGGTAGTGCAGGTCGGTGTGGCACACCCCGCAGGCCTGCACCTGCACCAGCGCCTCCCCCGACCCCGGGTCGGGGACGTTGATCGTCTCGAGGCTGACCGGCTCGCCCTTCGCGCGAGCGACGACTCCCTGGACCTGCTGCATG
>JBPCQY010000099.1:0-12792 GCA_050997635.1 Nocardioides sp.
AGTCGTGGAAGCTCGGCCTCAAGGCGACCGCGGTCTACCGCGACAACTGCAAGGTGGGCCAGCCGCTCTCCGACGGCAAGTCCGACGCCTCGAAGAAGGACCAGGCCCGCGCATCGCAGGTTGAGGAGGGCCCCCTGGGGGCCCGTCTCGAAACCGAGGAGGCCCGCGGATGACGTCGATCGTCGTCGTCTCGGCCGGCCTCTCGGTCCCGTCGAGCACCCGCATCCTGGCCGACTCCCTCGGCGCGGCGACCCGGCGCGCCCTCGCCCGCCTGGGCCAGGACGCGGAGGTCCAGGTCATCGAGCTGCGCGACCTGGCGCACCTGCTGACCGACAACCTCCTCACCGGCTTCCCGACCGGAGCCCTGGCCGACGCCGTACGCCGGGTGGCCGAGGCCGACGCGGTCATCGCGGTGACCCCGGTCTTCAGCGCGTCATACTCCGGGCTCTTCAAGACGTTCTTCGACGTGCTCGACGACGGCATGCTCGAGGGCAAGCCGGTCCTCATCGCCGCCACCGCCGGGACCGCGCGCCACTCCTTGGTGCTCGACTTCGCGATGCGTCCGCTGTTCGCCTACCTCCGTGCCGACGTCGTACCGACCGGTGTCTTCGCCGCCAGCTCCGACTTCGGCTCCGGATCCCTGGGCACGACGGGCTCGTTGTCCGACCGGTTCGACCGCGCCGCGGGCGAGCTCGCCGACAAGATCCTGCGCCGCGGCACGGCGCTGCCCGACGACCCGTTCGCCAACCCCACGCCGTTCGAGGACCTGCTCCGGGACGTCTGACCGGGGCCGACCTCAGTGAGGCCGTCGGCGTCGAGCAGCGACGCGATTCGAGCCTGACGTGGTCCACCGCGCCAGACCTGGGCAACGACCCCGGCGACCACGTGCACCTCGGCCGCCTGATCGAATGCACGGTGGAGCAGGGCCCGCATGCGCATGTCACCGCGCTCAAAGGCGATCAACGCTCCACTGTCGAGAGTGAGGGCTGTCATTCCCGAAGGCGGCCCAGTTGCTCATCCGCCCAGGCGAACGCCTCCACGCTCGGCGGCCCCAGCTCCGCGTCCATCTCGTCCAACGCTTCGCCCAACGTCTTGCGGCGCCTGGTCCGCCGCATCGCGTCCGCCACGTACGCCGAGACCGACTTCGAGCGTCCGCTCCGGACCGCCTACCGCGCCTCGGCCACCAGCTCGTCCGGAAGACTCACGGCGACCTTAATGGTCATACCCGGATCATACCGTGCGCAGACCACGTCCACCGCTCCTCGTGGTCCCAGGCTCTCCGGCCCAGCGATCCAGCAGGGCCTCGTAGGGCAACGATGGGCGCCGTCCTGACTCGTTGTCGCCGGGCATCAGGACGCGCTCGGTCACCGAACTGTTGTGCACGCCGATGGCGAACAACTCACGCGTGTCACTTGTCCCTGGCCGGCAGGAAGGCCGGGTCGAGCGAGGCCACGTCGCCCGGGGCGGCGCCCACCGATGACAGCGCCCGCAACAGCGGGTGCTGGCCCATCGGCGGGGTCATCGGCATATCCCTACTCCAGCATCGACCGCCGACATTCCTACCGTTATCCACAGCCCATTTCTCAGATGTCGAGATAGTCCACAGCAATTGATTTCTCGACGCGAGAGCGGCCCGCTTTCCGTCCACAGAACCGCCCGTGCCGCCGCGACGCTGCCCGTCCAGCGGCCTTCCCAACTACGCGAGGGCGACCCGGATGCCGTGGTCGGCCAGGAACTCCCGGGCCCGCCCGCGCTCGTGGTCGTCGGAGAAGGCGAACCACCGGTCGAGCAGACCCGCGCGCGCTGCCTCGTCCTTGAACCGCCGGAACGCCCCGCGTCCTTCGATCGCGCGGTCCAACCGCTCGCGCAGCTCGCCGGCTGGTAGGCGGGCGACGAAGGCGGACATGTCCTGCCATCCTTCCCTGGACGAACCCGGCTCGATCGCGAGATAACGGTCGGGGTCGTCGTCGATGTCGACGAAGTCATCACCCACTTCCCCCTCGTCGGTCAAGAACCCGGGCACGACGTCACCGGTCCTCAGGTCCAGATAGCTCCTCCACTCGTTGCCGTGGTCGTTGAGCGCGTAGGCCAGCTCACCGAGGTCGACCACCACGGACCGGGCCGCGATCGGCGTACCGTTCGACTGCGCCAGCAGGTCCTCGCGCAGCACGTCGTCGCCGACCCCGTCGCGCAGGGACAGTCCCGCCACGACCGACTCGGCCAGCGCTCGGGCGCCCGGATGGTCGATGGCGAGCAGCACCTCGGCCCCGGCACCTGCCAACTGCAGGAGGTCGTCCAGATCCTGGCCCTGCACGGCCGCGACGATGGCGTCCCCGTCGCGCCGGGCCACGGCTCCCCTCAGCTCGGTGAGATCGACCGCCGGCGCCACACGTGCGGGCCAGTCGCCGCGCAGCATGGGGTCGTCGTACGCCGGCGGCGGGTCGCCCTCGCCGTCATCGTGCACCCAGCGCCGGCCGTACTGGTCGGGGATCACGCCGCCACCCCAGTACGCCGTCGGCAGCCGCGGGATCAGCCCGACCGTCTCCTGCGGGTCGATGGTCTCGGTGTCCACGCTCAGCCGGTGCGTCCAGCCGTCCCCGAAGTCGAACACGTACCGGAGCTCGTCGCCGGGCCTCACCGTCCGCGCGACCTTCGCGGCGTCGACGTCCAGTGACGGCACCGCATCGCCGAACGCCGGGTCGGCCAGATCTGCCGCCGTCTCTGCGTCCGTGACCACGATCCCGTCCGCCAGGTCGAAGCGTCGCAGGTGGGCCAGATCCCACCGGGCGAAGGCCAGATCGATCGCCTCGCCGAGCTCGGCGAAGGTGTGGGAGGGTCCGACCGCGAAGACCCGCCCCGGCATGGGCCACAGGGCCTTACCCCGACCACCCAGCAGCTCGACAGTGATCGAGAGCCACTTCTGCGCCATGTGATCGACCGTAGTCCGGACCACCGCAGGTCCGGACGCACCTGCGCCTCGAGCTGTTGCGGGCGCGCGCGGACCTCGCCGTACGACGTGTTCGAGGGGTGGGTCGAGGTCATCGACGCCACGCTCCTTGACGCGCGACCGGAGAACTATCGCGAAGCCGTCAAGCTCCTCGGTGTGCTCGGCTCAGCCGATGACTCGAATCCCGCTCGACCGGACGCGGTCGGCCATCCGCCGATCGGCTGTCCACAACGGCCGGTCGACACGTCGTGCCAGCGCCAGGTAGAGCAGGTCGTAGATCGGGTGTTCGTCGTAGCGCCGCGAGAGCTCCCAGGCCCGATCGAGGTCCGACGGCATGTCCACCATCTCGACCGGCAGCTCGCGAAGCCGCGAGAACGCCTGGTCCGCATCCGTGCCGCTCCAGCGGGCACGCCGTATCCCGGTGAGCAAGGCGTTGGCCACCTCCTCCAGCATCAGCCGGGGCGCGAGGACCGGTTCGCCGCCGACCAGCTCATCCAGGGCGCGCATGGCGGGCCCGTCGGTGTCGGCATCGGGCGCCACCCAGTCGACCACGACGCTGGCGTCAACGACCGGCACGGTCGTCCCACACCAGGTCGGCGGCGCTGGTCCCTCGCGTGCCGCTCCGTCTGGCCTTGGCGGTCGAGGCCCAGGTGGCGAGGGAGGGGCGCCGTACGTCGTCGGTCCGAGCGGCGGGCTGGGTCAACGCGGTGACCTCGGCTCGCGAGACCAGCAGTCGGTTGCCCCGCTTGAGGTGGTCGAGTCGGCCGCTCCAGACCCACCGCCGGATCGTCTCCGGGGTGCGGCGGGTCAGCTGGGCGGCCTCCTTGACGTCGACCATCTCTACACCATCGACCATCAGCATGTAGTAATACTACTACTACACCACTGGGCTCCGATCGTCCCGGTACGTGCGGAACTCGCAGCGCGGACCATCGGCTCGGACCAGCCGGTGGTCGAGAGTGGCGAGCGGCGCCCCGTGCAGCTCGGCGAGGGCGACGTACCAGGCGTCGTAGGTCGTCAGGTTGTCGCGCAACGCCCAGGCGCGATCGGCGCACGGCGCGAAGGGGACCAGCTCGACGGTGAGCAGGGCCAGCTCGGACCCAGCCGTCGCCGCCACCTGGCTCGGCAGCCTCCCGAGAGCAACGAGCCGGCGGAGCACGTTGGTCACCTCGGCCGGCATCAGGTGGGGCGAGACCAGATCGGGAGACTCGAGCTCCGCGCGGGCCCACTCCCCGGGACCGGCATCGTCGACGAGAGCCGCCACGATCATCGAGGCGTCGACGACCAGGGTCATCTCTGGTCGGCGTCCTTCGCGGCGAGGATGTCCTCAACGTCGACGTGGACGCCATCGCGCTCGGCCCGAGCCCGGATGCGGGCCACGACGGCTGCGTGATCGGGCCGTGCGGCAAGCTCGACCAGCTGCGAGCGGAGGTACTCCTGCAGGGACCGCCCGCCCCGCGCGGCCCGCGCGGCGAGCTCGTTGCGGGTCTCCTGGGGTACGTCGCGGATCGTGATCGAGACCATGCTTGCATTGTGCTGCGGTTGCAGGTGGTCTGCAACACCACTGTCTCTCACGCCGCCATCCGCAGCTGGCGGGCGACGTCGCGGCACACGATGTCCGCCGGTTGCGCGAGTCGATGCGCCAGTCGCTCGAACAGGATCGCGTCGCCCGGCCCGGCCACCTGCGGCAGCCGCGTTACCACGCTGAGGCTCAGCAGCGCTGCCCGCACGCAGGCCCACGGATCGATGTCGTCGGGGGCCCACACGAACGGCTCGGCGAGACATTGACGCGCCAACTCAACCGTGGCTCGGGCGAGGTAGACCCCGATCTCGCTCTCGTCGGGTGGCGCATCGGCCGGGTTCGTCAGCGCGAGCTGCCAGATCGTGTCTCGTACGTCGTGCAGCAGGCCCGACTCGAAGCCTCCGGTGGGGACACGGTCGCGGGCAGCCGCGATGGCATCGATCCACGACGTCGGGTCCTCGGCCACCCGGTCGGCGATCTCCGCGGGCACCACGAGCGGCGCGCTCTCGAGCATCGCGCCTGCTTCGACGGGCACCAGCCGGCCCAGCACGTGCTCGCCGGGCACGACGAGGGCAGCGCTCCCGATGTTGGGCAGGACCAAGGGTTCGCGGTCATCGACCCGCTCCCAGGTGACCGACTCAGCGGTCCTCTCCTCGAGCCGGAGCGCGACCATCGGCGCCTTCGCCCACTCGCGGATCCGGTCGGCTCCGGCCAGGAGGTCGGGTGTGGCAGCGGATCTGATGAATGCGCTGAGTCCGCCCAGCTCGTAGAGGAAGAGCTGGCGGTAGACCCAGTCGTGATCGATCATCTTGCACATCGCGTCGTCCTCACCGTGCACCGACAGACCATCGGTGCTCCCGCGCACCTCCAGCGCGAGCTCCAGGCTGCGGCGGCGTCGCCGATCGCCCGCTCCCCCGAACGTCTCGTGCGCCTGGGCCACGATCCAGCGCGACACGGCCCACGCGGGCAGAGCCGGCCCGAGCAAGGTCACCTGTGCGAGACGGCTGACGCGCCACGGCCTCCAGAAGGCTCTCCCATCCGGGCCGAGCAGGCGGCCACTGATCAGACGGAGCGCCTCGTCGGCGTCGCCCCGCCGTTCGGCGTCGTCGACGGCGAACATGGTCTCGAGCCACGGGCGCACCGTCTCGAGATCCTCGAGCTGGGCACGTCGGCTGCTGGCAGGGTCATGCGGGCTGCGGCGGGTGGCGTGAGGACGTCGACGTTTCCGAGACTTGGGCATGTCCCCACTGAACCCGATCGCGCGGGCGCTCGCCATCGCCTCCCGGTCGACCTGTGGATAACCGCGATGCGGCGAGCACGCTGAAGGCGCTCGGGTGCCGGAGTACGACGCGGACGTCACCGACCTGCTCGGTGCCACCGCTGCCGGCCGACGCTGGTCCGCCTGCTGACCGCGATGCCCCCGGCTCGCACGGCGTGATCCCACCGGCGCCGGACGGCGCGGGCACTCGCGAGGCGCGAACGGTCGTCAGGTGCGGTAGACGTCGCGGCGGTGCTGGATCGTCACCACCAGCACGAGGACCTCTTCGTCGTCGATTCGGTAGATGACGCGGAACTCTCCACGCCTCGCCGAGTGCAGCCCTTCGAGGGGAGCCCGGAGCGACTTTCCTGCGCGATGCGGATTTTCCGCCAGGGCCGTTGCGATGAACTCGAGGCAGGCAGCGGCTACCGCCAGGGGCAGGTGCTCGGAGATGACGCGGCGCGCCGTCCGGGTGTAAGCGACCCGATGGGTCACGCACGCGCCCGACGTTCCAGGTCCGCGACGACCTCGTCGTGCCTGGACACCTCGCCCCCCTCGGCCTCGCGCAGGCCGGCCTGCAGCGAGCGCACGAGATCGGCTTCGGCCAGGATGTCGAGCGTCTCCATCAGCGAGTCGTAGTCGTCGGCGCCGAGGAGGACAGCGGCGCGCTTGCCGTTGCGCGTGATGTCAAACCGCTCGTGCGAGGTCACCGCGGCCTCGACGATCTTGGACAGGTCCTGCCGGACCTCGGCGAGCGGCTTGGTATCCATGTACAGAATTCTAGCGCACTCAGGTCGCGTTGCCAGATCACGTCGGCACCAGACGACCCTGCTCTCAGGCAGCATCGGCGGTCGCCCGCGCGAAGCCGAGGAGCCGGCTGCGTGCCGGGTCGGTCACGAGCGCGGCCCAATGGCTCCAACGCTCCTGCTGGCGGGCGGCCAGGATCGTGCGTTGCGCCTCGCCGTGCGCGTGCACGTTGAGGACAGCGGCGGCGACGTAGGGCGCGGCCTCCTCGTCGAGCGACCCCTCTGCCGCCGAGCGGAGGACCCGGAAGGCCGCCCGGCCAACCTCGTCCCGGCCGTCGCGGAGCTGAGCCATCACCCGCGGGAGCTCCGCGGCCGGCGTGGCGAACTCGACCAGACCGAGCGACAGGACGTCGGTCACGAGCTCGTAGTCCTCCCGAAGCAGCTGACCGGGCTCGATCCGGCCCTCATCGAGGGCGTCGCGCACGGCCTCGACCCACCCGCCAGGATGTGACCGTCGATGAGCCACCTCGCGGGCCGTCACCTCGTCTACCACCAGCGGGGCCGTATCGAACATCAGCGCCGGCGCCGTGCCACTGGGGACGAGCCGGCCGATCACCCATCGATCGGGGCCGCCAACCCCGCCAGCACCCAGATCGAGTACGTCGAGCCGTTCCTGGGTGGACACATCGAACGCTGTCAGCGCGCACGCGGTCGTGGCGCGGCCCACCCGATAGCCGCCCATCGCCGCACCGACCCACGAGCGCGCGAGCTCGGCACGCTCGGCGAGCGCGCCGTCCGCGAACTCGTCCAGGAACGACTCCAACCCGTGGTAGTCGTGGGCGGCGAGCTGGTGCATGGCCCAGGACTCCCCCAGCACCCTGGCCACCACCTGGATCGGGTCGTCGCCCTCGTCGTACGCCGCGTCCATGAGGTCGGCGTGGAACGTCTCCACCGCATCGCGCATCGCCAGCCGTTGCAGCGTCGCGGTGCGCGATCCTGTGTCCTCGGCACGCAGGGCCTGGCACACGATCCACCGCGCCCAGATCCACGGGGTCAGCTCGTCGGCCACGTCGACCAGCTGCTCGAGCATGGCCCGGTGGCGACTCCGGCGGAACATCGGGATGCCGCTGTGATAGGCCAGCGCCTCCGCGGCGTCGCCAACCCGTTCTGCGGCCTGAGAGCGCTCGTTGAAGGCGGTCAGCTCTTTCGTCATGAGGTCGGCGATGCGTGGGCGCCGCTGAAAGCCGAGCGGTCTGTCGTTTCTGCGTTCCCGAGTCATGACCTCAGCCAACCCAGCGACACCGGGTGCCCGCAAGGGCCCCCTCGCGACCTGTGGATAACCGCGATGCGGCGAGCACGGCAGCCGGGCCGGCCGATCCGGCGTACGACGTCCGGGTCACCGACGACGACCAGGACGGCCGTGGCCCGGGACATCCCGACGTACAACCGCTCGAGCCCCTTGCTGCCGAGCACGTGGCCGTAGAAGACGTCCTCTCCCTCCCAGAAGCTGCGCCAGTAGCCGACCTGTCCGTGCCGTTCGGTCTGCGCCGCCTGTTCGGGGTGGCGGTGGCCGGTGGTGAGGAGGGCGATGTTGCTCGGCTGCCAGCCGTCATCGAGGAGCGCCTCGACCGCGTCGTCCGCTGCGTCGAGCGCGTCCTCGGGCTCGACGGAGCGTGGCTATTTCGAGGCGAAACTCGGGTTCCCGACTGCGTTTGCCTGTCCCGGCGCGAAAGGCCTGGCAAGCTACCCCGCATGCGCGAGGGAGCCTATGAAGACCTCGTCACGCGGGCGTTGTCAGCCGCGGTGGACGATCTGGTCGACTTGGAAGCAGAAGTGGCCAAGGTCGATCCGGCAGACCAGACGCATGTGCTCACCCACCACCTGACCCGTGCGATCGAGCGTCGCCTGGCTGCCGAACGCGACCCAGAGCGGAGGCTGGCCAGGGCCAACGAACTCCTGGCCGCGATCGGTGCGCCGGTGGATCCGATCAGCGATCCAACCCGGCAACTCCTCGCCGTACGGCGGCCCGCGGGCCCGGGGCATTCGCCGCGGTTTCGGCAGCGACCCAAGACCCCGCTCATCGACGCTGCGCTACTGACCAACGCTCACGGCGAGCCCACGCTGGCCAGCGAACTCAAGGCCGAGCTCGACTCGGCCGACTCGGTCGACCTGCTCTGCGCGTTCGTCATGTGGCGGGGCGTACGCCTGCTCGACTCGGCTCTCACCCAGATCGCGGCCGCGGGGATCCCGTTTCGGGTGATCACCACGACCTACATCGGCGGGACGGAACGCGAGGCCCTCGACCGCCTGGTGCGCGAATACGGTGCCCAAGTCAAGGTGCAGTACGACGCCGCACGCACCCGCTTGCATGCGAAGGCCTGGCTGTTCCGGCGAGACACGGGCTTCGACACCGCCTACGTCGGCTCCTCGAATCTCTCCACCAGTGCCCTTCTCGATGGCGTCGAGTGGAATGTGCGGCTGTCCAACGGAACCACTCCGGCGCTGCTGTCAAAGTTCGAGGCGACCTTCGACTCCTACTGGAACAGCGTGGAGTTCGAGTCCTACGATCCCGACCGCGATCGAGACAAGCTCGACGACGCGCTCATCGCCGCCAGCGGGAAGCGAGCGGGAGATCGAGTCACCCTGTCGATTTCTGGTCTCGACGTCCGCCCCTATCCCTACCAGCAGGAAATGCTGGATGCGATCGAGGTCGAGAGGACTGTTCACGATCGGCACCGCAACCTGGTCGTCGCAGCAACCGGGACGGGCAAGACGGTGGTGGCAGCTCTGGACTACCAGCGGCTGTGTCTGGGCGGCCAGCGGCCTCGCCTGCTGGTCGTCGCACACCGTCGGGAGATCCTCGAACAGTCGCTGCGCACCTATCGGGAAGTCCTGGGCGACGGCGACTTCGGCGAGCTCTACGTCGGTGGCGCTCGACCCGAGCGATGGCAGCACGTGTTTGCCAGCGTGCAGTCCCTCACGTCGTACGGCGTCGCAAAGATCCCCGCGGATGCCTTTGAGATGGTGGTGATCGACGAGTTCCACCATGCCGAGGCAAGGACCTACCGCCGGCTCATCGAACATCTCAGGCCAACGGAGCTACTCGGGCTCACCGCAACGCCCGAGCGCGCCGACGGCACCGATGTCCGCACGTTCTTCGGCGGACGTACAGCGGCAGAGCTTCGCTTGTGGGACGCCCTGGGCGCGGACCTGCTGTGCCCGTTCCACTACTTCGTGGCCTCCGACGGCACGGATCTCAGGAGCATCTCCTGGGCCAAGGGCAGGTACGACGAGAGCGAACTCTCCAATGTCTTCACCGGAAACGACGCGCGCGCCCGGATCGTGCTCACCCAGTTGCGGGACAAGGTCGCCGACCTGGGCGCTATGCGTGCGCTCGGCTTCTGCGTCAGCGTCGCCCACGCCGAATACATGGCTGAGGTGTTCGCCGAGGCGGGCATTGCCGCGCGCGCCGTGAGCGGAGCGACACCCCGTCACGAACGGGACCAGGCGCTGGCAGATCTGCGCGCCCGGGTCGTCAATGTCCTGTTCGCTGCGGACCTCTTCAACGAGGGGCTCGACATCCCAGAGGTCGACACTGTGCTCTTCCTGCGGCCCACCGAGAGCGCCACGATCTTCTTGCAGCAGCTCGGACGGGGACTGCGGCGTACCCGCGACAAAGCGGTCCTGACTGTTCTCGACTTCGTCGGCTATCACCGCAAGGAGTTCAACTTCGCCAGGAAGTTCAGGGCCCTGACCGGAGACACCCGGGCCGGGGTCGAGCGAGCGGTCAAGGAAGGCTTCCCGTTCTTGCCCTCCGGTTGCCAGATCGTGATGGATCAGACCTCTCAGACGATCGTGTTGGAGAACATCCGCTCCCAGATTGCCAACAGGTGGGCCCAGATGGTCACCGAGTTGCGGTCGTACGGCGATCAGGACCTGGCCACGTTCCTGGAGTCCTCGGGGTTGGAGTTGTCCGACATCCTCCGTCGCGGGTCGCACTCCTGGACCCGCCTACGCCGCGACGCCGGGCTTGAGACGCCACTCGGCTCGGAACTGGAGGACAAGCTGCTCAAGCGAGTCCGCGCCTTCTCCCATGTCGACGATCCGGACCGGGCGGGCCACTACCTGGAGCTGCTCCGCGACGGCGCTCGCGACTACACGGAGTTGTCCGGCGCCGAGCAGCGCACGGCACGGATGCTCTTCTACTCCCTGTGGTCAGACGGCGGTGGACACGATTCGATCGAGTCCGGACTCGAGTCGCTGCGCCGGGAGGTCGCCGTACGTCGAGAGATCTCGAGCGTGGTGGACCTGTCCTTCGAAGCGGCTCGTCACGTGACGCTGTCGCTGCCACCCGCGCTGGCCGACGTGCCGCTCAAGGTGCACGCGCGCTATCAACGCGAGGAGATCCTCGCTGCTCTCGACTTCCCACGGAACCCGAACAGCTTCCGAGAAGGCGTCTGGTACTCCGCGGAGCGCAACATCGACGCGTTCTTCGTGACCCTGAAGAAGTCGGAGGCAGACTACTCGCCCAGCACGATGTACGCCGACTATGCGATCTCGCCCGAGCGCTTCCACTGGGAGTCTCAGTCCACGACGTCGGTCGAGTCCCCCACGGGCCGGCGTTACCTCTCCGGCGCGAGCACCGTCCTGATCTTTGCCAGGTACGAGCAGAAGGACGAGTTCGGAACCTCGCCGTACCTCTTCCTCGGCCCCGCGCACTACGTGAGTCACACCGGTGACCGGCCGATCGCCATCACCTGGCGGCTCGAGACTCCGATCCCGACGGACTTCTTCAACCTGGCTTCGGCGGTCGCGTCGTAGCCACTCGATCAGCGCGGGTTCGGTCGCCACCGCTACGCACCCGGTGCTAGCAGCTCTAGCACCGGGTCGTCGTCCACGCGCTAGAGCGGCCTGGTGCCCCTCCGTCATGGCTGCATGCAGCTGGTGCAGCCTCTCAACCTAGGCGGGGTGCGGCTCGGCACGGAGGTGCCACAGCATGGCGACGAACGACGACGGCGAGTGGTGCCGCTCGACGTAGCGGAGGAGCGCGGCGACGGCCTTGGTGGTTTCCATGCCGGCCACGGTGACACAGTCGCCTGCGTAGGGACTGCGCATCGGCGCGTAGTGGTCAAGATTTGGGGCCCTGTGCGCAACGGCTGTGCAGCGAATCTCACAGGCTGGACTACTCGAGCCGCCAGCGTTTCACGCAAGACCTACCTGTTCGCGTTCATCGATGACCACTCACGGGTCTTGACCGGGTATCGGTGGGGCATGAGCGAGGACACGGTCCGACTCGAAGCGGCACTGCGTAACGCGATGGCCGCCCGTGGGTTCCCCCGAGTTGTCTACCTCGACAACGGATCGGCCATGATCTCCAAACAGCTGGTGCGGGCCCTCGCGGTTCTGGGCATCCAGCTCACTCATTCCCGGCCCGGCCAGCCGGCCGGGCGAGGGAAGATCGAACGGTTCTTCCGCACCGTGCGCGAGCAGTTCCTCATCGAGCTCGCCGCCCCCGGCGCGCTGGCCAAGATCGAGGGGCTGGCGGAGTTGAACGAACCGTTCACCGCCTGGGTCGAAACCGTCTACCACCAGCGCGTCCACTCCGAAACCGGCCAGACCCCGCTGGCCAGGTTCACCGCCGTCGACCCGCCAGCCCTGCCCACGCCCGCACAGCTGCACGAGGCGTTCTTGTGGTCCGAGCGCCGCACCGTGGCCAAGATCGCAACCGTCTCGCTGTACTCCAACATCTACGAGGTCGACGCCGCCCTGGTCGGGCGCCGCGTCGAGCTGGTCTTCGACCCCTTCGACCTGACCGAACCCATCGTGCGCTACCAGGGCCGAGACATGGGCGCCGCGGTCGCTCACCAGATCGGACGCCACGTCCACCCAGACGCGAAACCCGACACCAACCCCCAACCGGCGCCGGTGACCGGGATCGACTACCTCGGACTGGTCCGCGAACGCCACTCCGCCGCACTGGCCCAACGCGTCGACTACGCCGGCCTCGTTGATCGCAGGGTCGAGCAAGTCGGAAGACCTGAGGCCCAGCTCGAGGAGGAGCTTGCCTCGTTCGCCTCACTGAGTGCGAGCACCGCAACCGGCGATGTCCATCGCGACCAGCTCGACCTCCTCACCCTCATCGACGACCTCGACCACGATCCCCAGGAGCAGCAGTGACTCGATCGCCTCCACACCCACTACGGCTTCACCAAGATGCCCTTCGGGCGTGCTCTGGCCCCGGGGATGCTGCACCGACACGCCAGCCACGCCGAGGCCGTCGCCCGGATCGGCTGGTGCATCAGCGAACGCGCCCTCGGTG
>JBPCQY010000109.1:0-12127 GCA_050997635.1 Nocardioides sp.
ATCTTGAGCTGGTCGAAGAAGTTCACGTCGAGCACGATGGCTGTTGTCCTTCGTTAGTTCTGGGTGTGGAGCTGTGGGACTGGTCTCCCCGGTCCGGCGGCGGTGACCACCGGATCGGGGTCCCCGCGAAGCTTTCGAGCGAACGATGAAAGCTTCGTGGGTTGATCAGACTTCCTCGACCGAGCTGGGCTCGCGACGGGACAGGTCGATGCCGAGCTCCTCGGCGGCGCGGAAGACGTCCTCCTCCGCGTCCCGGAGCTCGATCTGCGAACCGTCCTGACTGAGCACCTCGACGTTGAGGCAGAGCGACTGCATCTCCTTGACGAGCACCTTGAACGACTCGGGGATGCCCGAGTCGGGGATGTTCTCGCCCTTCACGATCGCCTCGTAGACCTTCACGCGGCCCGGCACGTCGTCGGACTTGATCGCCAGCAGCTCCTGCAGGGCATAGGCGGCGCCGTAGGCCTCCATCGCCCAGACCTCCATCTCGCCGAACCGCTGGCCGCCGAACTGGGCCTTACCACCCAGGGGCTGCTGCGTGATCATCGAGTAGGGGCCGGTCGAGCGCGCGTGGATCTTGTCGTCGACGAGGTGGTGCAGCTTGAGGATGTACATGTAGCCCACCGAGACCGGCTCGGGGAACGGCTCGCCGGAGCGACCGTCGAACAGGCTGGCCTTGCCGTTCTGGCCGACGACGCGGACGCCGTCGCGGTTGGGCAGGGTCGACCCGAGCAGACCGGTGATCTCGTCCTCACGCGCACCGTCGAAGACCGGGGTCGCGACGTTGGTGTCGGGCTCGGCCTTGTCGGCGTGGATCTTGATCAGGCGCTGCTTCCAGTCGGAGTCCGACTCGTCGTCATTGAGCTTGAGGTCCCAGCCCTGCTTGGCGAGCCAGCCGAGGTGGAGCTCGAGGATCTGGCCGATATTCATCCGTCGCGGCACACCCAACGGGTTGAGCACGACGTCGACGGGCGTGCCGTCCTCCATGAACGGCATGTCCTCGACCGGCAGGATCTTGGCAATAACGCCCTTGTTGCCATGGCGTCCGGCCAGCTTGTCACCCACCGAGATCTTGCGCTTCTGGGCAACGTAGACACGCACCAGCTGGTTCACGCCCGGGGGCAGCTCGTCGCCCTCCTCGCGGTCGAAGACGCGTACGCCGATGACCGTGCCGGACTCGCCGTGGGGCACCTTCATCGAGGTGTCGCGCACTTCGCGCGCCTTCTCACCGAAGATCGCGCGGAGCAGGCGCTCCTCGGGGGTCAGCTCGGTCTCGCCCTTGGGCGTCACCTTGCCGACCAGCACGTCACCGGTGGTGACCTCGGCGCCGATGCGGATGATGCCGCGCTCGTCGAGGTCGGCCAGCATCTCCTCGGAGACGTTCGGGATGTCCCGGGTGATCTCCTCGGGGCCCAGCTTCGTGTCGCGGGCGTCGACCTCGTGCTCCTCGATGTGGATCGAGGTCAGGACGTCCTCCTGCACCAGGCGTTGGCTGAGGATGATGGCGTCCTCGTAGTTGTGGCCGTGCCACGGCATGAACGCCACCAGCAGGTTGGTGCCCAACGCGATCTCGGCCTCGTCGGTGCAGGGACCGTCCGCGATCGGCGACCCCTCGGCGAGCTTGTCGCCCTCGCTCACCAGCGGCCGCTGGTTGATGCAGGTGCCCTGGTTGGAACGACGGAACTTCGAGAGCTTGTACGTCGAGTAGGTGCCGTCGTCGTTCATCACCTCGACGACGTCGGCAGACACCTCCTTGACCACACCGGCCTTCTCGGCGGTGACGACGTCGCCGGCGTCGACCGCTGCTCGGTACTCCATGCCGGTGCCGACCAGGGGCGCGTCGCTCTTGATCAGCGGCACGGCCTGGCGCTGCATGTTGGCACCCATCAGCGCACGGTTGGCGTCGTCATGCTCGAGGAACGGGATCAGCGCGGTCGCCACCGACACCATCTGGCGCGGCGAGACGTCCATGTAGTCGACCTCGTCGGCCAGGATCTCGCTGACGTCGCCGTGCCGCTGCCGGACCAGGACGCGCTCCTCGGCGAACTTGTTCTTGTCGTCGAGCGGGGCATTCGCCTGGGCGATGACGTACTTGTCCTCGTCGTCGGCGGTGAGATAGTCGATCTTGTCGGTGACCTTGCCCTTGACGACCTTGCGGTAGGGCGTCTCCACGAAGCCGAACGGGTTGATCCGGCCGAAGGAGGCCAGCGACCCGATCAGGCCGATGTTGGGACCCTCGGGCGTCTCGATCGGGCACATCCGGCCGTAGTGGCTGTGGTGGACGTCGCGGACCTCCATGCCGGCCCGGTCACGCGACAGACCGCCGGGGCCAAGCGCGTTGAGACGACGCTTGTGGGTCAGGCCCGAGATCGGGTTGGTCTGGTCCATGAACTGGCTCAGCTGCGAGGTGCCGAAGAACTCCTTGAGCGCCGCGACCACCGGGCGGATGTTGATCAGGGACTGCGGCGTGATCGCCTCGACGTCCTGGGTCGTCATCCGCTCGCGGACCACCCGCTCCATGCGGGCCAGGCCGGTGCGGAGCTGGTTCTGGATCAGCTCACCCACGGTGCGCATGCGGCGGTTGCCGAAGTGGTCGATGTCGTCTGCCTGGACCTCGATCGGCTTGCCATCCGCGTCGACGTAGGTCCTGCCGGCGGCGTCGGTGAGCGTCTCGTCGCCGTTGTGCAGCCGGACGATGAAGCGGATCGCGGCCACGATGTCGTCGATGGTCAGCGTCTGCTGGTCGAAGACCTCGTGGGTGCCGAGCTTCTTGTTGATCTTGTAGCGACCGACCTTGGCGAGGTCGTAACGCTTGGGGTTGAAGTAGTAGTTGTTCAGCAGCGTCTGCGCGGCCTCCTCCGTGGGGGGCTCGCCGGGGCGCAGCTTGCGGTAGATGTCGAGCAGCGCGTCGCGCTGGGTCTCGGTGTGGTCCTTCTCGAGGGTGAGCCGGATCGACTCGTACTCGCCGAACTCATCAAGGATCTGCTCGTTGGTCCAGCCGAGGGCCTTGAGCAGCACCGTGACGTTCTGCTTGCGCTTGCGGTCGAGACGGACGCCGACGAGGTCACGCTTGTCGATCTCGAACTCGAGCCACGCGCCGCGACTCGGGATCACCTTGGCGGTGAAGATGTCCTTGTCCGAGGTCTTGTCGGCGGTCTTCTCGAAGTAGACGCCGGGCGAGCGCACGAGCTGGCTGACGACGACCCGCTCGGTGCCGTTGATGATGAAGGTGCCACGGGGCGACATGAGCGGGAAGTCGCCCATGAAGACCGTCTGGCCCTTGATCTCGCCGGTCTCGTTGTTGGTGAACTCGGCGGAGACGTAGAGGGGCGCGGAGTAGGTGAAGTCCTTCTCCTTGCACTCCTCGACGGTGTACTTCGGGTCGTAGAACACCGGGTTCTCGAAGGACAGGCTCATCGTCTCGGAGAAGTCCTCGATCGGCGAGATCTCCTCGAAGATCTCGTGCAGACCGGACTTGTGGGAGACGTCCTCGCCGGCGGCCTCGCGGGCCGCGACCTGGTCCTGCCAGAGGTCGTTGCCGATCAGCCAGTTGAAGCTGTCGGTCTGGAGACTGAGGAGCTTGGGAACCTCGAGAGGCTCGTGGATCTTCGCGAACGAGATGCGCTTGGGCTGGTTGGTGGTGCTTGCGGTGCTGCGCGCGGCCAAGAGGAGTCCTTCGACAAGACGATGGCGAACGGGCGCCGTCCGACCACAAGACCGCCACCGGGCAGGCGGAACCGCATCTGAGGGAGGGCGCAGAGGCGCAACGATAGCGCACCCGAGGGCGCATCACAACTGACACCGGCCGGATGCGGCACGATGTTGCCGATGATGATGACCCGCCACGGGGCGCAGGTCAAGCCCCAACGCCGAACTGGGTGACCCGGATCGTGCGGGCTACTTGCCGATCGGCGAGGTCACCGGGCCGTCGACCAACCAGCTGTTGCCGCTCTTGTGCATGCTCCGCCCTCCACCGAGGCGTCCGACGGCTGGGTCAGCTCGAAGCCCGCCAGGCCCATCACGATGGCGGTCACCCGGGCGAGACCCACGAGCAGCCGGGCGGGGACCAGCCTGGGCTCCCGGGGGGTCCAGGGATCCTCCGCATCCACTGCCGTCTCGTCGGCCGGGTGCGAGGGCGTCGTGGCCGGCTCGCGGGCGGCCGCAAAGTTACGCACGTTTGGACCGCACGGCTCGCATCGAACTCGGCACAGAACCCACCGTGTCACTCACAGTTACCCGGTCGGTACAGCACACCGGCGCGCGGGCGCGAAGACCGGCCACCACGCGCGAGAGGGCGGGCGTCCACGAGGTGGACACCCGCCCTTCGACGGTGGAGCTGCGATCAGCGAGAGGTCACCTGACGGTGACGGTGGCGCCGGCACCCTCGAGGGACTCCTTGGCCTTCTCGGCGGCATCCTTGGCGACGTGCTCGAGCACGGCCTTGGGGGCGGCCTCGACGAGGTCCTTGGCCTCCTTGAGGCCGAGGGACGTGAGCGCGCGCACCTCCTTGATGACGTTGATCTTCTTCTCGCCGGCGGCCTCGAGGATGACGTCGAACTCGTCCTGCTCGGCGACCTCCTCGGCACCGGCAGCGCCGCCGCCGGCGGCGGGGGCGGCAGCAACGGCGACGGGGGCAGCGGCGGTGACGCCGAAGGTGTCCTCGAACTGCTTGACGAACTCGCTCAGCTCAATGAGGGTCATCTCCTTGAACGCGTCGAGCAGCTCGTCGGTGGTGAGCTTCGCCATGGTGGCGTTTCCTTCCGGTCTGTGGCCTGCCGCGCACGGCAGGCCGGGGTTTCAGGTGGTGGTGTACGTCGGCCCTCAGGCCTCGGTGGCTGCTCTCTCGTCGGTGGCGGTCGCCTCGGCGGGAGCTGCGACGGACTCCGCCACCGGCTCGGCCACGGGGGCCTCCTCGGCAGCAGGGGTCTCCTCGGCTGTGGCCGACCCAGTGCTGGACTCCTGGGAGGCACCACCTGCGAGGGGTTCAGCGGGGTTCTCGCCCTGTTCGTCGGCCCGCTTTGCCTGCAGGGCGCCGGCGAGCCGGGCGGCCTGAGCAAGGGGGGCGTTGAGCAGGTAGACGGCCTGGCTGAGCGACGCGAGCATCGCGCCGGCCAGCTTGCCCATCAGCACCTCACGCGACTCGAGGTCGGCCAGCTTGGCGACCTCCGACGCGTCGAGGGGCTTGCCGTCCAGGACGCCACCCTTGATCACGAGGGTGGGGTTGGCCTTGGCAAAGTCACGCAGGCCCTTGGCCGCCTCGACCACATCGCCGTTGATGAAGGCGATGGCGGTCGGACCGGTCAGCAGGTCGTCAAACCCTGAGATCCCCACCTCGTGGGCGGCGATCTTGGCCAGCGTGTTCTTGACCACGGCGTAGTTGGCGTTCGCACCGAGGGAGCGCCGCAGGTCCTGCAGCTGCTTCACGGTGAGACCGCGGTACTCGGTCAGCACGGCACCGGCGGAGTCGTTGAACGAGCCAACGATCTCTGCAACGGCGGCCTGCTTGTCTGCCCGCGCCATGGGTGCACCTTTCGGACTCGGGAGACCACGGGAGCCCCGGAAAGACGAACGCCCCGAGCGCAGGCTCAGGGCGTGGTGATGACGAGGTGACCTCGTCTGCTCTGTCTCCTGCGCCGGCCGCCCGCTCTCGCGGAACCTTCGGCCGGGACGACGAGCGCCTCGACCACCTGCGGTCTCTGGTTACGGGCGCCACCTTACGCACCTGGCACGAGACTACCCAAATCGCCACGGCCGACCCCGCCCCTCTGGTGCAATGGGCGCGTGATCGATCCCAAGCTGGCGACCCTGTCGTCCGTGCTCGAGCGGGCGGACTCGCGTCTGCGCGACCCCGAGCGCGACGTACACCTGTGGTCGACGGGCTTCGGCATCCTCGACGAGGTGATCGGCGGCGGCCTCCGCGCAGGCACGCTGAACCTCATCGCCGGCCCGCAGGGCCAGGGCAAGACGATGCTCACCCTGCAGATCGCGCGCAGCGCGGTCGTCGCCGGGCGCAGTGCCCTCTTCTTCTCCTACGAGCTCGACTCCGACTCGCTGGTGCAGCGCCTGGTCGCGATGGAGGCCGGCGAGCTCGGCGGGGTCGAAGCCCCCAAACTCAGCGCGATCCGCGCCACCTTCGAGGGGCAGGACAACAGCTCGGGCGGGCTCGACCAGCGCTTCGCCCACTCGCCGTACGGCATGGCCGGCCTGCAGCGGGTGATGACCTACTCCGACCGGCTCGCGATCCACCGGTCGACCCATACCCACACAGGCATGGAGGAGATCAACAACGCGGTCAAGGACTTCGCCGGCGTGTGCGGCGAGCCGCCCCTGGTGGTCATCGACTACCTCCAGAAGGTCGGCATCCCCCACGTCGAGCTCGGCGAGGAGGAGCGGGTCACCCGCGTCACCGAGGAGCTCAAGGACCTCGCCATCGAGTTCGGCTGCCCGGTGCTCGCCATCGCCGCCTCCGACCGCGACGGCCTCGAGCCCGGCTCGCGCATGCGGGCGCGCAACATGCGCGGCTCGACCGCCCTGGCCTACGAGGCCGACATCGTGCTGATCCTCAGCACCAAGTCGGACATCGTGGCGCGGCACCACCTCGTCTACGACCCGGGGAGCATCGAGCGGTTCCGCGACTGGTCGGTCATCACCGTGGAGAAGAACCGCTCGGGCCACGGCGGTGCCGAGATCGAGCTGCGCAAGCGCTTCGACCAGGGCCGTTTCGAGCCGGACGGCCGGCTGGTGGGCGAGAAGCTGATCGACGAGCGCCTCTACACCGAGTGACGCGGGCGCCCACGCGTCGTACCGGAACGAAGAGCCCGGCACCCCCTCGGGGATGCCGGGCTCGTCGGTTGCCGGGGTGAAGCTCAGGCCTCGTCCTCGACCGTCACGTTCTTGACCCGGTTGGGGTCGACCGGGACACCGGGGCCCATGGTCGTGGAGAGCGTGATCTTCTTGATGTAGCGGCCCTTGGAGCTGGCCGGCTTGAGCCGGAGCACCTCCTCGAGCGCGGCCGCGTAGTTGTCCGCGAGGGCGGCCTCGGAGAACGACGCCTTGCCGATGATGAAGTGCAGGTTGGCGTGGCGGTCGACGCGGAACTCGATCTTGCCGCCCTTGATGTCGGACACGGCCTTGGCGACGTCGGGCGTCACGGTGCCGGTCTTGGGGTTCGGCATCAGGCCACGGGGGCCGAGCACGCGACCGAGTCGGCCGACCTTGCCCATCATGTCCGGGGTCGCGACCACGGCGTCGAAGTCGAGCCAGCCGCCACTGACCTTCTCGATCAGCTCGTCGCCACCGACGAACTCGGCGCCTGCCTCACGGGCGGCGTCCGCCTTGTCGGCGTTGGCGAACACCAGGACGCGGGCGGTCCTGCCCGTACCGTGGGGCAGGTTGACGGTGCCGCGCACCATCTGGTCTGCCTTGCGGGGGTCGACACCGAGACGCATCACGACGTCTACGGTCTCGTCGAACTTCTTCTTGCTGCCGGTCCTGGCAAGTTTGATCGCGACGAGCGGGGCGTAGAGCTCGGCTGCGTCGATGCTCTCCGCGGCTGCGCGGTAGGTCTTGCTGCGCTGCATGTTCTGGTCTCTTTCTTCCAGGTGTGGTCCGGACGAGCGCCGTCCTGCCATGTGGTGCTGGGTGGGGTGGATCAGTCGGTTCGGACGCCCATGGAGCGGGCGGTGCCCTCGACGATCTTCATCGCGGCCTCGATGTCGTTGGCGTTGAGGTCGGGAAGCTTGGTCGTGGCGATCTCGCGCACCTGGTCCTTGGTCAGCCTGCCGACCTTCTCCTTGTGCGGGACGCCCGAGCCCTTCTTCAGACCGGCGGCCTTCTTGATCAGCTCGGCGGCGGGCGGGGTCTTGGTGATGAACGTGAACGAGCGGTCTTCGAAGATGGTGATCTCGACCGGGATCACGTTGCCGCGCATGGCTTCGGTCTGGGCGTTGTAGGCCTTGCAGAAATCCATGATGTTCACGCCGTGGGGACCGAGGGCGGTACCGACCGGCGGGGCCGGCGTCGCGGCGCCGGCCTGCAGCTGCACCTTGACCAGCGCGGCGATCTTCTTCTTGGGAGGCATTCTTCGGGTGTCCTTTTGTTGGTACGTCGTGGTCATCCGAGCCGGACTGGCTCTGCCACCTGGGTGTTGCTCGCCGGCCCTCGTGCGGCGCCGGCGTCTTCGTCAGACCCTCTGGATCTGGCTGAAGCTCAGCTCGACCGGGGTCTCCCGGCCAAAGATCTCGACGAGGGCCTTGACCCTCTGGGACTCGGGGTTGATCTCGGTGATCGTCGCGTGCAGCGTCGCGAACGGACCGTCGACCACCATCACCGAGTCGGAGACGTCGAAATCGGCGACCTCGACGGTCTTCTTCGCCGTCGTGGCACCGCTGGACGACCCACCGCGCGCCGCAGCCGCCGCCTCGCTCTGCGCGACCACGGCCGGGGCCAGGATGTTCTCGACCTCGGACATGCTCAGCGGGACCGGCTGGTGGGCCTGGCCGACGAAGCCCGTGACCGACGGCGTGTGCCGCACCGCGGACCAGGACTCGTCGGTGAGCTCCATGCGGACCAGGACGTAGCCCGGCAGCACGGTGCGCTTGACCATCTTGCGCTGGCCGTTCTTGATCTCCGCGACGTCCTCGGTGGGGACCACGATCTCGTGGATGTAGTCCTCCATGTTCAGGGAGATGATGCGGTTCTCGAGGTTGGCCCGGACGCGGTTCTCCATGCCGTAGTAGGTGTGGACGACGAACCAGTCGCCCGGCTTGGCCCACAGCTCGCGGCGGAAGACCTCCAGCGGGTCGTTCTCGTCGGGCTCGGACTCGCCGCCCTCGGTGACGGCGTCGGCGTCGGACCCGACGTCGACTGCTGCCTCGTCGAGGCTCTCGTCGGTGGCCTCGGGGGCGGTCTCGTCCGACGTCTCGGCGACGCCCTCGTCGGCAGGCTCCGGGGTGGGGTCGGTGAGGTCCTGGCCCGGCTCGAGCTCCTGCTCGACGGCCTGCTCGGTGTTCTGCTCCGACACGTGCTCTCCAATACCTTGATTCGTGACCGACCGGCGTACCGATCGCTGGTGGGGCGGGGTCTCCCCCACCGCCTACTGCTTGCTCTGGCCGCCGAAGACCCAGAAGACGAGCTTGCCGATACCGAGGTCGAGGGAGGACACCAGCGCCATCATGAAGATGACGAACGCCATCACCACGAAGAAGTAGGTGACCAGCTGCTCCTGGGTCGGGTAGACCACCTTGCGCAGCTCGGCGACGACCTGGCGGTAGAAGAGGACCGGCCCGGTGCGCTCGTCGGGCTTGTCGCTGCGCGAGCGCACGGCTTTGCTCTCCGACACTGTGCTCACCTTCCTGTCCTGGGATCTTCGTGTTGGTGGTCCTTGCAGGGCACGAGGGACTTGAACCCCCAACCTTCGGTTTTGGAGACCGATGCTCTGCCAGTTGAGCTAGTGCCCTCCGGTGCTCCTCCTGTCCGTGGACCTGCCGTACAGGCGGGCCGCGGGCATGCCGAAGCATCCAGGAGTTCCACCAGCGCTGAAGTCTACGGGCGCACCGAGTCGACGTCCAAACGCACGCCCCTACGATGGCCTCATGACTGCCACCCCTCCAGACCGGTCGACGACCTCGGCCAACCCCCGCGATCGCCGCGTCTCGCAGCGCGTCGGCGCGATCACGGAGTCGGCGACCCTCAAGGTGGACGCGAAGGCCAAGGCGCTCAAGGCGGAGGGCCGCCCGGTGATCGGCTTCGGCGCCGGCGAGCCCGACTTCCCGACCCCCGACTACATCGTCGAGGCGGCGATCGAGGCCGCCCGCGACCCCAAGAACCACCGCTACACGCCCGCCGGCGGGCTCCCGGAGCTCAAGAAGGCGATCGCCGAGAAGACCCTGCGCGACAGTGGGTACGACGTCGACCCGAGCCAGGTGGTCGTCACCAACGGTGGCAAGCAGGCCATCTACAACGCGTTCGCGGCGATGCTCGACCCGGGCGACGAGGTGATCGTGCCGGCGCCGTACTGGACGACCTATCCGGAGGCGATCCAGCTCGCCGGCGGGAACGTCGTACCCGTGCTGGCCGACGAGACCCAGGACTACAAGGTGAGCGTCGAGCAGCTCGAGGCCGCGCGCACCGAGGGCACCAAGGTGCTGTTGTTCGTCTCGCCCTCGAACCCGACCGGCGCGGTCTACACCGCCGACGAGATCCGGGAGATCGGCCAGTGGGTCGAGGACCACGACCTGTGGGTGCTCACCGACGAGATCTACGAGCACCTCGTCTACGACGGTGTCGACACGGGCTCGATGCCGGTGCTGTGCCCGTTCCTGACCGACCACTGCGTGGTCGTCAACGGGGTGGCCAAGACCTACGCCATGACCGGCTGGCGGGTCGGCTGGATGATCGGCCCGAAGGATCTCGTCGCCGCCGCCACCAACCTGCAGAGCCACGCGACGTCCAACGTCTCCAACGTGGCGCAGCGGGCCGCCCTGGCCGCCGTGTCGGGTGACCTGGCCGCGGTCGCGGTGATGAAGGAGGCCTTCGACCGGCGCCGCAGGACGATCGTGTCGATGCTGGGCGAGATCGACGGCGTGGTCTGCCCGATGCCCGAGGGCGCGTTCTACGCCTACCCGTCCGTCAAGGGCCTGCTCGGTCGGGAGTACGACGGCCGCGTGATCGACTCGTCCGCCGATCTGGCGGACTACGTCCTCGACCAGGCAGAGGTGGCGGTCGTGCCGGGCGAGGCGTTCGGCTCGCCGGGCTACCTGCGGCTGTCCTACGCCCTCGGTGAGGGCGATCTCGTGGAAGGCGTCACCCGGCTCCAGAAGCTCTTCGCTTGAGCCAGGAGGGCCACCTCGGTCGCAACCACCACGAGAGGAGCCTCGGGCACAGGTCGCTCGCGACCTTGCCCAAGGCCCATCTGCACCTGCACTTCACCGGTGCCATGCGGCACCAGACACTGCTTGAGCTCGCGGCGCGCGACGGGATCGGGCTGCCCGAGTCGCTGGTCTCGGAGTGGCCGCCGGAGCTCTCGGCGGCCGACGAGAAGGGCTGGTTCCGGTTCCAGCGCCTCTACGACGTCGCGCGGTCGGTGCTGCGCACCGAGGACGACGTACGCCGGCTGGTGCGCGAGGCGGCCGAGGACGACGTCCGCGACGGCGGCCGCTGGCTGGAGATCCAGGTCGACCCGTCGGGTTACGGCGCCCGCTTCGGCGGCGTCACGGCGTTCACCGACCTGGTGCTGGACGCGGTCGCGTCGGCCTCCCGCGACACCGATCTCGGGATGGCGGTCGTGATCGCCGCCAACCGCACCCGGCACCCGCTCGACGCACGCACCCTCGCCCGTCTGGCGGCGCAGTACGCCGGCCGCGGGGTCGTCGGCTTCGGGCTCTCCAACGACGAGCGTCGGGGCAGTACCACCGACTTCGCGGCCGCGTTCGCGATCGCGCGCCGGGCTGACCTGGCGCTGGTGCCGCACGGCGGCGAGCTGCTCGGCCCCGAGTCGGTGCGGGTCTGCGTCGACGCGCTGCATGCCGACCGGCTCGGCCACGGCATACGCTCCGCCGAGGATCCGGCCCTGCTGGAGCGCGTGGTCCAGCTCGGGATTGCGCTCGAGGTCTGCCCGGTCTCCAACGTCGCCCTCGGCGTCTACTCCGACCTCACCTCGGTGCCGCTGCCGACGCTGATGTCGGCCGGCGCGGTCATCGCCCTCGGAGCCGACGATCCGTTGCTGTTCGGGTCGCGGCTCGCGGGGCAGTACGCCACGATGCGGGCCGCCCACGACCTCACCGACGCCCAGCTCGCCCACCTAGCCCGCTCCTCGATCCGGGCCTCTCGGGCGCCGTCGGACATCCTCGCCACCACGCTGGCCGACATCGACGCCTGGCTGGCTGCCCCCGCCTGAGGTCAGGGCAGGTGTAGCGCTGCGCCATGCCATCTCCGATGCCGCGGACCGTCCCCCTCGCGTGGTCCACGAAGTCCCTGGTCCGGTAGACGTCCCCTCCCCGGCAGGGCCTCGGCAAGGTCGGTTTGTAGGGCTGTGACCTGCGGGTTTGACGCATGACGCACGGTGTGGCGTGTGTGACGAGTGTGGCCCGTGGGGTTTTGATGGAGGTTCTGACACAAGCCATCAAGC
>JBPCQY010000194.1:0-9719 GCA_050997635.1 Nocardioides sp.
CGGGTTCAACCGACGATCGAGCGCACCAGGAGTGCCACGGCCGACGCGGCGCACACGACGAGCACCCCACGCCGGAACGCCTCGCGCGGCATCAGGTCGCGCAGCGCGATTCCGACGAGAAGGCCCACCAGGACGCCCGGAGCGAACGCGGCGGCGAGCTCGGCGCCCTGCCGGTCGAGAGTGCCGCCGACGGCCAGGCCGGCCAGGCTGAGCAGCACCCCGACGAAGAAGAACACCGAGAGCGTCGCGCGCACGACCTCGGGTGGCCTGCGCTGGAAGAGCAGCGCGATCGGCGGCCCGCCGATGCTGGTCGCGGTGCCCGAGGCGCCGGCAACGAAGCCAGCGGTGACCAGCGTCGCCGGGTTGACGGGTACGGCGACGGTGTGCACCGTCACGGCCACGGCCAGCAGCACCATCACGGCGAGGGCCACGCCGATCTGGACCTCGGTGAAGCGGGACACCAACCACGCACCGACGACGGTGCCCGGCACTCGCGCGGGCAGCGCCCAGGCGATCGAGGGCCAGTCGATGTGGGCCCGCTCAGCGGCAAGCATCGAGCCGGAGACCAGCAGCGCCAACCAGAGCGGCAGGGCCGGCACCAGCGACGGCGCGACGAGTGCCACGACCGGAGCGGTGAGCAGGCCGATCCCGAGCCCCACGACCGCCTGCACGAACGCGCCGACGGTCGCGGTCAGGCCGATCAGCAGAAAGATCTGCCAGGAGAGCTCCCCCACCCTCAGCCGCGCATCGGTCCGCCGGGGCGGCCATACGACTCGGCGACGATCTCGGCCACCACCGACAGCGCGATCTCACCGGGCGCTTTGCCACCGAGGTTGTGGCCCGCGGGAACGTGCAGCCTGGCCAGTCCGGCCACGCCGTCGGTCTCGAGGTCGGCCAGCAGTCCCTCGGCACGACGCCGGCTGGCCATCATCGCGACGTACGACGCCGGGGAGGCGAGAGCGTCGCGGAGGAACCGCGGGGCGTCGGGGGCGTCGTGGTCGCAGAGCACCACGGCGTCGCCCTCGGCGGGATGGAGGGACGCCAGGCCCGGACCGCCGTCATCCTCGGCCAGCACGACGACCTCGCGACCGGCCCCGCCGGCGATGGTGGCGATCGCCGCGGAGATCGGGTTGTCGCTCAGCACCAGGACCCGGCCGCGCTCGGGCCGGTCGTCGGTCCAGGGTTGCTCGCGCTGGGTCATCGGCCCTCCACCAAGGACAGCCTGACCTCACGGTCCGGGTTGTCGACGTTGAGATCCACCAGGCAGATGCTCTGCCAGGTGCCGAGCGCAAGACGTCCCTCGAACACCGGCACGGTGGCGTACGGCGGCACGAGGGCCGGCAGCACGTGGCTGCGGCCGTGGCCTGGCGACCCGTGCCGGTGCCGCCACCGGTCGTCGGCCGGGAGCAGGTCGTCGAGCGCGGCGAGCAGGTCGTCGTCCGACCCCGCGCCGGTCTCGAGGATCGCGAGGCCCGCGGTGGCGTGCGGCACGAAGACGTGCAGCAGCCCGTCGGCGTACGACGAGGCGAAGGCGGCGCACTCACGCGTCAGGTCATGCACCACCGGCTGGCTGCCGGTGTGGACGCGCAGGACCTCACTGTCCATCGGCCAGCCGCTCCTCGACCCTGGCGACCTTGCGCTCGAGCTGGCCCGTGTCGTGACCGGCGCGCAGGTCGGCCTTGAGCACGAGCCCGACGCGCGGGGAGTGCTCGGCGACGGCGAACATCGCCTGCTTCACGACCGCCATCACCTCGTCCCACTCGCCCTCGATGTTGGTGAACATCGCGTTGGTCTCGCACGGCAGGCCGGACGCGCGGATCACCCGCACCGCCTCGGCCACGGCCGTGCTGACGCCGCCGGTCTCGTCGCCGCCGGAGGGACTGATGCTGATCGCTACGAGCATGGCGCCCACGCTAGCCGCACCCCGAGACCCGGGACTCCCGGCCCCTCACCGGGCCCGGGCGCGCCGAGGTCAAGTAGCCCTGCGCCGCACGGGACGTCATACGAAACGTTGCCTATAGCGGGCGTTTCGTATGACGTCCGGTCAAGCCAGAGCGTCAGCCCCGAGCAGGCTGCGCAGCACGTACGGCATGATCCCGCCGTGGCGGTAGTAGTTCGCCTCGCCGGGGGTGTCGATTCGGACCTTGGCCTCGAACTCGATGTCGTCGGCCTTGACCGTCACCGTCTTCGGTGCGGAGCCGTCGTTGAGCCCGGTGACACCGGTGATCGAGAAGGTCTCCTCACCGGTCAGACCCAGGTCGTCGGCGGTCTTGCCCTCGGGGAACTGCAGCGGCAGCACGCCCATGCCGATCAGGTTGGAGCGGTGGATCCGCTCGTAGGACTCGGCGATGACCGCCTTGACGCCCAGCAGCGCGGTGCCCTTGGCGGCCCAGTCGCGCGAGGAGCCGGAGCCGTACTCCTTGCCCGCGAGTACGACGAGCGGGGTGCCGGCCTCGACGTACTTCTCGGACGCCTCGAAGACCGTCGTCACCGGGCCCTCGGCCTCGGTGAGGTCGCGGGTGAAGCCGCCCTCGGTGCCCGGCGCCAGCTGGTTGCGCAGCCGGATGTTGGCGAACGTGCCGCGGATCATCACCTCGTGGTTGCCGCGGCGCGAGCCGTAGGAGTTGAAGTCGCGCTGCTCGACGCCGTGCTCGGCGAGGTACTTGCCCGCCGGGCTGTCCTTTTTGATCGCCCCTGCCGGGCTGATGTGGTCGGTGGTGACCGAATCGCCCAGCTTGAGCAGCACCCGCGCGCCCTCGATGTCGGCGACCGGCTCGGGCTCGTCGGGCATGCCGTCGAAGTACGGCGCCCTGCGGACGTACGTCGAGTCCTCGTCCCAGGCGAAGGTGTCACCCTCGGGGGTCGGCAGCTCCTGCCAGCGCTGGTCGCCAGCAAAGACGTCGGCGTAGTCGTTGGTGAACATCTCGGCCGTGATGGCGTGGCCGATGACTTCCTCGATCTCCGCCGGCGAGGGCCACACGTCCTTGAGGAACACGTCGTTGCCGTCGGTGTCCTGACCGAGCGGGTCCTCGAACAGGTCGACGGTCATCGAGCCGGCCAGCGCGTAGGCGACGACCAGCGGCGGCGACGCGAGGTAGTTCATCTTCACGTCGGGGTTGATCCGGCCCTCGAAGTTGCGGTTGCCGGACAGCACGCTGACCACGGCCAGGTCGGCGTCGTTGACGGCCTCGCTGACCTCGGGGATGAGCGGGCCCGAGTTGCCGATGCACGTCGTACAGCCGTAGCCGACGAGGTTGAAGCCCAGCTTGTCGAGGTACGGCGTGAGCCCCGCGCGCTCGTAGTAGTCACTGACCACCTTGGAGCCGGGAGCCAGCGTGGTCTTGACCCACGGCTTGCGCTCGAGGCCCTTGTCGACGGCGTTCTTGGCCAGCAGGGCCGCGCCGATCATCACCGAGGGGTTGGACGTGTTGGTGCAGGACGTGATCGCGGCAATGGCGACCGCTCCGTGGCCGATCTCGAACTCCTGACCGTCAAGGCTGATGGTCGCCTTCGCGTCCTTGTCGTCGGTGTAGTCGCCCAGCGCCTGGTCGAAGCCTTCGGCGGCCTTGGTCACCTCGACCCGGTCCTGCGGGCGCTTCGGCCCGGCGAGGGAGGGGACGACGGTGCCGAGGTCGAGCTCGAGCGTCTCGCTGAAGCGGGGCTCCGAATAGTCAGCACTGTCGGGGTCGTGCCAGAGACCTTGTTCACGGGCGTAGGCCTCGACCAGCGCGAGCTGCTCCTCGGAACGCCCGGTGAGCTTGAGGTACTCGATGGTCTGCTCGTCGATCGGGAAGACCGCGATCGTCGAGCCGAACTCCGGGCTCATGTTGCCGATCGTCGCGCGGTTGGCCAGCGGCAGCGCCGAAACACCCTCGCCGTAGAACTCGACGAACTTGCCGACCACGCCGTGCTTGCGCAGCATCTCGGTGATGGTCAGCACCAGGTCGGTGGCGGTCGAGCCCTCGGGAAGCTCGCCGGTCAGCTTGAAGCCGACCACGCGCGGGATCAGCATGCTGATCGGTTGGCCCAGCATGGCTGCCTCGGCCTCGATGCCGCCGACGCCCCAGCCGACCACGCCGATGCCGTTGACCATGGTGGTGTGGGAGTCGGTGCCGACACAGGTGTCGGGGAACGCAACACCCTCCCTGACGAAGACCACCCGGGCGAGGTGCTCGATGTTGACCTGGTGCACGATCCCGGTGCCGGGGGGGACGACCTTGAAGTCGTCGAAGGCCTCCTGACCCCAGCGCAGGAACTGGTAGCGCTCCTTGTTGCGCTCGTACTCGATCTCGACGTTGCGCTCGAACGCCTCCGGGGTGCCGAACACGTCGGCGATCACCGAGTGGTCGATCACCAGCTCCGACGGCGCGAGCGGGTTGATCTTCGTGGCGTCACCGCCGAGGTCGTTCATCGCCTCACGCATGGTGGCCAGGTCGACGATGCAGGGCACGCCGGTGAAGTCCTGCATGATCACGCGGGCCGGCGTGTACTGGATCTCCTGGTCCGGCTCGGCCTCCGCGTCCCAGCCGGCCACCGCTCGGATGTGGTCGGCGGTGATGTCCTCGCCGTCCTCGTTGCGGAGCAGGTTCTCCAGCAGCACCTTGAGGCTGAACGGCAGGCTCTGTACGTCGAGCCCGTCGCCCTCGACCGAGTCGAGGCGGTAGACCTCGTAGTCCTGGTCGCCCACCTTCAGGGTGCCCTTGGCGCCGAAACTGTCCTGACTGGCCATCAGCCGCATCTCCTCGTGAAGTCAACGTCCGCCACCCATCTTGCCGTCGTACGACGCTGGCCGGGTAGGCGGGTAGATATCTTGATATCAAGATACATGAGGCCGAAGCTAGGCGCGACCCCAGGTGGCGACTCCGGCCTGAAGGGACATACCGAACGTTTCAGTCGCTTGAGACCCCTGACGCGACCGAAACGTTCGGAATGTTGCCCGACGCCCGATGCGGGAGCGGATCTCACTCCCCCAACTCGGTGGCAGGGCGCCCACCGCCTGTGGTGCACTCCGTTGGTGACGGCGACCGGCGATGACGACACCGACGATCTCCGGCCGATCGAGATCGTGGGCGACGTCGTACGCCGCCCCGCGCACGGCTGGACGCCGACGGTGCACTCATTCCTGCACCACCTGCGGGCCGCAGGCCTGGACTGCGTGCCCGAGCCGCTGGGCATCGACGGTGAGGTGGAGACCCTCGGCTACCTGCCGGGCGAGTCAGGGCGGGACGGGTGGTTCGCGCAGCACCCGACGGACGGCGTGCGGTCGGCAGCGAGGCTGCTACGCCGGATCCACGACGCCTCCGTCGGCTGGTCGCCGCCTACAGAGGCCCGGTGGGCGGCCCCGGCCGTCGACGGGAGCGAGCAGGTGTTGTGCCACGGCGACCCCGGCCCGTGGAACTTCGTATGGCGCGGCAGCGAGGCGATCGGCCTGATCGACTGGGACTTCCTGCACCCGGTCCCCGCCTCGACGACATCGCCTACGCCCTGCGGCGGTTCGCGCCCGCCCGCAACGACGACCATGCCCTCGACTGGCACCACTTTCCCGACGTACCCGACCGGCGGGCCCGGATCCGGGCGTTCCTCGACGCGCACGGCGACCTGCCCGAGCTCGACCTGCCCGGGTTCGACCTCGTGGAGGCGATGGCCCGTCGGGTCGAGCGGACCGTCGCGATCGGCACGGCCCTGGCCGAGCGTGGCATCGAGCCCCAACGCACCTGGGCCACCGAGGGGCACTTCGAGGAGGAGAAGGCGGAGGCGCAATGGATCCGCGACCACCGCGCCCTCCTCGAGTGAAGCGGGCCCTGCCGATCTGCCCTGCCGATCTGCCCTGCCGATCAGCCCTGGGCCAGCTGGGACACCTCGTCCCAGGCCTCCCAGGTCTCGATCCGCTTGGCGTAGTCGGCCTTGGCGATGCCGAGCGGGGCGGCGCCGAGGAAGACCCGCAGCGGCGGCGCCTCGGCGTCGACGATCTTGAGTATGGCGGCCGAGGAGGCCGTCGGGTCACCGGGGCCGGACGAGTTGCGGGACTTGCGGTTCTCGTCGACTGCAGCGCGAACCTCGTCGTACGCCGGGAGCGCCTCGGAGTGGGATGCGGAGTCACCGGCCCAGTCGGTGGCGAAGCCGCCGGGCTCGATGATCGTCACGTGCACCCCGAACGACTCGACCTCGGCGGCCAGCGCCTGGGAGAAGCCCTCGAGCGCCCACTTGGAGGCGTGGTAGGCGCCGACGCCGGCGAACGCCGAGATCCCGCCGATCGAGGAGACCTGCAGGATGTGGCCGGAGCCCTGTTCGCGCAGGATCGGCAACGCGGCCTGGGTGACCCACATCGCTCCGAAGACATTGGTCTCCATCTGCTGGCGGAAGTCGGCCTCGCTCAGCTCCTCGACGAACCCGAAGTGTCCGTAGCCAGCGTTGTTGACCACGACGTCGAGGCGGCCGAAGTGCTCGTGGGCACGCTGGACCGCCGCGAAGTCTGCCTCCCGGTCGGTCACGTCGAGCTGGAGGGGAAGGATGGCGTCGCCGTACTTCTCGGCGAGGTCGTCGAGGGTGGAGGCGTCGCGGGCGGTCGCGGCGACCTTGTCGCCGCGCTCGAGCGCGGCGATCGACCACTCGCGGCCGAAGCCGCGCGACGTGCCGGTGATGAACCAGATCTGGGAAGTCATGACGTCGACCCTAGGCAGCCGGATCAACCCGCCGGTCCACCCCCACCCTGCCCGAGCGGTTCTGGAACACCTTGGCCCGACACCCGAAGGCGCCCTCGGCGGATGTGGAACGCCCTGTTCCACACCCGCTCGACCACCCCTCTGGGAAGCGACCGACGGTGTTCCACAACCCAGCGCTCGAGGCCCCTCGCGACTTAGCGCGCGCGCACCAGGAGGGCCACGCACTCCACGTGGTGAGTCATCGGGAACAGGTCGAAGGACCGCAGCGTCTCGAGCCGGTAGCCGAGCTCGCCGAAGAGGCCGACGTCACGGGCCAGCGCGGCCGGGTCGCAGGCGACATAGACCACCGCGCGCGGGGCGCGGTCGACCACCTGCTCGACGACCTGCCGCTTGGCTCCCTCGCGCGGCGGGTCGAGCACGACCAGGTCGAACGGCTCGTCGTACCCGTGCGCGAGCACCCGGGCGACGGGGCCGTGCTCGACCCGGACCCGCTCGCCGAGGTTGGCCCGCGCGTGCCGGCAGGCGTCGCGGTCGCCCTCGACGGCCACCACGCGACCGGGCCCGACGGCGTCGGCGAGGTACGCCGAGAAGAGCCCGACGCCGGCGTACAGGTCGAGCACCCGCTCGCCCCGCTGCGGCTTCCCGAGCTCGAGGACGGCGTCCACCAGCACCCGCGGTGCGTCGATGTGCGACTGCCAGAAGCCGACGGGCGCGACGGCGTACTCGTGTGCTCCGGCTGCGACGACCACGCGCTCGGTCGCCGGGTCGTCGTCGGACCTGGCGGCGATGAGGCAGTCGTCGACCGGCACCACCCGGTCGGAGCGGTGCGCGTGCAGGCCCGGACGTCCGTCGGGTGCCCGCGCCCAGTTCATCCGGGTGCGCCAGCGCAGGCCGTCGGTGCCGACGTCGGGCACGGCCTCCACAGTGACGGGTACGTCGATCCCGGCGAGGCGCGCCAGCTGCTCGCGGACCACCGCGGCCTTGAGCTCGCGCTGAGCCGGCAGTGCGACGTGCTGGAAGTCGCACCCTCCACACAGGCCCGGGCCGGCGTACGGGCAGGGCGGCTCCACGCGTTCGGGTCCCGAGGAGAGGATCGAGACGGCGTCACCCCGCCAGAAGCGGTCGCCCTGGGTGCCCTCGGTGATCTCGACGACCACCCGCTCCCCCGGCACGGTGTGACGCACGAACACGACCCGGTCGGACGCGCGCGCGACGCAGTGGCCGCCGTGGGCGACGGGGCCGACCTCGACCTCGAACCGTTCACCCACCAACGAGCGCCCCCGGGACCTGCGCTGCCGGGGGCGGCGAGTCGGGGATCGGGCCATCAGTGGACCTGGCCGTCCCGCGGCTTGTCGTCGACGCGCCCGCGCCGCAGGTCACCCGCCTTGACCCGGGTGGAGGAGTGGCGGTCGCGGACTCGCTCGGAGGACCGGAGCTGGTAGGGCACCGAGGTCACCATCACACCGGGCGCGAACAGCAGCCGTCCCTTGAGCCGCAGCGCCGTCTGGTTGTGCAGCAGCTGCTCCCACCAGCGACCGACGACGTATTCGGGGATGTAGACGGCGACCACGCCTCGGGGGTTGGCCTTCCGGATCTCCATCGCGTAGTCGACGATCGGCTTCACGACCTCACGGTACGGCGAGTAGAGGACCTTGAGGGGGATGCCGAGGTTGCGGTCGTCCCACTCCTCCAGCAGCTGGTTGGTGGTGGCAGCGTCGGTGCCGACGTACACGCCCTCGAGCACGTTGGGCCGGCTCGCCTTCGCGTATGCGAGCGCCCGCAGCGTGGGCTTGTGCAGCTTGGACACCAGGACGACGGCGTGCACCCGGGTCGGCAGCACCTTGTCGTCCTCGTCGACGGCGAGCTCGAGCGCGACGTTGTCGTAGTGGCGGCGGATGCCCTTGAGGATCGCGAAGAAGATCACCATCGCCAGGATCGCGATCCAGGCACCAGCCAGGAACTTGGTCAGCAGCACGATCACGAGCACGACGGCCGTCATGGCCAGGCCGAAGGCGTTGATGGCACGGGAGCGGTACATCCGTCGGCGCTCCGCCGGGTCGCGTTCGGTCTTCAGGTGTCGGGTCCAGTGCCGGATCATGCCGAGCTGGCTCAGGTTGAAGGAGACGAACACGCCCACGATGTAGAGCTGGATCAGCTTGGTGGTCTCGGCGTTGAACGCGACGATCAGCACGATCGCGAAGCCGGCGAGCACCAGGATGCCGTTGCTGTAGGCGAGCCGGTCGCCACGAGAGGCGAGCGCACGGGGCGCGAAGCCGTCCTTGGCGAGGATCGAGCCGAGCACCGGGAAGCCGTTGAACGCGGTGTTGGCAGCCAGGATGAGGATGACGCCGGTGAAGGCGACGGTCAGGTAGAACGCCGGCGGGAAGCCGTTGAAGACGCCCTTGGCGAGCTGGCTGATCACGGTGTTCTGCCGGTACTCGTCGCCGATCACCCGGCCGTCCAGCAGCAGCCGCGCTCCGGTGTTCTCGGTGTCGACGTAGCGCAGGTGCATGAGGTTGCCGAGCGCGATGATGCCCATCAGCATCGTCACGGCGATCGCGCCCATGAGCAGCAGCGTCGATGCGGCGTTGCGGCTCTTGGGCTTCTGGAAGGCCGGCACCCCGTTGCTGATGGCCTCGACGCCGGTGAGCGCCGCACAGCCCGAGGAGAAGGTGCGCAGCAGCAGGAACGCCGCGCCCAGCCCACCGAACGCCGACGCGAACTGGTCCTCGGCCGCGATGGTGAAGCGAGCGCTCTCGGCCTGCGGCAGGTCACCGAATGCGAACCGGAGCAGCCCGAAGACCGTCATGCCGACGATCATGAGCATGAAGCCGTACGTGGGGATGGCGAAGGCCGAGCCCGACTCCTTGACGCCGCGCAGGTTGACCGCCATCAGGAGCAGGACGAGGACCACCGCCACGAACGCCTCGCGGCCCTGCACGAAGCCGATCGCCGATGCGGCGTTCTGCACGCCGGAGGAGACCGACACCGCGACGGTGAGCACGTAGTCCACGAGCAGGGCCGCGGCCACGGTCAGGCCGTACTGCGGCCCAAGGT
>JBPCQY010000154.1:0-4768 GCA_050997635.1 Nocardioides sp.
GGGTCGCGATGCCCTCGTTGAGGGCGTCCTCGTTCTTCGAGCCCTTGGGGAAGATGGCGCCGTACTTCTCGCCGGTCTTGAACTGCCCCACGACCTCGAGCTGGCCGCCGGTGGACTTCGCCTCGGCAAGCACGATGGCGGTGTCGAGGAACGCCGCGTCCGACTGCCCGGAGAGCACGCTCTGGTACAGAGTCGAGGAGTTGGGGTACGTCTTCTGGTTGGCAGGCTGGAGGTCGTTCTTGAGGAAGTCGACCGAGGTGGTGCCGGCGTACGCCGCGTCGACCTTGTCCTTGATGTTCGCCTCGGTCACGTCGGCGCCCTTCTTGACGATCACGCCAACGTTGGAGTCGAAGTAGGGCTTGGAGAAGTCCACGACCTTCGCGCGCTCAGGAGTGATCGAGATCTCGGCGAGCGCCAGGTCGAAGGTGTTGGTGCGGCCGGCCACCAGTTGGGCGAACGACACGTTCTTGACGGTCACGGACGTCAGCCCTGCGGCGTTGGCGAGGTTGGCGGCCATGCAGTACTCGTAGCCGCTCTTGATCGACTCGGGCGTCGTACCGTTCCACCAGCCCGGAGCGGGCAGGGTGGTCTCGACCGTGAGCGTGCCGTCCGACACGGGCGTCAGCTTGATGCTGTTGGCCTTGCTCGTGACGCTGCAGTCGCCCCAGTCGCCAGCGCTGTCAGTGGCGCTCGGGCCGCCGGAGCTGCTCGATCCGCACGCGGCCAATCCTGCGGTGAGAGTCACGACGCTGAGCAGACCGAGAGTGCGCTTGAGAAGCATGTGGAGGATCCTTCCGCCGGCGAGAGAGCCCGTATGGCTTGGGGGTCAGGCTCCTGCCCTGCGGGCGGAGAGTCAAGGACCGGGGCTGCGCGGCGGGCGTTTCCGGGCGTCCTGCGGCCCCGCCAGGTCGATCGTCAGTCCCTCGTACGCCGCCAGGACGTCGACGGCGTCGCCGGCCACCTCCCGCGCGTGGACGAGGATCTCGTCGATCTCGTCGTCGGTGCGCCGTGGGTCGTGGTGGAACATCGCGTACGACGCCACGCCGGCCTCGCGGGCCAGCTCCACGGCGTACTCCAAGCTCGCATGGCCGAGGAACTCGACGCCGGGGAACTGCGCGGCCAGGTGCTGTGAGTCGTGGATCAGGAGGTCGACCCCGTCCACCAGCGCGAGCGCGGCCTCGTGCCGCTCCCCCAGCCCGTCCGGGCCGGGACCGATCGCCGTCGGGCTGTGGTCGGAGAGGTAGGCGATCGTCGCGGTGCCGTCGCTGACCCGGTAGCCGAACGTGCGACCACCCTTGTGCGGGATCTCGCGGGCCAGCACGTCGTAGCCCTCGATCACGTGCGGGCCCTCGTCCAGCGACGTGAACGACCAGCCCGGGCCCAGCTGGCGCGGGACGATCGGGAAGTGCGGCGGCGCGAAGCAACGCTCGAGCACCGACTCGGCCGAGTCACCCTGCTCGGGGAGGAGCAGCGAGACCCGGCTCCCCTCCTCGGTGCCGCCGGCGAAGAAGGGGATCCCGTGGGTGTGGTCCCAGTGCAAGTGGCCGAGCAGGATCGAGCCGTCGAAGGGTCGTCCGCCGAGCAGCGGGGTCACCTCGGTCAGGCCGGTGCCGGCATCGAGCACCAGGTGCGGCGCTTCGTCGTCGAGCGAGAGTGCCACGCAGGACGTGTTCCCGCCGTACCGCACGAAGGCCGTTCCGGGCGCCGGAGTGGAGCCCCGGACACCGCAAAACCTCACCCGCACCTTGGCCCCCTCGCTCCCGGTCAGCCGAACCTTGGCACACCAGCCCACCGGCGCGCAGCAGGACGGGCGCTAGCGTGGCGTGCATGTCCGAGATCCCCAGCCTGACCCGCGACGAGGCCATCGCCCGCGCCGCACTCCTCGACGTCACCCGCTACGAAATCACGGTCGACCTGCGCGGGCTGGAGGAGGGCGAGGTGTGGGCCGCCGAGTCCACCGTCACGTTCACCTGTCGCGAACCCGGTGCCTCGACGTTCCTCGACTGTGCCGCCGACGTGGACAGCGCGACCCTCAACGGCGAGCCGATCGACCTGGCCGCCGTCGAGAACGGCCGGATCCCGCTGACCGACCTCGCGGCCGAGAACGTCGTGGTCGTGTCGTCGCGCCAGTCCGACACCGCCTCGGGCAACGGCATCCTGCGCAGCGTCGACCCGGTCGACAAGCTCGTCTACGTCTGGACCAGCTTCGAGTGCGACGTCGCCCGCCGCGCCTGGGCGTGCTTCGACCAGCCCGACCTCAAGGCCCCGCACGCCTTCACGGTCCACGCGCCCGAGTCGTGGCTGGTGACCAGCAACGGCGCGCCCGACGCGGTCGAGGCCGCGGGCGAGGGGGGCGGGCGCACCTGGACCTTCCCCGACACGCCGCCGTTGTCGACGTACGTCGTGGTGGTCAACGCGGGTCCGTTCTACGAGGTCCGCTCGACCCGGGGCGGGCACGACCTCGGGATCTACTGCCGCCAGTCCCTCAAGGCCTACCTCGACCGCGACGCCGAGGAGCTCTTCGACCTGACCGACCGCGGCCTCGCCTTCTTCGGCAAGCAGTTCGGCCGGCCGTTCGCCCAGGAGCGCTACGACCACGTGTTCGTGCCCAACCTGGGTGGCGCGATGGAGAACTGGGGGTGCGTGACCTGGGGCGACGGCTCGCTCTACCGCAGCATCCCCACCACCGGTCAGCGGGCCCGCCGGGCCGAGGTGCTCCTGCACGAGATGGCACACCAGTGGTTCGGCGACCTGGTGACCATGCGGTGGTGGGACGACCTGTGGCTCAACGAGGCGTTCGCCTCCTGGGCCGCGAGTTGGGCCAGCACCCACGCGACCGAGTTCACCGATGCGTGGTCGACGTTCCTGGCCATGGAGAAGCAGCTCGCCTACCGCGAGGACTGCGGTCCCGCCACCCACGCCATCCGCGGCGAGCTCGCGTGCGTGGCCGACGCCATGGCGAACTTCGACGCCATCACCTACTCCAAGGGCGCGAGCGTGCTCAAGCAGCTCGCCGCCCTGGTGGGCGACGACGCGTTCGTCACCGGCCTGCAGCACTACTTCCGCGACCATGCCTGGGGCAACACCTCCCTGGCCGACCTGATCTCCGCCGTCGCCGAGGCGAGCGGGCGCGACCTCGACGAGTGGACGACGTCCTGGTTGGACCGGAGCGGACCCGACAACCTGAGCCTCCAGGGCAGCACGCTGACCGTCTCCTCGGCCGACGGCGGTACGCCGCGGGTGCACCGGCTCGACATCGGCACCTACCGCAGCGACGGTGACACCCTCGAGCGCGTCGGTACGACGCTGGTCGAGACGGCGGGCGCGTCCACCGAGCTCGACCTGCCCGACGGCAACCTGCACCTGCTCAACGCCGGCGACCTCACCTTCGCCCTGCTCCGGCCCGATCAGCGCTCGCGCACCGAGCTGCTGGCGCGGGTGGCCGAGCTGCCGGACGCGGTCGACCGGGCCGTGGTGGTCAGCAGCGGCTACGAGCAGCTGCTCGCGGGCGAGCTGGCCTCGGGTGACCTGCTCGACGGACTCGTCGCGATGCTGCCGCAGGAACGCAGCGCGGGCGTCGTCGAGCCGTTCCTGGCCCTGGCGCACACGGTCGCCACCGCGTTCACACCGATTGGGGAGATCTCCACCCAGGTGGCCCGGCTGGCGGAGATCGCCCTGGAGCTGACCGGACAGCCCGACCACGCGGCACCGGCCCGTCGTACGCTCGCGGGCTCGGCGTCGACCGCCGAGCACTTCGCCGCCCTGGGTGCCGCCGCCGAAGACGACGTCGACCTGGCGTGGCGGGTGCTCGCCCGCCGTGCCGCCCTGGGTGAGTACGACGAGGGCGCGGTCAAGGCGCTGCTCGCGCGCGATGCCGACCCCGACGCCGAGATCCGCGCCCTGGTGGTCCGCACCTCGCGGCCCGACGAGGCGGCCAAGGACGAGGCGTGGCGCGCGGTCTACGACGACGACGCGGTGCCCAAGGGCCAGCTGCTGGTGCTCGTGCGTCAGGCGCTGTGGCAGCCCGAGCAGACCGACCTCCTGCTGCCGTTCACGCAGCGCTACCTCGACGAGCTGCCCAAGCTCGCCGGCGGTGGCATGCTCCGGGTGCTCAGCCTGGTGCGGGGCATGTTCCCCACCGTGGGTGACCAGTCGTTCTTGGACCGCGCGCAGGCGATGGTCGAGGACCCCGGCACGGACGCGACCGTGCGCTCGGCCCTGCTCGGCGGCTGCGACACCCTCAAACGGATGCTCCGGGCGCGCGGCTCGCTCTAGATGAGTCCTCGTCGGGTCCGGGCTCGCGACGCAACCCGGACTCGTCGATGTCGAAACGCTCGGCGCGCTGCCGCGCGATCGCGGCACCGACCAGGCCCGCGAACAGCGGGTGCGGCCGGGTCGGGCGCGAGCGCAGCTCCGGGTGGGCCTGGGTCGAGACGTAGTAGGGGTGCACGTCGCGGGGCAGCTCCACGAACTCGACCAGGTCGAGGTCGGGGTTGGTCCCCGAGAACACCAGCCCGGCGGCTGTCAGCTGCTCGCAGTAGTGGTTGTTGACCTCGTAGCGGTGGCGGTGCCGCTCCTCGATGCGGGCCGCGCCGTACGCCTCGCGCACCAGCGAGCCCTCGGCCAGCTCGGCCGGGTAGAGCCCCAGCCGCATGGTGCCGCCCAGGTCACCCGCACCCTCGACGAAGGACTTCTGCTCCTCCATCGTGGCGATCACCGGCTCGGGGCAGTCGGGGTCGAACTCGGTCGAGTCGGCCTTCTGCAGCCC
>JBPCQY010000177.1:0-21751 GCA_050997635.1 Nocardioides sp.
CGTCAGCCAGAGCGTTCCGCACCTGCATGTGCATGTAGTGCCGCGTCGCAGAAAGGACGGCCTAAGGGGATTCTTTTGGCCCCGGGGGGCTTATGAGGACGAGGGTCACGCGGAGCAGACCCGGGCAGCCATCAAGGAAGAGCTAGGCAGGATCGATCCCGGCTCTTAGTTAGAGGTCCTCGACCTTTTCTTTCAAGGGCTGGTCGGCGTCCTTGGCTTCTTCCTTGGCCGTCTGGATGGCAGCTTCCAACTCGGCTTCGTCCATGTCTTCCCAGCCAAAAATCTCAAGCTCTTGGGCTTGTTGCTGAAGATCTTGCAATGACGCCATGGTTAAAGGTTCGCAGATGGGTCAGCACAGGGCTCACCCATCTGCAATTCTTTTTTTACCTAAACCGCGACTAGCTCTTTGAGGAGCTTTTCACCCATCACTTCGAGCTGATCGGCAGTCTGCTCTTCTTCGCTGAGGTTCTGCCCGAGCAGCCGGGCTGCTTCGTCCTGTCCCATCTGTTGCGCGAGCTTGATCAGTCCCTTGTAGGACTCGATCTCGTAAAACTCGACCTTCGATGCTGCACCGGTGGCGAAAAAGTTAAGGACCTCCGGCGAGGGCTTCTCTTCCTTTACGAAAGTCGTGAACTCTTCAATCAGGCCGTTGATGCCCTTGCAGGGCTCGCGAGACGGCTTCTTGCCCATGAGACCGAAGACTTCCTCCAGCCGTCCGACCTGGACCTCGGTAACTTCGCTGTGCTCCAGGAGCGCGGCGGATAGCTCGCGATCTTTGACTTTCTTCGACATGCTCTGGGTTGCTCGGACGAGCTTCTTCTCGGCGTCGTAGATGTCTTTTAGCTCGTGCTCGAAAAGCTCGGTGGCGCCGTCTTCTGATTTCTTCGGGGGCATGAAATCCTCCTTGGGTCTAGATGATTCGGACTTGTTGCGTACCCAAGTTCAACTACCCGATACCGAAGCGTCTCTAACCTGAATGGACGCTAAAGAGGGGGAGGAAGCCCGGTTTGTTTAAGCATTTTCTCGAAATCGGCTTCGATCTCGTTCATCCTGTCGGACTTTGGCTGCAGGAAAGGCTGACCTTCCGTGAAGAGCTTGTACTGCTCCCATACCTCCACATCCGGAAGTGCCTTGTGGAAGGCCTTGATGATGTCCCTGGTTTTGGTGAAGGAGGGCTGGACGCCGACAAGCCAGGCCGAAACCGCCTCCATTGTGCAGTGGCAATTATTGGCGAGGAGCAAGGTATGTAATTTCTCGGGAGTCTCGGCCCCCGCCCGCAACGCCATCGGTTCGAGCCACTCCTTAAAAGGGGGCTCATCCCGCGGACTGGTCATTGCCCTGATTCAGCGTCCTTCGCCCTGGCTCTCAGGGCTCTTTGAAGTCCATCCTTGCCTTCCATTAAAATTCGCGCCAGGCCGTAAGGAGCATCGGAGTCCTGCTCAAGGAAGTCGGACACCAGTTCAACTGTCGGCTCTTCCACTACCACCCTGGGGAACAATCCCGAGGCGAAGGCCCTGGCTACCTCGGGCTCCCGGGACCCCCAAAATTCTCTGACGGTTTCGAAGTACTTCTCGACATAAGGCTTGATCAGCTCCACCTGGTCGTAGCGCAAGAAACCCGAAATTGCTGCCCGTAGGGTCGCCAGAGGCGTGGCCTGTTCCCGGGTAAACATCTCCCAGCCAAGTGCCTTCGCTTCGGCAATGGGACGGGAGACCCGGCAGCTGACGGCATAGCGGTGGCCTTCATCGGTGGGGTCGCGGTTTCCCTCGGCATCTATGAGCTCGGGCCCTTCCGCCCCCGATGCCACCAGGGCCCCCACCAGACTCCATCGCAGCGAAATGTCGACGGCGAGGCCCTCGAATTCAAGATCGCCGGCCAGAAGAGCTCGCAGCTGATCGAAATGCGGTTCCGTTGAGGCTGAGGCTGTATAGGCCTCGGCCCAGGCGCGCTGCAGGTCGCTTCCCGGCTCGGCGTTGTGCAGACGAGCGACTGCAGCATCCGCCAGGGTTTCCATAGCAACCGGGCGGTTCTGGGGGTCGCCGTAGACGTTTATTGCGCTTTGGGCCTGGGCCAAAAGCGTCTGGACGATGCCGATGTCGGCTTCACTCTGGATATTGCGCAGAATCATCTGCAGATAATCACGGGCCGGCATCTCAGCGTCCCTTACCATTTCCCAGGCGGATGCCCAGCAAAGGGCCCGGGCCAACGGGTTCTCGATGGCGCCGACCCGGGTGATTACAGTTTCAAGCGATGCCGGGTCGAGCCTGGTCTTGGCGTAAGTCAGGTCCTCATCGTTGACCAGAACGAGCGCGGGGACCTTTTCTCCTTCAAGTGCAGCCACGTCGGTGAGCCCCCCGACTGCGTCCAGCTCGAGGTGTTTGCGCCGGACAAGCTTGCCTTCCTCGTCGTCGTATAGGCCGATGCCGATCCGGTGCGAGCGCAACGTGGGCCACTGCTGCGGCGCGCTCTGGGCCAGCGAGAAGCTCTTGAACACAGGTTCGCTATCGTCGCCGGTCTCGAAGGTGGCCGTGAAGGTGTTGACTCCCGCAGTCTGGAGCCACTCCTCGGACCAGGATTTCAGGTCCCGGCCGGAAGCTTGCTCAAGGGGAGCTAAAAAGTCCTCCAGCTCGGTGTTGCCCCATTCATGCTGCTGAAAATAGGCTTTGATTCCGGCATCGAACGAGTCCCTGCCCACCCATGCCACCAGCTGTCTCAGCACCGAGGCGCCTTTGGAATAGGTGATGCCGTCGAAGTTTGAGTGGGTGGCTTCTATGTCCGGTATGTCGGCGGTGATCGGGTGGGTGGTGGGAAGCTGGTCCTGGGCGTAAGCAAAGGCCTTTTCCCCCTGGGCGAACCTGGTCCAGGCGTCGGAAAAGCGCGTGGCTTCCGCCAGCGACAATGTGCCTTGATAGGTGGCGAAGCTCTCGTTTAACCAAAGGTCATCCCACCACCGCATCGTCACCAGGTCTCCGAACCACATGTGGGCCATCTCGTGCAGGATCACCGAGCAGCGGAACTCGTAGAACGAGCCGTCCTGGTGGCTGCGCGGGAGGTACTCGTCGCGCAGGGTGACGGCGCCGGCGTTCTCCATCGCGCCGGCGTTGTACTCCGGGACGTAGAGCTGGTCGTACTTCTCGAAGGGGTACGGGAAGTCGAAGGCATCCTCGAAGAACTCGAAGCCCTGCCTGGTGAGCTTGACGACCTCCTCGCGGTCGAGGTGCTCGACGAGCGACTGACGGCAGTAGTGGCCAAGCGGGATGGTGCCGTGCAGGCCCTCGTAGACGTCGTGGACCTGGTGATACTCGCCGGCGATCAGGGCGGTGATGTAGGTCGCCATCCGCTGCGACTCGGGGAACGTCCAGACGGCCGTGCCGGCACCGTCCTCGAGAGCCTCGGGCTCGGGCGTGGGGGCGTTGGACACGACCGCCCAGTCGGCGGGTGCGGTGACCCGCCAGGTGAAGACCGACTTGAGGTCGGGCTGCTCGAAGGTGGTGTAGACGCGGCGGGCGTCGGGGACCTCGAACTGGGTGTAGAGGTAGACGCGGTCGTCGGCCGGGTCGACGAAGCGGTGCAGCCCCTCGCCGGAGTGGGAGTAGGGGCACCGGGCGCGGACGACGAGCTCGTTGTCGGCCTCGAGGTCGCTCAGCGCGATCCGGCTGTCGGCGTACACCTCGGTCGGGTCGAGATCGCGGCCGTTGAGGGTGATCTCGTCGATCGTCGCGCCGACCAGGTCGGCGAAGGTCTGGGCGCCGGGCTCGCGACAGGTGAAGCGCAGCGTGGTGGTCGAGTCGAAAGTCTTGTCACCGGTCGTGAGGTCCAGGTCGATGGCGTACGACGTGACGTCGAGGAGTGCGGCGCGGGCGGCCGCCTCGTCGCGCGTGAGGTTCTTTCCAGGCATGCCGAGCATCCTGCCACTGGCCGTGAACGGGAACACAATCGGTCAGCAACCGGTTGACCCAGCCATGGACACCTCTGACTTCTGGTTCGACCCGCTGTGCCCGTTCGCCTGGATCACCTCCCGCTGGATGCTCGAGGTGGAGCAGGTCCGGGAGGTCGAGGTGCGCTGGCGGGTGATGAGCCTGTACTACCTCAACAAGGACCGCGACGTCTCCGACGACTACCGCGCGCTCACCGAGAGTGGGCTGCCGATCGGCCGGGTGTTGATGGCCACCGAGCAGCGCGAGGGCTCCGACGCCTTGCTGCCGCTCTACACCGCGCTCGGCGAGCGGATCCACCGCAACCGGCCCGAGGACGAGGAGCGACCCGAGCTGGACCGCGCCTTCGTCGCGGAGGCGCTCGCGGACGCGGGCCTCCCCGCCGACCTGGTCGACGCGATGGACGACGAGTCGTTCGACAACGCCCTGGAGAAGTCGCACAACGAGGCCATCGACCGGGTCGGCGACGACGTCGGTACGCCGACCATCGCGATCAACGACTCCGCGTTCTTCGGGCCCGTGCTGAGCCAGATCCCGCGCGGTGAGGACGCCGGACGGCTCTGGGACGGTGCGGTGGCCGTGGCGGCCTTCCCGTACTTCTACGAGCTCAAGCGCAGCCGCACCGGCGAGCTCGACTTCAGCTGATCCCGCGCCCCGGGCGCGCCCTTGAGTCACTACGCTGCGGACTGAGGGGATCCACAGGGATCTCCTCGGCCCGCGACGTATCAGGCGCCGCGTTCGCGACTCCTGATGGTTGTGAGCCTCATGACGATCGCAGGGGAGCAGGGCGTGCCGCGCGAGACACCCCACGGAGCGGACGCGCCGCGTCCCGACGTGGTGTGGCAGACCGCCGCGGAGGGGTTTCGCCGCTGGGTCGAGGACGACGACCAGACCGGCCTCGACGAGCTGGTCCGCTGCCTGACGCCCACCCTGTGGCAGATCGCCCGCTCCTGCGGCACCACCCGCGAGCAGGCCGAGGACGTCGTTCAGCTCGCCTGGCTGGCTCTGGCCCGCTCGCGTACGTCGGTGCGCGACCCCCAGGCCGTCGGCTCCTGGCTGGTCAGCACCACCCGGCGTGACGCCTGGCGGCTGCGCCGTGACGATCACCAGGTGGTCATCGACGACGAGGAGCTCGCCGACCGCGTCGGCGCGGTCCCGTCGGTCGAGGCCGCGGTCGTCGAGGCCGACGAGTCCCGGCGGCTCTGGGGCGCCGTCGACGAGCTCGACGACCGCTGTCGCACATTGCTGCGCATCGTCGCCTTCGAGCATCGTCCCGACTACGCGGCGATCGCGGCCGACCTCGACATGCCCGTCGGGAGCATCGGCCCCACGCGGGGCCGGTGCCTGACCAAGCTCAAGGGGCTCCTCACCGGAGGGAACCACCGTGACTGACGACCTCGACCTGATGCGCGACCTGGCGACGACCTGGACGACCCACGACCCGGTGCCGGCCGACCTCGCCGACCGGAGCCTGGTGGCGCTCGCCCTGGAGGACGTGGACGCCGAGTACGAGCTGCTGACCCTCGCCGGCGACGCCGGGTTCGCCGGCGTACGCGCCCTGCCCCCGGGGATGACCATCGCGCCGCCGCCGGCGTCGGCCCTTCCCACGGCCGCGCACGACGAGCTGACCAGCAAGCTCGAGTTCACCAACGGTCGGGTGCGGGTGGTGCTGCGGGTCGCCTCCGCCGGCCCGGGCCGGCGCCGGATCGACGGCTGGGTCTCGCCCGCCGACGACCTGGTGGTGCGACTGCGCCAGGTGTCGCCGGGGCGCGGCCCGGCGACCGTGGAGACCAGGCTGGATGACGGACGGTTCGAGTTCGTCGTCGACGCCGGGGGCGTGGCGAGGGTGTGGCTCAGGCCTGCACCGGGGGAGCATGGGCGCACCTTCGCTACCGCCCTGTTCGAGGTCTAGATGGACCACGACGGGCAGAACCAACCAGACAGCGCTGCTCCGGGCGAGGGGGGACGCCCGGGGCAGCGCGCCGACCGCAGCCTGTGGCGCGACCCGAACCCGCCCGGCAAGGCCGCGTTGTCCGCCGTGCAGGGCCGCGTCCTGGACCCCGGTACGGCGATCAGCGTCAAGGGCATCGACCCGCGCCCCACGGCGTACGTCGGTCCGCGCCTGGTCGTCAGCGGGCTGGTGGACGCGGCCGAACGGATCGCCCGGCTGACCCAGGCGGCCGAGAAGCTGGACTGGACCCTCACCGTCCGAGACGACGTGCCCGAGCGCGGCGCCGCGGTGCTGGTGCGGCTCGAGATCGGGCTGGCCGACGGACAGGCGACGCTCGCGCCCGACGGCTGGGTGCTGCTGCAGCACGCGCGGGCCCGTTTCGGGATCGAGACGATGAGCGGGGTGGGTCTCGACCACCTCGTGTTCATCCGCGGTGCGGAGCCCGAGCCGTTCCACGACTCGAGCCCGTTCCACGAGTCCAGCCCGTTCGGCACGGCGCCGAGCGCCGCGGTGGCGACCTACGCCGTCCCGGGCTCGGGTGGCCGTCAGCCGGTCGCCTTCGTCGGCCCGGCCCCGCTGCGGCGCCCCGACGCCGAGATCGCCGGTCGCCGGCCGGTCGTCGCGGTGCTCGACACCGGCTGCGGTGCGCATCCGTGGCTCGACGGTGTGGTCGACCACGACGTGCGCCTCGACGGCCGGCCGATCGGGTACGTCGACCCCGCGTCCGCGCCCGAGGACTACCCCGACCAGGTGGGCCCCCTCGATGGCGGCATCGACGAGCTCGCCGGCCACGGCACCTTCATCGCCGGACTCGTCCACCAGCAGTGCCCCGACGCGCAGATCGTCTCCTGGCGCGTGGTCGGTTCGGCCGGGCCGATCGTCGAGTCCGACCTGGTGGCGGCGCTGACCCAGATCGCCGAGGTCGCCCGGCGCCACCGCGACGGCGAGGAGGGCGGGCACCCGATCGACGTACTCAACCTCTCGATGGGCTACTACCACGAGACGCCGGACGACGCGCTGTTCGACCCCACCATGCAGCACCTCCTCACCGTGCTCGGGCAGTGCGGCACCGTCGTGGTCTGTTCGGCGGGCAACGACGCCACGGCTCGGCCGATGTTCCCGGCGGCCTTCGGGCCCTGGCTCGACGGCCACGGGCCGGCGCCGCTGGACCACGATGCCGTGCCCGTGGTCTGCGTCGGTGCGCTCAACCCCAGCGGCCGGTCCGACGCGCTGTTCACCAACGCGGGCCCGTGGGTGCGGGTGCACGAGGCGGGCGCCGCCGTGCTGAGCACGATGCCCGCCTTCGAGGGCGGCCTGCTCCCCATGGCACGCGCGGAGGCCTACCAGCGCACCCGGGAGTCGATCGATCCCGACAACTTCCAGGGCCGCTTCGCGGTCTGGAGCGGTACGTCGTTCGCTGCGCCGGTCGCGGCCGGCAAGGTCGCGGCCGCGCTGGTCGGTGACCTGACGGTCGCCCAGCTCACGGCCGAGCATCGGGCCGCCGACCGGGCGCAGGCGCGGGGCCGGGCGCGCGCCGCGCTGGCCGCGGTCGGCTACCTCGGTCCATGATGGGCCGGTGCTGTCCGCCCACGAGTTGCACGAGCGCGGCAAACACGCGAGCAACGCCGGCCAGTACGCCGCGGCGCGCCGTCTGCTGACGGCGTCCTACGGTCGCGGCAGCACCGACGACGAGCTCTCCCTCGCGCAGGCCTCGCTCGCCTACGTCGTGGCCGAGACCGGCGACGTCTCCGGCGGGCTGCGAATGTGTGGCGAGGCGCTCGGACGGGCCGGGATCTCGGCACGGGCCCGCGGCATCGTGGTCTCCCAGCGCGGCCTGCTGCTGATGCGGCGCGGCGAGGCCGACCGGGCGATCGAGGACCTCACCGAGGCGATCGCGGCCCTCGAGGACGAGCCCGAGTACGCCGGCCGGTTTCGGCTCAACCGGGGCAACGCCCACCTCCAGCATGGCCGCCTGGACGAGGCGGAGGCCGACTTCACCCTCGCCGAGGCGGGCCTGCGCTCGGCCGGACTGCCGGTGCAGCAGGCGAAGGCCGGCTACAACCGTGGCTACGCCCGCCTCCTGATGGGCGACCTCGCCACCGCACTGCGCCTGATGGAGCAGCCGGGGGAATACCTCGGATCCCTCGGCCCGGTCGGTGCGGCCACGGTGGCCCAGGATCGGGCCGAGGCGCTGCTCGCCTGTGGCCTCGTCGATGACGGACTGCGCTCGCTGCGCGAGGCGTCCCGGGCGTACGGCGCCCGCGGGCTGCGGCAGTTCCAGGGCGAGGCCGAGCTGGTCGAGGCGCGCACGCTGCTCCCCGACGATCCGATCGCGGCCAGGACCGTGGCGAAGCGGGCCGCCACCCGGTTCCGGCGGCACGGCAGCGAGAGCTGGGGGCTGCGGGCCGAGGCCGTCAGCGTGCTCGCCGACGTGCAGGCCGGCGGCCGGGCGCCAGCGCTGTTGAGGAGGGCCGACGAGCTGGCCGGCACCCTGCGTGACCAGCGGCTCGAGACCGAGCAGGCCCAGGTGCAGCTGGCCGCGGCGCGGGTGTTGCTGCGCCGCGACCGACTCGACGAGGCGGGCCGGCGGCTGCGCCAGGTCCGGGTGCCCGAGTCGGCTCCGATCGGCGTACGCCTGCTGCACCGGGAGGTGCGGGCCGACCTCGCCCGGGCGCGCGGTCGTCGTACCCGGTCCCTCGACGAGCTGCGCGCCGGGCTGCGCGAGCTGCACGACTGGCAGTCGTCCTTTGGCAGCCTCGACCTGCAGAGCAGCCTGGTCGAGCACGGGCGACAGCTCGTCGTCGACGGGCTCAGGCTGGCGCTGGCGACCCGGCGGCCCGACCTGCTCCTGGAGTGGACCGACCGGGCCCGTGCCCTGACCAGCCGGGTCACCGAGGTCCGGCCGCCGGGGGACCCGAGGCTGGCCGAGGAGCTGACCGAGCTGCGGCTGCTCACGGCCGGGGTCCAGACGCCGGGCAGCCCCGCGGCAGCCCGGGCCCGGCACCTGCGCAACCACATCCGCCGGCACGCCTGGTATGACGATCGCGCCCGGCGCGTCGCGGAGCCGCTGGGGCTGGACACCCTGCAGGCCGTGCTCGCCCGCGACGACGCCGCGTTCGTCGCCCACGTCGAGATCGACGACACCCTCTGGGCCCTCGTCGTGACCGGCACGAGTGCCGAGGTGGTCGCGCTCGGGCCGGCGACGGGCCTGGACTCGCTGATGGGTGGGCTCGCGGCCGACCTCGACATGTACGCCTCGGAGGAGTCCGCCGACCTGCGCGAGATCATCGGCCGCGGTCTGCACCAGCGGCTGGGCCGTCTCGACGACCTGCTGGTGGGTCCGTTGCTGCCCGTGCTCGGTGACCGCCGGCTGGTGCTCGCCCCGCCCGGGTCCCTGGTGCCCGTGCCCTGGACCATGCTGCCCTCGCTCGCCGGCCGGCCCGTGACGGTGCCGCCCTCGGCGACGGTGTGGGCGGCGGCACGCGAGGAGACCCGCCCGGCGCCGCGGTCGATCGGCTTCGTGGCCGGACCCCACGTCCCGCGGTCCGTCGAGGAGGTCCAGCGTGCGGCCGCGAGCTGGGCGGAGGCCGCCGTGATCGAGCCCGGCTCGGCGACGGCCGAACGGGTCGCCGGCCTGGCCGAGCGGTCCGACGTACTCCACCTCGCCGTCCACGGCCAGTACGTCGCGGAGAACCCGCTGTTCTCCAGCGTCTGGCTCGGCGACGGCGCCTGGTTCGGGTACGACGTCGACCAGCTCGCCCGGGTGCCGAGCCTGGTCGTCCTGTCGGCGTGCGAGCTCGGCCGCACCGCCGTACGCGGGCAGGGCTACCTCGTGGGCCTGACCGCAGCCTGGCTCCACGCCGGTGCCGACTGCGTGATCGCGGCTCCCTCGCTCGTCAACGACGCCGACGCGTGCGACCTCCTGCCGCGCGTGCACGCCGCCCTGGCGGCCGGGCTCCCGCCGAGCGACGCGCTGGCACGCGGCCTGGACGAGGTGGGCCGGCCGGTGCCCTTCGTGTGCCACGGCTCGGGCTGGTGACGCGGGGGAAAACCCCTCGCGCCCGCTCACTAGGATTCCGGGTATGACCCGGGTTCTTTCCGCCGTCGCCTGGCCGTACGCCAACGGCCCGCGCCACATCGGCCACGTGGCCGGGTTCGGCGTGCCCTCCGACGTGTTCAGCAGATACATGCGGATGGCCGGCCACGACGTACTCATGGTCTCGGGCACCGACGAGCACGGCACGCCGATCCTGGTCGCCGCCGACAACGAGGGCGTGAGCGCCCGCGACCTGGCCGACAAGAACAACGCGGTCATCGTCTCGGACCTGGTCGACCTCGGGCTGTCCTACGACCTCTTCACCCGTACGACGACCGGCAACCACTACCGCGTCGTGCAGGAGATGTTCACGACCGTGCACCGCAACGGGTACCTGGTCGAGCGCACCACCAAGGGGGCGGTCAGCCCCTCGACAGGGCGCACCCTGCCCGACCGCTACATCGAGGGCACCTGCCCCATCTGCGGGTACGGCGAGGCGCGCGGCGACCAGTGCGACAACTGCGGCAACCAGCTCGACCCGACCGACCTGATCAACCCGAGGTCGAAGATCAACGGCGAGGTGCCGGACTTCATCGAGACCCAGCACTTCTTTCTCGACCTGCCGGCGCTGGCCGAGCCGTTGACGGCGTACCTCGTCGACCGTGAGGCGTCGGGCACCTGGCGGCCCAACGTCATCAAGTTCTCCCTGAACCTGGTCGAGGACCTGCGGCCGCGGGCGATGACCCGCGACCTCGACTGGGGGATCCCGGTGCCGCTCGACGGGTGGCGCGACAACCCGACCAAGCGGATGTACGTGTGGTTCGACGCCGTCATCGGCTACCTGTCGGCCTCGATCGAGTGGGCCCGGCGCTCTGCCATCTCCGGTGGAGGCGACCCCGAGCGGTGGCGCGACTGGTGGAACGACCCCGAGGCCCTGTCGTACTACTTCATGGGCAAGGACAACATCGTCTTCCACTCGGTCATCTGGCCCGCCGAGCTGCTGGCCTACGACGGGCAGGGCGCGTTGGGCGGCGAGCCCGGCCCGTACGGCGACCTGCAGCTGCCGACCGAGGTGGTCTCCAGCGAGTACATGACGATGGAGAGCCGGCAGTTCTCGACCAGTCGCGGCCACGTGATCCTGGTCGGCGACATGCTGGCGCGCTACCAGCCCGACGCGCTGCGCTACTTCATCTGCGCGGCCGGGCCGGAGACCTCCGACGCCGACTTCACCTGGGCCGAGTTCGTGCAGCGCACCAACTCCGAGCTGGTCGCAGGCTGGGGCAACCTGGTCAACCGCACCGCCACCATGATCGCCAAGAGCTTCGGGTCGATCCCTGCGGCGGGGCCGCTGGAGCCGGTCGACGAGGCCGTGCTCGCCGCCTGTCAGGCCGGGTTCGACACCGTCGGCGACATGGTCGGGCGACAGCGGCTGCGCGCCGGCATCGCCGAGGCGATGCGCGTGGTGGGCGAGGTGAACAAGTACCTCACCGTGACCGAGCCCTACAAGATGAAGGACGAGTCCCAGCGCGAGCGGCTCGGCACGGTGCTGCACGTCGCCGCGCAGTGCGTGCTCGACTGCAACACATTGCTGGCGCCGTTCCTGCCGTTCTCCGCCAACGCCGTGTGGACGACGTACGGCGGGAAGGGAGAGTTCATGCCGATGCCGCGCATCGACCACGTCGAGGACCTCGACCCCGACGATGGCGCCGGGCTGCACGTCTACCCGGTCATCACCGGCGACTACTCCGGTACGCCGCGCTGGGAGCGGCGCCCGGTCACCGTCGGGGCGACCGTCGACAAGCCCACGCCGGTCTTCACCAAGCTCGACCCGTCGGTCGTCGACGAGGAACGCGCCCGCCTCGGCTGACGCGGCTGCAACCGCGCGCGGCTCAGAAGCCGGTCGCGGCAGCGGGCAGCACGTCGGTGCGCATCGCGTGCCACAGCTCGCGTACGGCGCCGGGGCGGTGCTCGGTGACCCGTCCGGCGCGCAGCTTGGCGAGCAGGTTGCCGCCGCCGAGGTACGCCGCGCCGAGCACGTCGACCGACAGGGCCAGGTCGGCGTCGTCCTCGGTCGAGTCGACCTCCGCGGCGCCGTCCTGCACCCGGATCTGCCAGCGCCCGGCGTTCCAGGGAGCCGCACGGTCGGTGACCTCGACCACCACGTCGCAGTCCTCGTCGTACGACCGCGCGGCCAGGGCGGCCGGCAGGTCGACCAGCCGCAGCCACAGGCTGTCGTAGGTCTCCAGGCTGCCGGTGCCGCGCGGGCCGTCGAGCCAGGAGTGCAGGAGGTCGTGCTCGCCGACCTCGAAGACCTTGACCGTGCCCACGAGGTCGAGGTCGACCAGGCGGCGGAACAGCGCGAGGCGCGCGGCCGGTTCGCCGGACACGCCGGCGCAGTCGACCTTGGCCGACGGGCGCCCGTTGTCCCACTTGTGCTCGCGTCGGAAGATGGCGTGGCCGACGTCGCGCCCGTCGCGGCTCGCGATCAACACGCGCCGGCTCTCCTTGTCGCGCAGCGACTCGGGCGTCTGCTCGCACCAGCGGTCGTAGAAGGCCTGCTCGCCCACGATCGGCCCGACCTCGTGGCCGGCGGCCGCCAGGTCGATCGCCCGCAGCCGGGCGGCCATGCCGTCGTCGGTGATCGTGGCCAACCGCGTGACGATGCCCGCGGCCGCTTCCTCGAGACCGGGTGCCGTGAACGTCGTACCGCGGCCGAGGGTGACGGTCTGCTCCAGCGACGCCAGTCCGTAGCCGTGGCGCCCGTAGATCGCGGGCTCGCTGGCGTGCAGGGCCGAGAGGGCGCGGCCCTCGCTCCGGGTCTGCTCGAAGTGGTGGCGCATCATCGCCGTCAGCAGCCCGCGCCGCCGGTGGTCGGGGTGTACGCCGACCCAGGTCAGGCCCGCGACGGGGGCAAGGTTCGGCCCGTCGGCGCCGGGGATCGAGAGGCCCATCGGGCGGACGCCGTAGATCCCGGCGTACGTCGCGGTGTCGGCGCCGTCCACCTCGGCCGCGAACCGCTGGTCCTCCGGGACACCGACCAGTTGGGCGTCGGTTGACTGGCTGCCCACCTCGTCGAACCAGACCAGGTGGTCGGTGGCGAGGTAGCGCTCGGGATTCGTGGCGCGGTCCACCCGGATGTCGGTGTCGTTCATGGGTCCAGACAAGCGCCCGCGACGAGCCCGCGGCAACCGGGTTTCGCCGGCGCCGGGGGACGCTCAGTGCTGGAGCTGGGTCATCAGCGCCCAGGCGTGGTCGGCGACGACCTGCGGCGTCGTGCCGTACTCGCGCTTCAGGAGCCCGGCGGTGAGCCGGTCGCGGTCGGAGCTGGTCGTGTTCGCCCGATAGAGCCCGAACAGGTCGAGCAGCCGCGCCATCCCGTAGGTCTGCACGAGGTAGGTCACCGCCGCCTGCGCGACCGTGTAGTCGACCGCGGGGTCCATGCCGAACAGGCCGGCCACCGGCAGCTCGTGATCGCGGCGGAAGATCCGGTCGTAGACGTCCGAGGGAATGCGCAGCTGGATCAGGCTCGACGGGTAGAACTGCACGTAGGCGGCGATGCCCTCGCTGAGCCAGGTGGGCAGGAAGTTCCCGTACTTCTGGAGCAGGAAGTGCGTGAGCTCGTGGTAGAGCAGCGTGCTGTCGCCGATCAGCTGGCTGATCTGGTTGGGGTTGACCTTGATCACCGTGCCGGCCACCCCGGTGCCCGCAGGGTCGAAGCCCCGGGTCGCCGCGACCCCGAAGGTGACGGCCGCGGCCTCCTCGTTGTTGTCGAAGGAGTGGCTCAGGCCGTTGCTGGTCGCGTCGACCAGCACCCGGTAGTCGGTGGGTACGCCGAGCACCGACGCGTCGCGGGCGATGCCGCTACGCACGGTCGCGAGCAGGCCGTCGATCCCCGCCGCCCGCGAGCGGTCGACGATCAGGGTCAGCGGACCCGACTGCCGTACGGAGATCGGTACGCCGAACCAGGGCCGCTCCCTCGGCGAGTCGTACTTCGCCTCCTGGGTGCCCTCCGACTCGGCGGCGACCAGCCACTGGCCGGCGCGCCGGACAAAGGTCATGGTGACCGGGTTGCCGACCGGCAGCGCCAGCGTCCGCGCGATCTCGAGGTGCTCGACGACGACCGGGTGCAGCACCGGGTCGTTGTTGCCAGGGACCTGCGCGGGGACCAGCGCACTGGACGGGTCGACGGAGTAGGTCAGCGACGCGATGGGCAGCTGGGCGAGGTTCTCGTAGAGCGTCCTCTGCGCGGTGACCAGCTGGGGCTGCTGCGGGTCGACGGTGGCCACGAAGGCCTGCTCGTCATGGGCGCGTACGGCGCTGGCGCGCGCGGCGAGCACCGCGCGGACCCGCCTGAAGTCCGCCGGGCCAGGCTGGAACCTGCTCGGGCTCGCGCTGGCCGAGTCGGCGGACGGCGTACTCGTCGGGGAGGTCGTCGACGGGCCGGGATCGGCGGAGTCGCCCTGGCCGACGAGACCGCAACCGGAGAGGAGGGCGAGGCACACGAGCGCTCCGAGCGCCCTGGTCCGCGACATGCAAGGGACCCTAGACGTGACCCCCAAGACGGGAGCCGTGCTGCCAGACTGGTGCCATGCGCGTGCACCTCGGTTCCGACCATGCCGGCCTCGAGCTCAAGGCCCACCTCCACGACTGGCTCGTCGAGCGGGGACACGAGCCGGTCGACCACGGCCCGTTCGTCTACGACGCCGACGACGACTACCCGGTCTTCTGCCTGCGCGCGGCGGCCGGTGTCGTCGCCGACCCCGGCAGCCTCGGCGTGGTGATCGGCGGCTCGGGCAACGGCGAGCAGATCGCGGCCAACAAGGTCGCCGGCGTCCGCGCCGCCCTCGCCTGGTCGGAGGAGACCGCGAGGCTCGCCCGCCAGCACAACGACGCCAACGTGGTCGCGGTGGGTGGTCGGATGCACCCGGTCGACGACCTGACCCGTTTCGTCGCCATCTTCCTCGACACCCCGTTCTCCGGGGAGGAGCGGCACGAGCGCCGCATCGCCATGCTCACCGACTACGAGGCCACCGGCGACCTGCCGCCGCTGCCCGCGTCCGCGCAGGCCGGCGATGCCTGAGGGGCACACCCTCCACCGGCTCGCCCACGACCTCGACGCCGCGTTCGCGGGTCTACCGGTGCGCGCATCGAGCCCGCAGGGGAGGTTCCTCGACGCCGGGCTGGTCGACGGTGCGGTCCTGGAGCGTGCGGAGTCGGCCGGCAAGCACCTGTTCGTGGAGTTCGCCGGCGATCGGGTGGTCCACGTCCACCTCGGACTGATCGGCAGGTTCGACCTCACGCCGTACGTCGGGGCGCTGCCGGCGCCGATGGGCCAGGTGCGGCTGCGTCTGGTCAACGAGACGACGTACGCCGACCTGCGCGGCGCCACCCGGTGCGAGCTCGTCGACGGGGCGCGCCGGGCCGCCATCGTCGCCAAGCTGGGGCCCGACCCCCTGCGGTCGGACGCCGCCCCGTTGCGCGCCTGGCAGCGCATCTCGCGCAGCCACCGGCCGATCGGCGACCTCCTGATGGACCAGGAGGTGCTGGCCGGGGTCGGCAACGTCTACCGCGCCGAGGTGCTGTTCCGCCACCGGATGCACCCGCTGCGGCCCGGCAACACCCTGCGCATCGGCCAGTGGCGCGCGATGTGGGCCGACCTGGTCGAGCTGATGGCCGAGGGGGTCCGCACCGGTCGCATCGACACCGTCCGCCCCGAGCACACCCCCGAGGCGATGGGGCGGCCACCCCGCGTGGACGACCACGGGGGCGAGGTCTACGTCTACCGGCGCACCGGCCGGGCCTGCCTGGTCTGCGGCTCCTCGGTGCGTACCGCCGAGCTGGTCGGACGAAACCTGTTCTGGTGTCCACAATGTCAGCCCCGGTTCCGCTCGCGGGCCGTACAGTGACCCGACACCTCAGGGGAGGACCGACATGACCACGGCTCCGCGCCCCGGCGCCGCGACCTCTCGTCCGTGGTCGTCCCTGACCGATGACATCTCGCGCGGGCGCCGGACGCTGTGGCTGCTGATCCTCGCGGGTCTGGTGGTGCTGGCCATGACGACGTTCTTCTCCCAGATCTTCCCGCTCACCACGGTCATCATCCCGATGCTGCTCGGCAGCCTCTTCCTCGGGCCGCGTGAGCTGCCGTGGTACATCGTGGCGCTCCTGGTCGTGGTGCTCATCGACCTGCCCCGCGTCCCCGGGCTCGGCGTCCGCTCCGCGGTCGGTGTCGCGATCACCTTCCTCTTCGCCCTGATCATCCTGCTCACCTCGTTCCGCCGCTCCCGGCTGGGCGTCGGCGGCCTGTTGGGCGAGTCGATGCTGGTCGACCTGCGCGACCGCATCCAGCGCCAGGGCGTGCTTCCGGCCCTGCCGCGTGGGTGGAGCGCCGACGCCGAGCTGCGCTCGGCCGGGGGTACGTCGTTCGCGGGCGACTTCGTCGTGGCCCACTGCCACGAGGGGCGCCGACTCGACGTGGTCGTGGTCGACGTCTCCGGCAAGGGGGTCCAGGCCAGCACCCGCGCGCTGCTGCTCTCCGGGGCGCTAGGCGGCCTGATCGCCGCCGTACCCGCCGACCAGCTCGTGCCGGCCGCCAACGAGTACCTCCTCGCCCGCGACTGGGAGGAGGGCTTCGCGACCGCGGCCCATCTCAGCCTCGACCTCGAGTCCGGTCACTTCACCGTGTGGACCGCCGGGCACCCGCCGCCGGTCCACTTCACAGCCGGCTCGGGGCGGTGGAGCCTGCTCGAGAGCCGCGGACCGGTCCTCGGTCTGATGTCCGACGGCGAGTTCGTGGCGGCCAGCGGCACGATGCGGTCCGGCGACGCGATGATGCTCTACACCGACGGCTTGGTGGAGACCCGCAAGTTCGACATCGGGCTCGGCATCGACCGGCTGATCGGGACGGCCGAGCAGACCCTCCGGGGCGGGTACGACGGGGCGGCACGCCACCTCGTGGAGGTGCTCGGGTCCTCCGACGACGACCGCGCCCTGGTGCTGGTGCACCGGGTCTGAGATCTTCGCCGGCCGGCCGCCGATCCTCGCCGGTTGGGGGCGCAGGCTCCGGGTGTGGGACCATGACAACCGCACATTTCGCGCCGCACGAACCGCGAAAGAAGCGCGCGGATGTAGCTCAATGGTAGAGCCCCAGTCTTCCAAACTGGCTACGCGGGTTCGATTCCCGTCATCCGCTCTCAGGTGGCTGCCCGGGTGACCGTGGGCCGCCTGGCGGGGCGTAGCGTAGTGGCTAGCGCGCCTGCTTTGGGAGCAGGAGATCGCAGGTTCGAGTCCTGTCGCCCCGACCCTGTCCACCAGCACCGACTTCCCACGAACACGATCGGAGACACCCTGTGAAGAGCGCCGTCGAGACCGTGAGCCCGACCCGGGCCAAGCTGACCGTCGAGGTGCCCTTCGAGGAGCTCAAGCCGAGCCTCGACGCGGCCTACCAGAAGATTGCCACGCAGATCAACGTCCCCGGCTTCCGCCGCGGCAAGGTCCCGCCGATGGTGATCGACCGTCAGATCGGTCGCGGTGCGGTGCTCGACGAGGCGATCAACGACGTCGTCCCGAAGAAGTACCTCGAGGCGCTGCAGGCCAACGACCTGCAGCCGCTCGCGCAGCCCGAGATCGAGGTCACCAACTTCGAGGACAACCAGGCCCTCGAGTTCACCGCCGAGGTCGACGTGAAGCCCGAGATCACCCTCCCGTCCTACGACGGGCTCGAGGTCGAGGTCGAGGACTTCCCGGTCACCGACGACGAGGTCGACGAGCAGGTCCAGGCGCTCCGTGAGCGCTTCGGCACCCTGGTCGACGTCGAGCGCGCAGCCGCCGACGGCGACTTCGTCACCATCGGCCTCAAGGCGACCCGCGACGGCGAGGTCGTCGAGGGCGCCGAGGTCGCGGACATGTCCTACCGTGTGGGTCGCGGGGGCATGCTCGACGGGCTCGACGAGGCCCTGGCCGGCATGAGCGCCGGTGACGAGAAGGTCTTCGGCTCGCAGCTGGTCGGCGGTGACCTGGTCGGCCAGGACGTCGAGGTCGCGGTCGCCGTGAGCGCCGTACAGGAGCAGGAGCTTCCGGAGTACGACGACGAGTTCGCCCAGCTCGCCTCCGAGTTCGACACCGCGGACGAGCTGAGCGACGACGTACGCAGCCGGCTCGGCAACGGCAAGCGCCTCGAGCAGGCCGCGGCCGCCCGCGACGCCGTACTGGAGAAGATGCTCGAGGAGGTGGAGATCCCGCTGCCCGAGGGCATCGTGGCCGAGGAGCTCACCTCGCGCCGCAGCTCGGTCGAGCAGCAGCTCGCGATGGCCGGCCTGACCATGGAGAAGTACCTCGGGGACGAGGGCCAGACCGCCGAGGAGTTCGAGGCCGACCTCGAGCGCCGTGTGCGCGAAGCCGTCGCCGCCCAGTTCCTGCTCGACGAGGTGGCCAAGGAGAAGGCCTTCGGCGTCGACCAGCCCGAGCTGTCCGAGCACCTCATCCGCCGGGCCCAGCAGTCCGGTCAGGACCCGCAGGAGTTCGCCAACCACATGTTCGAGCACAACCACATCCCCGAGCTCGTGCAGGAGATCCTGCGCGGCAAGGCGCTCGCGGCGATCGTGGAGTCGGCCGTGGTCAAGGACGCCTCCGGTCAGGTGCTCGACCTGGCCAATCTGCGTCCCGACGGCACCGTCGGTGCCCCCGAGGACGAGGCGGCCGACCAGAGCGAGGAGCTCGCACCCGCCGAGTGACCCTCGGCGTGGGCCGTTGACCTACCGACGGTATGTCGGCGAGGGTGGAGTATGGCTACTTCCGTCGGCTCCCCGGTCCCTTCGGGACCAGGCGTCCTCGACGCCCTGTCCCTGCTGACCTCGGTCGCCGACGAGCTGGTCGTGCGCACCGTGCGGGACACCCACGTCGCCTGGGCCGACCGGGTCCACGGCCTGCTCCGCCGGCCGACCCGCGGTGCCTCGCTCGTGCCCGAGCTGATGCACCGCGGGATCGCGGGCGGGGTGTACGCCGGCCTGGGCGTGGGTCTGCGCGCCGCCTCGAAGGGGCTCGACGCCGCGGCCGCCCGCGGCCTCGGCCCGCGGCTGGAGGACTCCGCCCGGGGCCGCCACGTCAACGCCGCTGTCAACGGGCTGATCGGTGACCGGCTCGCCCGGGAACGACCCCGCCTGGCCGTGCCGATGGCGATCCGCGTCGCCGGGCGCGACGTACCCCCCGAGCGCGGAGCGCTGGCCGATGCCTTCCCCGACGCCCGCCGCCGGATCGTGCTGTTCCTGCACGGGCTGTCGGAGAGCGAGGCGTTCTTCGACCTGCACGCCGCCGAGGTCGGCGCGACGTACGCCGACACCGTCAGCGAGCTCGGCTGGACCCCGGTCTTCCTGCGCGCCAACACCGGGCTGCCGGTCCGCGAGAACGGCGCGGACCTGTCGGCCCTGCTGCGTGACCTGGTCACCGAGTGGCCCGCCGAGGTCGAGCGGATCGCCCTGGTGGGGCACTCGATGGGCGGGCTGGTGATGCGGGCCGCCTGCGCGGTGGCGATCGACGCCGAGCGGCCCTGGACCGCGCTGGTCACCGACGTGGTCACCCTCGGCACCCCGCACCTCGGCGCGCCGCTCGCCGGCGGTGTCGGGCGCGGCGCCCGCGCGCTCGCCCGCTGGCCGGAGACGGCCGCCTTCGGGCGGATCCTCGACCAGCGCTCGGCCGGCGTGCACGACCTGGTCGACGGCCTGGCCGACGACGTACCCCCGCTGCCGCACGGGCGCTACCGGCTCGTCTCGGCCACCCTGACCACCTCCCCGCGCCATCCGCTGGGTGCGCTCGTGGGCGACCTGCTGGTGCGCCAGCCCTCGGCGTACGGCCGCTCTCGGAGGTACGCCGGGCTGTTCCCCGGCGCCGACGAGCTGCACCTGCCCCGGGCCGGCCACTTCGCCCTGCTCAACCACCCGCGCGTGCACGACGCGCTGCGCGAGTGGCTCGCTGATCCACAGGGCTCGCGTCGTTCCGGATAATCCCTGACGAAATGGTCGTGATCGGGCCTGATTCACAGCCGTTTCGTCAGGGACTATCCAGCCAGGGCCCGAATCTGCTGTCGGCGAACAGCGCGGCATATGGCGTGGAACTGTCGGAGGTGACGGCTAGGGTCACTGACGTGAACCCGTACCCCACGTCAACGCCCGTCACGCCCGGGCCGCAGATGAACGGCGCCAACGCCTACGGCCTCGACGACCACATCTACCAGCGGCTGCTCAAGGAGCGGATCATCTTCCTCGGCTCCGAGGTGCGCGACCATAACGCCAACGCGATCTGTGCCCAGCTGTTGCTGCTCTCGGCCGAGGACCCCGAGGTCGACATCTTCCTGCACATCAACTCACCCGGCGGGTCCGTCGACGCGGGCATGGCGATCTACGACACCATGAACTACATCACCAACGACGTCGCCACCGTCGGCATGGGCCTGGCCGCCTCGATGGGTCAGTTCCTGCTGTGCGCGGGCGCCAGGGACAAGCGCTACGCCCTGCCGCACGCGCGGATCATGATGCACCAGCCCAGCGGAGGCATCGGGGGCTCGGCCTCCGACATCAAGATCCAGGCCGAGCAGAGCCTGCTGCTGAAGAAGCAGCTGACCGAGCTCCAGGCCAAGCACACCGGTCAGTCGCTGGAGCAGATCGAGCTCGACTCAGACCGCGACCGCTGGTTCACCCCCCAGCAGGCCAAGGAGTACGGCTTCATCGACCACGTGATCACCAGCGCCACCGAGGCCGCGGACGAGGGCCGTCCGGCCCGAAGTGAGGACTGAGCCATGAACTACTACATCCCCCAGTGGGAGGAGCGGACGTCCTACGGCATCCGCCGCATCGACCCCTACGGCAAGCTCTTCGAGGACCGGATCATCTTCCTCGGCACGCCGATCTCCGACGACGTCGCCAACGCGGTCATGGCCCAGCTGCTGTGCCTGGAGTCGATGAACCCCGACCAGGACGTCCAGATCTACATCAACAGCCCAGGCGGCTCGTTCACGGCCCTGACCGCGATCTACGACACGATGAAGTTCATCAAGCCCGACGTGCAGACGGTGTGCCTCGGCCAGGCGGCCTCCGCTGCGGCGGTGCTCCTGGCGGCCGGTTCGCCCGGCAAGCGGCTGGCGCTGCCTAACTCCCGCATCTTGATCCACCAGCCCTACACCGAGGGCACCGGCGGTCAGATCTCCGACCTGGAGATCCAGGCCAACGAGATCCTGCGGATGCGCGAGCTGCTCGAGAAGATGATCTCCGAGCACAGCGGCAAGTCCATCGAGGAGGTCAGCCGCGACATCGAGCGCGACAAGATCCTCACCGCGCAGGCCGCCGTCGAGTACGGCCTCGTCGACGCCGTCCTGGAGTCCCGCAAGGGCACTCCGGCGCTGGTCTGAGGCACTGCGCCGTGACGACCCGTACGCCGGGGCGAGTTGCTCCACGAGTCCCGCGTTGCGGGCCCCCGATGGGGGCGGCACGGGGTACCTTCGAGTGGCTCGCAACCGGCGGCGTCCGCCGCGAGCTCAGTGCACTGCTTCTGGACCACCCCCCGGCGACCTCGCCGGCCTGATCGGAGGATGACCGCCCGTGGCACGCATCGGTGACGGAGGCGACCTGCTCAAGTGCTCCTTCTGCGGAAAGAGCCAGAAGCAGGTCAAGAAGCTCATCGCCGGTCCCGGTGTCTACATCTGCGACGAGTGCATCGACCTCTGCAACGAAATCATCGAGGAAGAGCTGTCGGAGAGCTCGGACCTGAAGTGGGACGAGCTGCCCAAGCCCCGAGAGATCTACGAGTTCCTCGACAACTACATGGTCGGGCAGGAGACGG
>JBPCQY010000064.1:0-15386 GCA_050997635.1 Nocardioides sp.
CCCGGTAGCCGCGCAGCGTCGGCGGGCCCTCCGAGTGGTAGTCGTAGACCGGGAACATGGCCAGCCCGGTGGTCTGCACGTCCTTCTTCGCCACGCCGTGGCCGGCCAGGGACGCGAGCACCCGTCCTATGGTGGCGTTGGTGTCGCGCAGCGCCGTGCGCAGGTCGGCGCGGGTCTGCCCGACCCGCAGGGTGAACCCCAGCTCATCGGGTACGGCGTTGACCTGGCCGACGCCGCTCAAGGTCAGAGTGCGCGGCCGTTCGGCCGCCGGAGCCGTCGGCGCCGTGGGCGCCGGTGCACCCGGCGTCGCCTGGGCGCTGCCGCCGGCGTTCCCGAGGAGATAGGCGACCAGGAGCGCGAGCACGACCAGTGCTCCGACCCCGAGCGTCCTGACGCTCACCGTGACCTGGTGCGTGCTCCTGCTCGTCATGTCCTCGCCCCGTCCCTCGAAGTAGTCGCTGGCGGGTCGGACGCGCGAGCGGCCGGGCAGGTTCCTCGATCGATCCGTCCCTACTCGGTCAGGCGGGCCAGGGCCTCGCGGTAGCCGTCGACGCCCTTGCCGACCACGAGGGCCTTGGCATGCGGGGTCACCACCGAAGTGTGCCGCCACACCTCCTCGCGAGCCGTGGGATCGGTGAGGTGCACCTCGACGAGCGGCGCGGTGAGCTGGGCGCAGGCGTCGTACAGCGCATAGGAGTAGTGCGTCCACGCACCCGCGTTGAGGACGACCGCCGTACCGTCGTCGGCCGCGCTGTTGAGCCAGTCGAGCATCTTGCCCTCGTGGTTGGTCTGGCGGACCTCGACGTCGAGGCCGAGCTCTCGGCCCCAGTCGATGCAGAGCTCAACGAGCTCGTTGTAGGCCGTCTCGCCGTACGTCGCGGGCTCGCGCTTGCCGAGCCGGCCGAGGTTGGGGCCGTTCAGCACCAGGACCTTCATGTGGGGACTTCTCCTGTCATGACGTGAAAGGCCGCCCGCAGGTTCTCCTCGGACGGACCAGCCAGGATCCGAGGCTCCGCCAGGTCGGCGAGCACCACGAACCGCAGCTGTGACCCCCGGGTCTTCTTGTCAACCGCCATCGCCGCGCGCAACTCGGCGTACGCGCCACCGGACCAGCCGGTCGGCAGCCCCACGCGTTCGAGCACCCGGTGATGTCGGTCCGCGACCGCCGGGTCGAGCACTCCCGCGTGGCGGGCGAGCTCGGCGGCGAACACGCACCCGATGGACACCGCTTCGCCGTGGCGTACGGCGTAGCCGCTCACCCGCTCGATCGCATGCGCCATCGTGTGGCCATAGTTGAGCACCTCTCGGCCCGGATGTCCGGGCATTCCAGCAATCCCGTCCAGCCCGCCGGTCTCGCGGAGATCGCCGACCACGACGTCGATCTTGACCCGGATCGCCCGCTCCACCAGCTCGCGCAGCACCGCCGAGTCGGCGTCGAGACCGCCGGGGTCGACGCCCTCGACGAGCTCGAGGATGACCGGGTCGGCGACGAAGCCGCACTTGACCACCTCGCCCAGGCCGGCGACCAGCTCGGCACGCGGGAGCCCGCGCAGGGTGGCCAGGTCGCACAGCACGCCGTGCGGCTCGTGGAACGCGCCGACCAGGTTCTTGCCGGCTCCGGTGTTGACGCCGGTCTTGCCGCCGACGGCCGCGTCGACCATGCCGAGCAGGGTCGTCGGGACGTGCACGACGCGCACCCCCCGCAGCCAGGTCGCCGCCACGAAGCCGCCGAGGTCGGTCGTCGCGCCGCCACCGAGCGTCACGACGGCGTCGGAGCGGGTGAAGCCGGCCTCGCCGAGCGCCTCCCAGCAGCTCGCGGCCACGGCCACGGTCTTGGCGTCCTCGCCGTCGGGCACCGGCAGCGCCAGCACGTCGAGGTCGGCCAGGGCATCGGTGACCTCGGCCACCAGCGGCTCGAGGCCCGGCGCGTGCACAAGGGCAACCCTCTGCACCCCCTGGCCGAGCATCTCGGGCAGGCGGTCGACCAGGTGCTGGCCGACCACGACGTCGTACGGCGATGGGCCGGTCACCGGCAGCACGGTCTCGCTCACGCCAGCGCCTTCCGGATCTCCTCGGCCACCTGACCCGGGTCGAGCGCGTCGGTGTCGACCACGACGGTGGCCACCGACTCGTAGACCGGCGCCCGTTCGTCGAGCAGCGCCTTGATCCGCGAGCGCACGTTGCCCAGCAGCAGCGGCCGCGACGTACCGAGCCCGACGCGCTTGACGGCCTCGGCGAGGCCGACCCGCAGGAAGACGACCTCGTGCCCGGCGAGCTCGGCGCGGGTGGCCTCGTCCAGCACGGCTCCCCCGCCGAGCGACACCACACCGTCGTGCTCGGCCAACGCTCGCGCGGCCGCCTCGCGCTCGAGCACCCGGAAGTGGTCCTCGCCCGAGTCGACGAAGATCTCGGCGACCGAGCGGCCCTCGACGCGCTCTACGTCGGCGTCGGTGTCGCGGACCGTGACCCCCCAGGCCTCGGCGAGCAGCGTCGCGACGGTGGTCTTGCCGGCACCCATCGGGCCGACCAGGACCACCCGTGGCCCAGCGCTCATCGGACCCCCAACGACGCGAGGTAGCCCTCGACGTTGCGTCGGGTCTCGGCGACCGAGTCGCCGCCGAACTTCTCCAGCACGGCGTCGGCCAGCACCAGCGCCACCATCGCCTCGGCCACGACGCCGGCCGCGGGTACGGCGCAGACGTCGCTGCGCTGGTGGTGCGCCACGGCGGCCTCGCCGGTGCTGACGTCGACCGTGCGCAGCGCCCGCGGCACGGTGGCGATCGGCTTCATGGCGGCGCGCACCCGCAGCGTCTCGCCGGTGCTCATCCCGCCTTCGGTCCCACCCGAGCGTCCGCTCGTACGACGTACCCCGGCGTCGGTGGGCACGATCTCGTCGTGCGCCTTGCTGCCCGGCGTCGCGGCGAGCTCGAACCCGTCGCCGACCTCGACCCCCTTGATCGCCTGGATGCCCATCAGGGCACCCGCGAGGTGGGCGTCGAGGCGGCGGTCCCAGTGCACGTGTGAGCCCAGGCCCGGCGGCAACCCGTCGACGACCACCTCGACGACGCCGCCGAGGGTGTCGCCGTCCTCGTGGGCCCGGTCGATGGCGGCGACCATGGCGGCGCTCGCGTCGGGGTCGAAGCAGCGCACCTCGTCGGCGTCGAGACGTACGACGTCGTCGGCGCTCGGCACCAGGCCCGCCGGGGCGCGGACGCCCCCGAGCTCGATGACATGGGAGACGAGCCGGGCGCCGGTCGCCTGCTCGAGGAACGCGGAGGCGACCCGGCCCAGCGCGACCCGGGCGGCGGTCTCGCGCGCCGACGCCCGCTCGAGGATCGGGCGGGCCTCCTCGAAGTCGTACTTCTGCATCCCGACGAGGTCGGCGTGGCCGGGCCGCGGACGGGTCAGGGCGGCGTTGCGGGCCAGCCCGTCGAGCACGTCGGCGTCGACCGGGTCGGCCGACATCACCTGCTCCCACTTGGGCCACTCGGTGTTGGCGACCTCGATCGCCACGGGCCCACCGATGGTCTCGCCGTGCCGGATGCCACCGACGAGGCGGACCTGGTCCTGCTCGAACTTCATCCGGGCGCCGCGACCTTTGCCGAGCCGGCGGCGGGCCAGCGCGGCGGCGATGTCGTCGCTGGTCACGCGGACGTGCGCGGGCAGCCCCTCGAGGATGGCCACGAGGGCCGGGCCGTGGGACTCCCCCGCGGTGAGCCATCGCAACATGGCGCTCAGTCTCCCATGCGGGTCCGGGCGGTGCCCATCAGCCGCCCGACGCGAGATGCGACCAGAGATCCTGCCCGAAGGCGATCCCGACCAGGGCGCCGACCAGCATGAACGGCCCGAACGGGAAGGCCCGGCGCTCCACGATCCGCAGCAGCGACAACAGCCCGCCGCCCACACCGCCGAGCAGGAACCCGGCGTACACCCCGATCAGGAGCGGGCCCAGCCCGAGGTAGCCCAGCGCGATGCCGAGCACGCCGGCCAGCCGTACGTCGCCGTACCCGAGGCCGCGGGGGTGCACGAACCACAGCACCCCGAAGGTGCCGCCGGCGATGGCCCAGCCGATCGCCGCGCCGAGCAGTCCGCCGGTGTCACGGGTCAGCGCGAAACACACGAGCACGAGCACGACGGCGACGCCGTACGTCGGCGTGACGAGGTAGGTCGGCAGCAGCCGGGTGCGCCAGTCGACCACCGCGAGCGCCACCGAGACGGGCACCAGCGCGACCAGCAGCAGCAGCGACCAGTCCCAGCGCTGGGATGCCCCGATCACGGCGCCGGAGACCGCGGCCGCGAGCGCCGAGCGCCACGCGAGCCCAGGCAGAGCAGCGATCGCGGCGTACGCCTCCTTCGGCTCCTCCGGGGCGGTCACGTCGGCCGAGTCGGTGGTCTCCTCGGGTACGTCGTCGGGTTCCGGCTCCGGGATCCGCGCGATCAGCCGCGGCACCGCCAGCCCACCGAGACCGGCCGCCGCGGCACAGACCAGCGCGGCCAGCAACGTCTCCATGGCGGGTCACCCTAGGGCCCGGACGGCCGCCAGCGCGGAACGCATCGCCTCGACCGGTACGTCGAAACGGCCGGTCATCGCGCGCACCTGGTCGACCGCCTGCCACAGCAGGAGGTCGAGGCCGCTCACGATCGTCCGGCCGGACCCGGCCGCCGCGCTCGTCAGCGGCGTCGGCCACGGGTCGTAGACCACGTCGAAGACCACCGGCACCGCCGCGACCCGTGCCACCAGGTCGGGGGTCTGGGCCGCGGCCGGCACCGTGGAGACCACGACCTCGGCCTCCAGGACCGCCCCGTCGGCGCGGGTCACCTCGACCACCGGTGCACGCGGGTGGCGGGCCACCGCCGCAAGCGTGTCGGCCGCCCGCGCAACGTCTCGGACCACCAGCGTGGCGTGGGTCGTGCCGAGCTCCGCCAGGGCGAGCAGGGCCGACGCCGCCGTGGCTCCCCCTCCGAGCACCACTGCCCGGGTCAGCGGCCGGTCGGTGGCCGACCGCAGCGCCGCCACCGCGCCGGGGACATCGGTGTTGAGGCCGTGCCGCCCGTGTGCGTCGAGCAGCACCGTGTTGGCGGCCCCCGACATCTCGGTCCACCGGTCGCGGCTGTCGAGCAGCCCCAGCACCTCGCGCTTGAGCGGCATCGTCAGCGACAGCCCGCGCCACGACTCGTCGAGTCTCGCGAGGAACTCGGGCAGCCCACCGGCCGGCACCCGCACCGGCTCGTAGGTCCAGTCGAGCCCCAGGGCGTCGTACGCCGCGCGGTGCAGCACCGGCGACAGCGAGTGTGCCACCGGGTCGCCGAGCACCGCACAGCGCATCGGGCCCATCAGCAGGCGTCGGACGTCGTGCAGTAGGTCTGCAGCTCCTGCTTGAAGCTGAGGAACTCGTTGTAGCTGTCGGTGAACTTGGTCTCGCCGGTGCGCAGGTTGACCGTGACGTAGAACAGCCAGTTGCCGTCGGCCGGATGGGCGGCCGCCTTGAGCGCCGCGTCGCCGGGCGCCTCGATCGGGGTGGGCGGCAGTCCCGGGTTCTGGTAGGTGTTGTACGGCGAGTCGGTGTTCAGGGTCTCGTCGGTCGTCACGGCCACCACGCCCTTGCGGTGCAGCGCGTAGTTGACGGTGGCGTCGACCTGGAGCAACCCGTTGGTCACCCCGTTCTGGGGGTTGTCGAGGCGGTTGTAGAGCACCCGCGAGATCTTGGGCATGTCGGAGCCGCGGCCCTCGGCCTCCACGAGGCTGGCGATGGTCATCAGCTCAGCGGGCGTCTTGCCCAGGGCCGCCGCGGCCGACTCGAGGTTGGCGTCGGAAGCCGCCTGCCGCCAGCGCTTGACCATGTCGGTGAGCATGTCGACCGGCTTCTCCTTCGGGGTGAAGTCATAGGTAGACGGGAACAGATAGCCCTCCGGGTTCCCACCGGCGTACGACGGGAGGCCGAGCCGGGAGGGATCGGCGAGCACCTTCGAGAAGTCGGCTGTGGAGTACTTCGTGCTGGCCGCCAGGATCGCCACGATGTCGACCACCCGCAGGCCCTCGGGGATCGTCACGGTGTTCTTGAGGATGTTGGAGGGGTCCTTGAGGACCCCGAAGGCGTCGGAGGCCTTCATCTTCTTCTTCAGCTGGTAGGCGCCGACCTGGATGCCGGTGCTGTTGCCGGCGGCTGCGGTGAACGCGTCGACCGACTTCACCACGCCCTTGGCCTTGAGCGCGCGACCGATGGCCCCGACCGTGTCGCCCTGTTTGACCTCGAACGTGAGCTTGCCCCTGCCCGGCCCGGGGTAGTCGGGGGCCGAGGAGAAGCTGAGGTGATCGCGGAGGAACGACGTGCCCTTGGTGGCCACGACGTACCCGCCACCGCCGAGCACGGCGAGCGCGACCAGCACCGCCAGGCAGCCGCACAGCCCGCGACCCCGGCGTCCGCCGCCGTCGTCGTAGCCGTCGTCGTAGGCATATTCCTGCTCCTCGGCGGACGGCTCCGCCTCCGGTGTCGGCCGTTCGGCGGGGTGGTCCTGGTCGCTCATCGGTCTCCCTTGACGATCTCGCCCGGGGCGTGCCCGGTGGCGCGTTCGGCGTCGAGTGCGTGCTGGAGGATCAGCACCGCGGCGGCCTGGTCGACCAGGGCTCGGCGCTTGGCCCCCTTCTTCCCCCGGTCGCGCAGCATAGCCTCCGCCGACACGGTGGTCAGGCGCTCGTCGGCCAGGCGCACGGGTACGGGGGCCACCGCGGCGGCCAGCGCCGCGGCGAACTCCCGCACCTTCGCGGCCGCCGGGCCCTCGCCCCCGGACAGTGACCGGGGCAGCCCGACCACGACCTCGACGGCCTCGCCCTCGCGGGCCAGCCGGGCGATCCGCCCCAGGTCGCCCCGCCCGCGGCGCACGGTCTCCACGGGCGAGGCGAGGAAGCCCGACGGGTCGCTGCGGGCGACGCCGATCCGGGCGTCACCCGGGTCGATCCCCAGGCGTACGCCGTGCCTCACGGTCGGCTCACCGGGCGAGCGCCCCGGCCACCTCGGTGTCCACCAGGGCCAGCGCCTCGTCGATCCGGCTCGGGTCGCTGCCGCCGCCCTGGGCGACGTCGTCCTTGCCGCCGCCACGACCGCCGACGAGCGGGCCGACCGCGCCGACGAGCCGGCTGGCCGACAGCCCCACGCCGCGAGCCGTGTCGTTGACCGCCGCCACCACCGAGACCTTGTCGCCGGCGGCGCCGATCACCACGACCACGCCCGGCTCGCCCTGCGGCAACCGGCCGCGTACGTCGAGCGCCAGCGTGCGTACGTCGGCGGCGGACGCGCCGTCGGCCCGGCTGGCCACGACCTTGACGCCTGCGACGTCGTGCGCCCGCGCGGCCAGGGACGACCCACCGGCGAGCAGCTGGTCGAGGCGGACCTTGTCGATCTCCTTCTCGGCGCTGCGCAGCCGCTGGACGAGGTCGTGCACCCGCTCGGGCAGCTGCTCGGGCCGCACCTTGAGCGACTCGGAGAGCTGCGCGACCAGCACGTGCTCGCGCGCCAGGAAGCGGTAGGCGTCGCCGCCCACCAGCGCCTCCACGCGGCGCACGCCGGACCCGATGGACGACTCGCCCAGCAGCTTGATCACGCCGAGCTGGCCGGAGCGGCCCGCATGCGTGCCGCCGCAGAGCTCGCGCGCCCAGTCGCCGACGGAGACCACCCGCACCCGGTCGCCGTACTTCTCGCCGAACAGCGCCATCGCGCCCGACCGCACGGCTTCGGCCTGGCTCATCACCTCGGCCTCGACGGTGAGGTCGGCGAGCACCAGGTCGTTGACGCGCGCCTCGACCTCGGCCATCACGGAGCCGGGGACCGCGCCGAGGGCGGAGAAATCGAAGCGGAAGCGGCCCGGGGCGTTCTCGGAGCCGGCCTGGGTCGCCGTCTCTCCCAGCGCCTCGCGGAACGCCTTGTGCACCATGTGGGTCGCGGTGTGGGCGCGCGAGATGGATCGACGTCGCTCGATGTCGACCAGCGCCTGGGCCGGCGTACCGAGCGTGACCTCGCCGGAGAGCACCGTCGCCCGGTGCACGACCAGACCGGTGATCGGCGCCTGCACGTCGCGTACGGCGAGGCGGGCGCCGTTCTCGAGCTCGATGACTCCCTGGTCGGCGAGCTGGCCGCCGCCCTCGGCGTAGAACGGGGTGCGGTCGAGCACGATCTCGACGTCGTCGCCCTCGCGCACCGCGTCCACGACCCCGCCTGCGGTGACCAGGCCGCGCACGGCCGACTCGGTGACGACCTCCTGGTAGCCGGTGAACTCGACCGGCCGGCCGAGGGTGTCGGCGATCGCGCGGTATGCCGTGGCGTCGCGATGCGCGCCCTTCTTGGCACGCGCGTCGGCCTTGGCGCGGTCGCGCTGTTCGGCCATCAGGCGGCGGAACTCGACCTCGTCGACTTGGAGGCCCTGCTCGGTGGCCATCTCGAGGGTCAGGTCGATCGGGAAGCCGTAGGTGTCGTGCAGCGCGAACGCGCGGTCACCGGGCAGCGTGCTGCCGCCCTGCTCGCGCACCCGGCCGGCCGCGAGGTCGAAGATCTGGCTGCCCGCCGCCAGGGTCTGCCGGAAGGTGTCCTCCTCCGCGTAGGCGATGGTGGAGATCCGCTCCCAGTCACGGTGCAGCTCGGTGTAGGTCTCGGCCATCTTGTCGCGGCTGACCGGCATCAGCTCGGGGAGCACCCGGTCGCCGACCCCTAGCAGCCGCATCGAGCGCACCGCACGGCGCAGCAGTCGGCGCAGCACGTAGCCGCGGCCCTCGTTGCCCGGCGTCACGCCGTCGGCGATCAGCATCATCGAGGAGCGGACGTGGTCGGCGACCACCCGGAACCGGACGTCGTCGCCGTGGTCGGCGCCGTACCGGCGTCCGGAGAGCTCCTGCGCCCGCTCGATGACGGGGAACATCACGTCGATCTCGTACATGTTCTGCTTGCCCTGCAGCAGCAACGCGACTCGCTCGAGACCCATGCCGGTGTCGATGTTGCGCTGCGGCAGCGCCCCGGAGATGTCGAAGTCCTCCTTGCTCCGCACCGCGCTGAGCTCCTCCTGCATGAAGACCAGGTTCCAGAACTCGAGGTAGCGGTCCTCGAGCTCGGTGGGCATGGCCAACCGGTCGGTGGTCTCGAACTCGCCGTCGGGGCCGTGGTCCGGGCCGCGGTCGTAGAGGATCTCCGAGCATGGGCCACCGGGGCCGGGCACACCCATCGACCAGTAGTTCTCCTTGGGGCCGAGCTTGACGATGCGCCTCTCGGGCAGCCCGGTGACCTTCATCCACAGGTTCAGCGCCTCGTCGTCGCCGTGCAGGATCGAGGGCCACAGCCGGCCCTCGTCGAACCCCCAGCCGCCGTCGGCCTCCGATCTGGTGACCAGGTCCCAGGCGAGCTCGATGGCGCCCTGCTTGAAGTAGTCACCGAACGAGAAGTTGCCGCACATCTCGAAGAAGGTGCCGTGCCGGGTGGTCTTGCCGACGTCCTCGATGTCGGGGGTGCGCACGCACTTCTGCACGCTCACGGCCCGGTCGTACGGCGGGGTCTCCTGGCCGAGGAAGTAGGGCTTGAACGGCACCATGCCGGCGTTGACGAACAGCAGGTTCGGGTCGTCGAGCAGTAGGGACGCGGACGGCACGGCTCGGTGAGCACCGATCGAGCTGTTGTGCTCGAAGTGCGCCACGAACCGTCGCCGGATCTCCGCGGTGTCCATCAGTCGGTGCCTCTCGGTTCGGTGGCCGTTCCGGCCGGGAGCTGGGGGGTCCCATCAGGCCTGAGCCCATAGCGCTCGCGCAACTCGGTTTCCTTCTCGGCCTGGCCCTGGGCGACCTCGTCGCGAAACATCCGGGCCCCGACTTCGGCGGCTCGCCAGCGGTCGCGGAGTCCCTCGACGGTCACGGCCTCGGCGGCCCGACGGCCGCGCACCATCGCGTAGACCCCGGCGCCCATGCCGGCGACGAACCAGATGCCGCGGTTCATCCGGCGTCCTCGAAGCCGTGCAACCCGGCGCGGGCGCGCTCGCGCAGGAGCTGCTGTGCCTCGCGGAGATCGGCGCGACGTTGTTTGCGCGAGCGGCGTACCTCACGCTTCATCTCGAAGCGGATCCGGTTACGCGTCTCGGGCGCCAGCCCACGCCGTACGCCGTGCACGAGCGAGGCCGCGCGCACCACCGTCTCGCGCAACACCAGGTCGGCGAACAGCCGACTGTCGATGTCGGCGACCGGCCGTTCGGGGTCGGGCGTGCCGAGGCCGGTGATGAGGTACTCCGCGGTCGCGGGTGCCACGGCGACCGGAGCGACCGGGTCGCGCTCGAGCCCGGCGAGGCGCTCGCGCAGCAGATCGACCTGGGCCGCCAGGGCGCGGGTCCGGCGACGGCCGGCCAGGAACAGGGCCGCGATCAGCAGCACCAGCGCGAGCGCCGCGACACCGGCACCCAGCCACAGCCATCCGTCCCTGCTCACAACGTCCGACCCTATCGGGAGCCGCCGCGGATCAGCTTGCGGATGCGCTCCCAGCGCTCCTTGACCGCGGCCTCGGCGCCGAGCGCGGTGGGCCGGTAGTACTCCTCGTCGGCGACGACGTCGGGGGCGTACTGCTGCTGCGCGATGCCGTACGGCGCGTCGTGGCTGTAGGTGTAGCGCTCGCCGTGACCGAGCTTCTGGGCGCCGGGGTAGTGCGCGTCGCGCAGGTGGGGCGGCACCTGGCCGATCTTGCCGGCGCGGACGTCGGCGGTCGCGGCGCCGAGCGCCGTGGTGACGGCATTCGACTTCGGGGCGACGGCGAGCGCGATGGTGGCGTGAGCCAGGTTGAGGCCGGCCTCGGGCATCCCGATCAGCGCGACGGCCTGCGCGGCCGCGACCGCGGTGGTGAGGGCGGCCGGGTCGGCCAGGCCGATGTCCTCGCTGGCCAGGATCACCAGCCGGCGGGCGATGAAGCGGGGGTCCTCCCCCGCCTCGAACATCCGCGCCAGGTAGTGCAGGGCCGCGTCGGCGTCCGAGCCGCGCACCGACTTGATGAACGCCGAGACCACGTCGTAGTGCTGGTCGCCCTGGCGGTCATAGCGCACCGCCGCCCGGTCGACTGCCGTCTCGGCCGTGGCGAGGTCGATCAGGTACCGGTGGTCGCGCCCGGCTTCCTCTCGCTGGTCGAGAGAAGTCGAGACCGCCGCCCCGGCCGCGGCCTCGAGATAGGTCAGCGCGCGGCGAGCGTCGCCACCGGCCAGCCGGACGAGGTGCTCGCGGGCGTCCGCGTCCAGGTCGTAGGCGCCACCGAGTCCGCGCTCGTCGGCGAGGGCCCGGCCGATGACCTCGCGGACGTCGTGGTCGGTCAACGGCTCGAGCTGCAGCAGCAGGCTGCGCGAGAGCAGCGGCCCGATCACGCTGAAGAACGGGTTCTCCGTGGTGGCGGCCACCAGCGTCACCCAGCGGTTCTCCACCCCGGGCAGCAGGGCATCCTGCTGCGCCTTGGAGAAGCGGTGCACCTCGTCGACGAACAGCACCGTCTCGCGACCCCGGTGGGTCAGCTCGGCCCGCGCCGCGTCGATCGCGGCCCGCACCTCCTTCACGCCCGCCGAGACCGCCGAGACCTCGACGAACGCGCGGTCGGTCTGCTGGCTCAGGATCGAGGCGATCGTGGTCTTGCCGGTGCCGGGCGGCCCCCACAGCAGCAGCGACATCGCCTGGTCGCCCTCGATCAGCCGCCGCAGCGGCGCACCCGGGGCCCGCAGCTGGGACTGCCCGACCAGCTCATCGAGGGTGCGCGGCCGCATCCGTACGGCGAGCGGCGCCGAGGTGTGCGTGTTGGCCTGCAGCGACCCGCCACCGGGCACGTGACCGAGCCCGGTGGTGTCGAAGAGCTCGTCCACGCCGTCGGGCCGCCCCGCTGTCAGGAGGTGACGACCGAGCGGTTCTTGAGATCGAACCACGTGTCGGCGAAGCCCGGCTCGTTGCCGACGTCCGTCACCGGCGAGGCCCCGGGGTCGGGGTTGCCCTCGTCGTCGACGCCGAGCAGGCGCGCCGTGACCGGCCTCTCGGGTGCCTGGCCGAGCTCACCGGCGAAGTGGCAGGCCACCTTGTGGTTCCTGCCGATCTGCAGCAGCGGCGGCTCCTGCTTGGCGCAGATCTCCTTGGCCATCCAGCACCGGGTGCGGAAACGGCAGCCGCTGGGCGGGTTCACCGGGCTCGGTACGTCGCCCTCCAGGCGGATCCGCTCGCGTCGGCCCCCGATGGCCGCCTGGCGTACGTCGGGCGCTGCCGACTGCAGCGCCTGGGTGTAGGGGTGGTGCGGGTGGTTGTACAGCGTCTCGCGATCGGCGATCTCGACGATCTTGCCGAGGTACATCACCGCCACGTCGGGGCAGAAGTGCCGCACGATCGCGAGGTCGTGCGCGATGAACAAGAAGGCGATCCCGAACTCCTGCTGGACGTCCTTGAGCAGGTTGACCACCTGCGCCTGGATCGAGACGTCGAGCGCGGAGACGGGCTCGTCGGCCACCAGCAGCTTCGGCTGCAGGGCCAGCGCGCGGGCGATGCCGATGCGCTGGCGCTGGCCACCGGAGAACTCCGAGGGGTACCGGTTGTAGTGCTCGGGGTTCAGACCCACGACCTCGAGCAGCTCCTGGACGCGCGAGAGCACCTTGTCCTTGGGGACGACCTTGTGGACCTGCAACGGCGTACCGACGATGGTGCCGACGGTGTGGCGTGGGTTGAGCGAGCTGTAGGGGTCCTGGAAGATCATCTGGATCTCGGTGCGCAGCGGCATCATCTGGCGACGGTTGAGGGGGCCGATGTCACGGCCCTCGAAGTTGATCTCGCCCGAGGTCGGCTCGTAGAGCCGGGTGATCAGCCGCCCGGTCGTCGACTTGCCGCAGCCGGACTCGCCCACCAGACCGAGGGATGCACCCTGGTCGATGGTGAACGAGACCCCGTCCACGGCCTGGACGTTGGCGATGGTGCGGCGCACGATCCCGGAGGACTTCACCGGGAAGTACTTGGTCAGGTTGCGCACCTCGAGCAGGGACTTCCCGCTGCCCTGGGTCACGCTCGGAGCCTCGACGGCCTCGGTGTCGGTCATGAAGCTGGATCCTTCTCGGTGTGCGCGTGGTCAGTGGGTGCGTGGACCACCTGCCCTTGGTCGTCCAGCTCGACCAGGAGCTCCCCGGTCTCCGGGTCGATCAGGTCGGGAGCGACCTCGGGAAGAACCTCCGCGAGGTAGATCTCGGCCGCGTTGGCCAGATGGCAACGCTTGAGGTGGCCCCGGCCCGTCTCGCCCTGGACCAGCGGCGGCAGCTCGGTCGCGCACAGGTTGCCGGGCACCTTGTCCTTGTAGGCGCACCGCGGGTGGAAGGCGCAGCCCTTGGGCGGCGAGAGCAGGCTCGGCGGGTTGCCGGGGATCGGGATGAGCGGCAGGTCGGCGCTGGCGTTGACGTCGGGCACGCTGCTCATCAGGCCCCAGGAGTAGGGCATCTCGGGCTTGGTGAGGATGAGGCCGGTCTTGCCGTACTCGACGGCGCGACCGCCGTACATGACCATCACCTCGTCGGCCATCTCGGCCACCACCCCGAGGTCGTGGGTGATCATGATGATCGCGGAGTTGAACTCCTTCTGCAGGTCCTGCAGCAGGTCGAGGATCTGGGCCTGCACCGTCACGTCGAGCGCCGTCGTCGGCTCGTCGGCGATCAGCAGCTTGGGGTCGTTGACCAGCGCCATCGCGATCATGGCCCGCTGGCGCATGCCGCCCGAGAACTGGTGCGGGTAGTCGTCGACGCGCCGGTTGGCCTGCGGGATGCCGACCCGGTCGAGCATCTCCACGGCACGCTTCTTGGCCACCGACTTCGACGCCTTGTGGTGCAGGCGGTACCCCTCGGCGATCTGGTCACCGATCGAGAAGAACGGGTGCAGGGAGGTCAGCGCGTCCTGGAAGATCATCGCGACCTCCTTGCCGCGGATGGCGCGCATCCGGGACTCGGAGGCGCCGATGATCTCGACCCCACCTACGGTGATGGAGCCCTCGAGGCGGGTGTGCTTCGGGTCGTGCAGACCCAGCACTGCCATCGAGGAGACGCTCTTGCCCGAGCCGGACTCCCCCACGATGCCCAGGGTCTTGCCGGGGCTCACGGAGTAGGACAGCTCGCTGACCGCCTGCACGAGCCCGTCGTGGGTCGGGAAGCGCACCGAGAGGTTGTCGACGGTGAGGAAGGCGTCCTCGCCGACCTCGGGAGCAACCGACTCTGCGCGCTCGTGCATGACGTCGCCGACGAGCTGCTCGTCGGTCGTGGACTGTTCGGTCACGAAACACTCACTCGGGGGTCGAGGAAGCTGTACAGGATGTCAACCACGAGGTTGGCGATCACGATCAGCACCGCCCCGACCACCGCCACCGTACTGATCACCGGGAAGTCAAGCGGGGTCCGGATGGCCTGCAGGCCCCACTGGCCGATGCCGTCGATGCCGAAGATCACCTCGGTGAACACGGTACCAGCGAGCAGGGCCGCGAAGTCGAGGCCGAAGATGGTCACCACCGGCACGATCGCGGCCCGCAGGGCGTGCTTGAAGAGGATCCGGTTGGTCCGCACGCCCTTGGACTGGGCGGTCCGGATGTAGTCCTCGTTGAGCGTCTCCACCATCTGGCCGCGCGTGAACCGCGCGTAGCCGGTGGAGGCCGTGACCCCGATGCACAGCCAGGGCAACATCATGTAGGCGATCGTCTTGAGCGGATTCTCGGTGATCGGGAAGTAGTTGGTCTCGGGGAAGATCCGCAGCTGCAGGGTCAGGTAGATCCAGGCGAACAGGGCCACCAGGTAGTAGGGGATGGAGGAGACGACCAGGGTACTGCCCACGAGTAGTCGGTCCGCCGACGTACCACGCCATCGGGCGGCCATGGCGCCGAGGGTGATGCCGATCAGGAGCTCGATGGCGGCGCCGCCCACTGCGAGGGTGATCGTGGCGGGGTACTTCTGCTTGAGGTCGTCGGTGATCTGGTCACTGGTGACGAACGAGATGCCCAGGCACGGGGCGTGGCAGTCGTAGGTGCCGCCCTGCTCGATCGTACGTCCGACGAAGATGCCCTTGGCCCATTCGCCGTAGTTGGTCACCACGCTCTTGTCGAGGCCCATCTGCTGTTCGAGGGCGGCGAGCTTCGCAGGGTTGCACCTGCCGTTCCTGTCGCACAGTTGCAATGCCGGTGCGTTGCCCAGCCCCTTGAAGAACAGCACGAACACCAGGATCGAGGTCAGGATGACGACCAGGAGTGCCGAAACCAACCGACGGATGATGAACCCCGTCATCGCGTGGACCTCATTCCGATCTCGGTTGTGGGGGGGGGGGGAGGAAGGAAACACCCCCCCACCCCAACGAGGGGTTGTCGGTTGGTTGGCTCCCACCCAGCCCTCCTTTTCCT
>JBPCQY010000104.1:0-4828 GCA_050997635.1 Nocardioides sp.
CCAGTTCTCGACCGACGGCAGGTACGTCGTCGGCGTACGCCCGGGCTCCGAGCGGCCAGACATCTTGGCCGTGTTCGACGCTCACACGGGGGCGCGCGTCGTGGTGCTGTCCGGCCCCGACCCCAGAGGCTCCGGCTACGTCTGGGACGACGACACTTTGCTTTCCGTCATCGGAGACGGCACTCGGCAGGCGATCGTGCGCACCGACCTGAAGGGCACCGTGACGCTCGCGAGCAAGCCGCGGCCCGACGACGGCAGCACCGACTACGCCCTCACAACGCGTCCCTGACCGATCCCGGCACCCGGATCGTCCAGAATTCCAACCATCTCTACTCGGACCGCGTCTTGGTGGCGAACGAAGGAGACGACGACATGGCACCGGATGCGGCTGTGAGGGACGACGTGGGAACCACGCGCGACGCCGACTTCTCGGCGTACCTCGCCGCGCGGCAGGCGAGCCTGCTGCGCACGGCGTACCTGCTGACCGGTGACCGACACCAGGCCGAGGACCTGACCCAGACCGCCTTCGCCAAGCTCTACCTTTCGTGGGACAAGGTGCGCGACCGGGACTCCATCGACGGCTACGTCAAGCGGATCCTGGTCAACGAGCACAACTCGCTGTGGCGCCGGGCCTGGAAGCGCCGCGAGGTCGCGGTCGAGCGGATGCCGGAGTCCGAACACCACGACGAGTACGACGACGGCCTCGGCTCGGCGCTGTGGGCGGTCGTGCAGACCCTGCCCACGAGGGCCCGCGCCGTCGTCGTACTGCGCTACTACGAGGAGCTGAGCGAGGCCGAGACCGCCCAGTTGCTCGGCGTCAGCGTCGGCACCGTGAAGTCCCAGACCAGCCGGGCGATGGCGCTGCTGCGCGCACGAACCCCCGACCACCTGAACGTGCACCCCCGGGAGGAGGAGCGATGAACGACGACCTGACCACCGACCTGACTCGCACCCTCAGCGACCAGGCGGACCGGGTGCACGGCAGCTCGCTGCAGCTCGCCGACGTCCAGACGAAGGCACGCTCGATCCGGCGCCGTCGTACGACGGCCGCCGTGGTCGGCGTGGTGGCCGCCGTGGCGCTGATCGTCCCGACAGCCGCGCTGTCCAGCCACCACAACGACCGGGCCCACGACCCGGGACCGGCCACGCACTCCCCGACCCCGACCCCCACGAAGACCGCCTCCGACGGTCACCAGCCGGCGAAGGGCGTCCTCGACGTCTCGGACCTGCCCACCGGGGCTGCGCCGGCGATGTACTACGTCGACGGCGGCAGGCTGCATTTCCCCGATGGCGGCGCGGGGGACCTGCGCACGCGGTACGCCCCCGACCAGTTCGTCGAGATGAACGACGGGTCGCGCGTGTGGCACACCAGCGACAACGGCACGCCGTACGTCGAGATCCAGGACTCCGACGGCGCCTTCCACGACCCGGTGCGCAGTGACTGGGGCCTCACCGTCAACCCGTCGCACACCGCGGCCGCCTGGCTGGACCCCTCCGGCCAGGTCATCCTGTGGGAGGCACGGGCGACCGACCCGAGGCCGCTGGGCGACCCGGTCCCCGGCTCGGACCTGCGTCTCGGCCCTCTCATCGGCGAGGGCGTCGGTGCCAGCGGGGGCAGCGGGCCCGGGTGCGCCGTCACGGCGTGCACCGTCTACGTCAACGTCGCGGACGGCCCCGGACAACCGTGGGAGGTCTCCGACGCGGGCACCCGGAAGGCGCTCGACGGCGGGTACCTGAGCATCGCCGACCTGAGCGAGGCCGGCCTGTCGATCGGCCTGACCAAGGCCACGGACTCGAGCACCTGCTCGAAGCTCCTCGGCGGCGGCGAGTTCCAGGGCTTCTCGACCTGCCAGAACCAGCTGACGTCCTTCTCCCCCGACGGTCGGCTGATCCTGGCCCTGCCGAGCTACTTCGACGGCGTCGGCCCCGGCGGGATCGCGATGTACGACCTCGACGGCACGCGGCTCTTCGAGCGCACCTCCACCGAGCAGGCGCAGTCCTACTTCACCGGGGCTACGTGGGAGGACGACACCCACGTGCTCGCCCCGGCGTACCAGGACGGCAAGTGGGCGCTCGTGCGGATCGGCTCCGACGGGAGCATGGAGTACGCCGTCGCGCCGGCGACGGGTCCCTACGACCAGAGCCCGTTCGTGCTCCCGACGACGAGCATCCTGGCCCTCACCAACTGAGGGCCCTGGCCGCGCCGCCCGTACCAAGCGGGGCGCCGGGCGAGCTAGGCGACGACCTGGGTCACCGGCTGGGAGGAGTCGGCGGGCAGGTCGAGCGCCGACGGCGTACGGCCGCGGCCCACGAGCTCGGCGCCGAGGGCGGCCACCATCGCGCCGTTGTCGGTGCAGAGTCCGGGCCGGGGCACCCGCACCCGCACCCCGATCGCCTCGGCCCGCTCGACCGCCATCGCCCGCAGCCGCGAGTTGGCCGCGACGCCGCCGCCGATCAGGAGATCCTCGATCCCCTCGGAGGTGGCGGCGTCGAGAGCCTTGCGGACCAGGACGTCGCAGACCGCCTCCTGGAAGCTCGCCGCCACGGTCGGTACGTCGATGGTCGCGCCGGCGCGCTGCTCTGTCTCGACCCAGCGAGCCACGGCGGTCTTGAGCCCCGAGAACGAGAAGTCGAACCGGTGCCGTTCGAGGTCGCGCCGGCTCGTGAGGCCGCGGGGGAAGTCGATGGTCACGTGGCCCTCACGCGCGGCGCGGTCGATGTGGGGTCCGCCCGGGAACGGCAGCCCCAGCAGCCGGGCGACCTTGTCGAAGGCCTCGCCTGCCGCGTCGTCGATGGTCGCGCCGAGCGGGTCGAGGCCGCCCCCGTGACCCGTGACGTCCTCGACCCGCAGCAGGGACGAGTGGCCGCCGCTGACCAGCATTGCCAGGCACGGCTCGGGCAGGGGGCCGTGCTCGAGCTGGTCGACGGCCACGTGGGCGGCGAGGTGGTTGACGCCGTAGATCGGCTTGCCGAGCCCGATCGCCAGCGCCTTGGCTGCCGCGACCCCCACGAGGAGGGCGCCGGCGAGGCCGGGCCCGCTGGTGACGGCGATGGCGTCGACGTCGGACAGCCGGATGCCGGCGGTCTCGCAGGCCCGTTCCAGCGTGGGCACCATCGCCTCGAGGTGCGCCCGGCTCGCGACCTCGGGCACGACGCCGCCGAACCGGGCGTGCTCCTCGACGCTGCTCGCGACCGCGTCGGCCAGCAGGGTGTGCCCGCGGACGATGCCGATCCCGGTCTCGTCGCAGGAGGTCTCGATGCCGAGTACGAGCGGTTCGTTCACGACAGCTCCTTCTGCAGCACCACGGCGTCGGCGCCGTCGCGGTAGTAGCGGGGCCTGCGGGCCAGCTCGCCGAAGCCCCGGTCCGCGTAGAAGGCCAATGCACCGGCGTTGTCCTCGCGCACCTCGAGCAGCAACCGCTCGGTGCCGGCGGCGCGCCGGACCACCTCGGCCAGCAGGTCGCTCGCCACCCCCCGGCGGCGGTGGCTCGTGGCAACTGTGATCCGCTGCAGCTCGGCGACGTCCGGGACGACGCTGACGGTGGCGTACCCGACGACGGTGCCGGCGTCGTCCGCCACCACGTACGACGTGGTGGGCAGCAGGCCGGCCACCCCTTCGTCGATGAGGGCGCGCGACCAGGCGTCGCGCCCGAGGCCGTCACGCTCGAGGGTCTCCACGGCGTCGACGTCGCGGGGCTCGGCGGCGCGGATCACGACACCGCCTTCGGCGGCCGGGGTACGACGGCGTCGGGCCGCCGCAGGTAGAGCGGCTCCGGGTCGAGCAGCTCGGCCCGTTCCTCGGCCACCGCAGCGGCCAGCCAGCCGGCGCTGGGGCGCAGCGGCTCCCGCCCGTCGGGGAAGGCGTCGGGGTAGAGCCACGCGCCCTCGCCGACCACGGGTCCGCCGGTCGCCACGTCGGCAGGCTTGGCGACGCGCGGCTCGTCGAGGCGGCGGCCGTCCCCGTCGTACGACGCGAGGTAGACCTCCTTGCGCCTGGCATCCGTCGCGACCAGGAAGTCGCCATCGATCGACGGCGCTGCCTCGAGCGCGAGCACGTCGAGGGTGCACACGCCGTACACCGGGATCTCCAGGACGAAGCCCAGCGTGCGCGCGGTCACCAGCCCGACCCGCAGCCCGGTGAAGGGTCCGGGCCCGACGCCGACCGCGATCGCGGTGAGGTCCTGGCGCACCAGCCCGGTCTCGCGCAGGGCCCGGTCGATGAGCGGCGCGAGCTGCTCACCGTGCTGCATCGGCCGTTCGGAGCGCAGCTCGACGACCACCGCGTCGCCGTCGTGGAGCGCGACGGTCACCAGCGGGGTCGCGGTGTCGAAGGCGAGTAGCACGGATCGAGGCTACCGAGCCGGCAGCGCCCGCCAGTGCGTGGTGATCCGGCCGTCGTCGCCCACGAGGTGCAGGGCGAACGTCGTCGGGGCGTCGTACCAGAGCGTCGGCAGCGCCTCGGCGTCGGCGGTGACGGTCGAGACGACGCCGCCACCGATGAGCAACGGGCGCCCGGCGAACGTGGTGGCGGCCATCGTGTGCGCGTGCCCGACCAGGGTGGCGCGGACGTGCTCGTGCCAGCCCACCACCTCGGCCAGAGCCTCACCGTTGGTGAGCCGGATCGGGTCCATCAGTCCCAGCCCGATGGTGACCGGCGGGTGGTGCAGACAGACGTACGTCGGCGCCGGGTGCGCGCCCAGCTCCGCATCGAGCCACGTCAGCGACTCGTCGGTGAGCAGCCCCTCATCGACCCGCACGCCGTCTCGCGCGCAGATCAGCGAGTCGAGCATCAGGAAGCGGGACCCGCCCGCCTGGACCGCCTGCGTCG
>JBPCQY010000181.1:0-11134 GCA_050997635.1 Nocardioides sp.
CGCAGGCTCTCGGCGTCGAACGCCGTGGGCTCCTCCATCGCCACCAGCGACATCAGCTGCATCAGGTGGTTCTGGATCACGTCGCGGGCGGCGCCGATGCCGTCGTAGTATCCGGCCCGGCCGCCGATGCCGATGTCCTCGGCCATGGTGATCTGCACGTGGTCGACGTAGTTGGAGTTCCAGATCGGCTCGAACATGGCGTTGGCGAACCGCAGCGCCAGGATGTTCTGCACCGTCTCCTTGCCGAGGTAGTGGTCGATCCGGAAGATCGACCCCGATGCGAAGACCCCGGCCAGGGTCGCGTTGAGCTCGCGCGCCGACGCCAGGTCGTGGCCGAACGGCTTCTCCACGACCACCCGGCGCCAGCTGCCGGCAGGACCTTCGGCGAGGCCGTGCTCCTTGAGCTGGCCGACCACGTCGCCGAAGAAGCCGGGCGGGATCGCGAGGTAGAAGGCGTGGTTGCCGTCGGTGCCGCGCACCTCGTCGAGCTCCTCGATGGTACGGCGCAGGGTGTCGAACGCCGCGTCGTCGTCGAAGTCGCCGGGGACGAACCGGAAGCCCTCGGCGAGCTGCTTCCAGACCTCCTCACGGAACTCGGTGCGGGCGTGCTCCTTGATCGCGTCGTGCACGATCTGCGCGAAGTCCTCGTTTGCCCAGTCCCGGCGGGCGAACCCGGTAAGGCTGAAGCCCGGAGGTAGCAGGCCGCGGTTGGCGAGGTCGTAGATCGCCGGCATCACCTTCTTGCGGGACAGGTCGCCGGTGACACCGAAGAGCACCATTCCGCAGGGGCCGGCGACGCGCGGCAGCCGCCGATCCTGCGGGTCGCGCAGCGGGTTGGTGTAGTCACTCATCGGCGACGGTGCTCCCGGTAGTAGGCGATCAGTGCACGCGTGGAAGGGTCCTGTGCAGCCAGGGCCTCGGTGTCACCGGTGATGGCCGGGCCGACCTGCTGGGCCAGCTGCTTGCCGAGCTCCACGCCCCACTGGTCGAAGCTGTCGATCCCCCAGACCACGCCCTCGGTGAAGGTGACGTGCTCGTAGAGCGCGACCAGCTGGCCCAGGACCGACGGGCTCAGCTCGGGAGCCATCACCGACGTCGTGGGCCGGTTCCCCGAGAACACCCGGGCCGGCACGATGGCCTCGGCCGTCCCCTCGGCCCGCACCTCGTCGGCGGTCTTGCCGAACGCCAGCGCCTGGGTCTGGGCGAAGAAGCTGGCCAGGAACAGCTCGTGCACGTCGACGTCCCCGTCGCGCAGGGGGTACGGCGGGTTGGCGAAGGCGATGAAGTCGGCCGGGACGACCCGGGTGCCCTGGTGGATCAGCTGGTAGAAGGCGTGCTGGCCGTTGGTGCCGGGCTCGCCCCAGAAGATCTCGCCGGTCTCGGTGGTGACGGCGGACCCGTCCCATCGCACGCCCTTGCCGTTGGACTCCATCGTCAGCTGCTGGAGGTACGCCGGGAACCGGTGCAACAGCTGCGAGTAGGGCAGGACGGCGTGGCTCTCGGCGCCGAGGAAGTTGGTATACCAGACGTTGAGCAGCCCGATCAGCAGCGGCACGTTGCGCGCCGGCTCGGTGGTCCGGAAATGTTCGTCCATCGTGTGGAAGCCGGACAGCAGTTCCGCGAACCGCTCCGGCCCGATCGCCACCACGAGGGAGGCCCCGATCGCGGAGTCGAGCGAGTAGCGTCCGCCGACCCAGTCCCAGAACCCGAACGCGTTCTGGGGGTCGATGCCGAAGGCCTCGACCTTGTCGAGGGCCGTGGAGACGGCGACGAAGTGCCGTTTCACCGCGTCGTCGGCGTCCGAGCCGCTCAGCCCGTCGAGCAGCCACGCCTTGCACAGTCGCGCGTTGGTGAGCGTCTCGAGCGTGCCGAAGGTCTTGCTGGAGACGATGAACAGGGTGGACGCCGGGTCGAGGCCGGCCAGGTTCGTGGCACAGTCGGTCGGGTCGATGTTGCTGATGAACCGGCACTCCAGCCCGGCCTGCCGGTACGGAGCCAGCGCCTCGTAGGCCATCACCGGCCCGAGGTCGGAGCCCCCGATGCCGATGTTCACGACCGTGTTGATCCGTTCGCCGGTGACCCCGGTCCACGCGCCGCTGCGGACCTGGTCGGCGAACTCGTAGAGACGGTTCAGTACCTCGTGGACCTCGGCCACCACGTCCTGCCCGTCCACCTCGAGGACCGCGTCGGCCGGGAGGCGCAGCGCCGTGTGCAGGACGGCTCGGTCCTCGGTCACGTTGATGTGCTCGCCCCGAAACATGGCGTCGCGCCGTTGCGTCAGCTGCACCTGCTCCACCAAGGAGAGCAGCGCCGTGAGGATGTCGTCGTCCACGAGCCCCTTGGACAGGTCGACGACGAGGTCGCCCGCGCCGAACGTGAGGCGTCCGACGCGATCGGGGTCGGCGTCGAACCACGCGCGCAGGTCGGGCGCGAAGTCGGCCGCGATCTCGCTGAGCTGCGACCAGGCCGCCGTGGACCGCGGATCCACAGGCGACTGCGTCACCGCGCCGCCTGGTCGAGCTGGGTCTGCACGGTCTCGCCGAGCTCGTCCCATGCCTTCACGAACTTGTCGACGCCCTCCTTGATCAGCACCTCGATGACGTCGTCATAGCCGATGCCGGCCCCCGCGAGCGCCGCCATATGGGCGGCGGCATCGTCGTAGAACGGCCGCACCCGGTCGCCTCTGACCTCGCCATGGTCGGCGACGGCGTCCATGGTCTTCTCGGGCATGGTGTTGACGGTGTCCTCGACGACCAGGTCGATGACGTACATGGTGTCGTCGTACTCCGGGTTCTTCACTCCGGTCGAGGCCCACAACGGGCGCTGTTTGCGGGCGCCGTCGGCCTCCAGCGAGGCCCAGCGGTCGCCCGCGTAGAACTCCTCGAACGCCTTGAACGCCAGTCGGGCGTTGGCCACGCCGGCCTTGCCCTTGAGGTCGGGATCGGTGCCCGGGCCCGCGGTGGTGGCGTCGAGGCGCTTGTCGATCTCGGTGTCGATGCGGGAGACGAAGAACGACGCGACCGAGTGGATGGTCGACAGGTCGTGGCCGTTCTCGCGAGCCTTCTCCAGGCCGGCGACGTGGGCCTCCATGACATCGGCGTACTGGTCGAGGCCGAAGATCAGGGTGACGTTGACGCAGATGCCGGCCGCCAGAGTCTCGGTGATGGCCGGGCAGCCCTCCTTGGTGCCGGGGATCTTGATGAACAGGTTGGGCTCCCCGACGGTCTTCCAGAGGTCGCCTGCCTCCGCGACGGTGCCGTCGGCGTCGTGGGCCAGACCCGGGGAGACCTCGATCGAGACCCGTCCGTCGACGTGGTCGGTGGCGTCGAAGACCTGCCGCAGGACCCGACAGCCGTCGCGCACGTCGTCGGTGGTGAGGATGCGGACGGTCTCGTCCTTGTCTGCGCCCCGGGCCGCGAGCTCGCGGATCTGGGGGTCGTAGCGCTCGCCGTCGCTGAGCGCGGCCTGGAAGATGGACGGGTTGCTGGTCACGCCGACCACGCTGGAGTTGTTCACGAGGTCGGCGAGGTTGCCGGTCTCGAGACGCTCGCGCGAGAGGTCGTCGAGCCAGATCGACACCCCCGCCTGGGACAGTTGCTGCAGACGCTCGTTCACTGCTTCCTCCTGGTGTCGACGTGGGTGAGGTGGCGCGTCAGCCGGTGACGCTCCGGATGCTGTCGTGGGCGGCCGCCGCCACGGCGTCGGCGGTGATGTCGAACTCGCGGAAGATCCGTTCGTAGTCGGCCGAGGCGCCGTAGTGCTCCAGCGAGACGATGCGGCCGTGGTCGCCCACGATCTCGCGCCAGCCCTGGGCGACACCGGCCTCGACGGAGACCCTGGCCTTCACGGTCGGCGGGATGACGGTCTCGCGGTACGACGCCTCCTGGGCGGCGAACCACTCGCGGCACGGCATCGACACGACCCGGGCGCGGACGCCTTCGGCGGCGAGCTGCTCGCGGGCCCGGACGGCCAGCTGGAGCTCCGAGCCGGTGCCGACGAGCACGACGTCCGGCAGCCCGCCTTCGGTGTCGAGCAGCACGTAGCCGCCGCGGTGCACGTTGCTGGTGTCGGCGTATCCGTCCTCGCCGCGTGGGTAGGTCGGCACGTTCTGCCGGGTCAGGATCAGGCCGGCCGGACGGTCGGCGTGCACGAGCACCGTTTGCCAGCAGGCGGTCGTCTCGTTGGCGTCGGCCGGACGTACGACGTCGAGTCCGGGAATCGCCCGCAGCGCGGCCAGGTGCTCGACCGGCTGGTGGGTCGGGCCGTCCTCGCCGAGCCCGATCGAGTCGTGGGTCCAGACGTAGGTCACGGGCAGCTGCATCAGGGCGGCCAGCCGCACGGCGCCGCGCATGTAGTCGCTGAAGGTCAGGAACGTGCCACCGAAGACTCGGGTGCCGCCGTGCACGGCGATGCCGTTCATGATCGCGCCCATGCCGTGTTCGCGGATGCCGAAGTGCAGCACGCGACCGGCGAGCGGGTCGGCCTTCCACATCTTCGTCGCGCGGTCGCCCGGCAGGAACGATGGGACGCCCTCGATGGTGGTGTTGTTGGATTCGGCCAGGTCGGCCGAGCCACCCCAGAGCTCGGGCATGATCTCGGCAATCGCGTTGATCACGCTGCCGGACGCCTTGCGGGTGGCCATCCCCAACTCGTCGGCGGGGAAGCTCGGGAGCTTGTCGGCCCAGCCTTCGGGCAGGGTGCGGGTCTGCATCCGCTCGAAGAGCGCGGTGTCGGCCGAGGGTTTGCGCGACCACGCGGCGTACGCCGTGTCCCACTCGGCCTGCTCGGCCTTGCCGCGCTCGACCGCCCGACGCGTGTGCTCGAGTACGCCGGTCGGGACCTCGAAGGTCTGGTCCGGGTCGAAGCCGAGCACCTTCTTGGTGGCGGCGACCTCGTCGTCACCCAGCGCGGAGCCGTGGGCCTTGCCGGTGTTCTGCGCGTTCGGTGCCGGCCAGGCGATGATCGTGTGCAGCACGATGAAGCTGGGCCTGTCGGTGACCCGCTCGGCCTTGCGGATGGCGTCGTACAGGGCCGGGACGTCCTCCTCGTACTTCGTGCCGTCGTGGGTCCAGTCGACGTGCTGGACGTGCCAGCCGTAGGCCTGGTAGCGCGCCCCGACGTCCTCGCCCAGCGCGATGTCGGTGTTGTCCTCGATCGAGATCCGGTTGTGGTCGTAGATCAGCGTGAGATTGCCGAGCTCCTGGACGCCCGCGATCGCCGAGACCTCGGCGCTGACGCCCTCCTCCATGTCACCGTCGGAGCAGAACGCATAGATGTGGTGGTCGAACGGCGAGTCGCCCATCGCGGCGTTGGGGTCGAGCAGGCCGTGCTCGCGACGCGCGGCCATCGCCATGCCGACCGCGTTGCCGACGCCCTGACCCAGCGGACCGGTGGTGATCTCGACGCCGGCGGTGTGGCCGTACTCGGGATGGCCCGGGGTCTTGCTGCCCCAGGTGCGCAGCGTCTTGAGGTCCTCGAGCTCAAGACCCCAGCCACCGAGGTAGAGCTGGATGTAGAGGGTCAGGCTCGAGTGGCCGCAGCTGAGCACGAAGCGGTCACGGCCGGGCCAGTGCGGGTCGGCCGGGTTGTGCCGCATCACCTTTTGGAACAGCAGGTACGCCGCCGGAGCCAGGCTCATCGCGGTGCCGGGGTGGCCGTTGCCGACCTTCTGCACCGCGTCCATCGCCAGCACCCTGACCGTGTCCACGGCCTTGGCGTCCATCTCGGTCCAGTCCAACGATGCCTTCGGGCTCACGCCTCGCGCCCTTCCTGATGGGGAACCTGTGGGGGCCGCACACACGGCCTGATTCCGAGCCTACTCACGCCGGGCGATAGACTGCGAGCCCGTCCCTTCCTCGTCAGTACCCCGGTCTGCACCCAAGGATTCCCGTTGACCTACGTCGGCCAGTCGGCCCCGGCTGTCAAGCAGCAGACGCGGGGTCGGACAACGTTCCGCGACGTGCTCGCGGCGTACGTCGGACTGACCAAGCCACGGGTCATCGAGCTGCTGCTCCTGACCACCGTCCCGGTGATGTTCTTCGCCCAGCGCGGCGTACCCGGGCTGGGACTCGTGGTGGCGACCGTCGTGGGCGGCACCCTGTCGGCCGGCTCCGCCTCGGCGCTCAACTGCGTCTACGACCGCGACATCGACGAGCAGATGCGGCGTACGCGGCGTAGGGCGTTGCCGACCCATGTGGTCACTGCGGTCGCGGCCACCGCGTTCGGGATCACCCTGGCCATCCTCGCGACGGCGATCCTGGCGCTGTGGGTCAACTGGCTCTCCGCCGGCCTCGCGCTGGGCGCGGAGCTGTTCTACCTGCTCGTCTACACGATGCTGCTCAAGCGGCGTACGACGCAGAACATCGTCTGGGGCGGCCTCGCCGGCTGCTTCCCGGCCCTGATCGGCTGGACGGCGGTGACCGGTCACCTCGCCTGGGCGCCGGTGGTGCTGTTCGCCGTGGTCTTCCTGTGGACCCCGCCGCACACCTGGGCCCTGGCGCTGCGCTACCGCGAGGACTACGCAGGAGTCGACGTGCCGATGCTGCCCGTCGTGGCGCCGGCCGCCGAGGTCGGGCGCCAGATCGTGCTCTACAGCTGGGCGATGGTCGCGGTCTCGCTGCTGCTGTGGCCGGTTGCCCACACCGGCTGGGTCTACCCGGCCGCGGCGCTGGTGCTCGGTGCGGTGTTCCTGGTGCAGGCGCACCGGATGTGGGCCCGTGCCCGCGGCACCGAGGACCTCTCGCGGATCGCCCCGATGCAGCTGTTCCACAGCTCCAACCTCTACCTCTCCCTCCTCTTCGTCGCCGTCGCGCTGGACCCCCTGCTCACCCGCTGATCCCTGCCGTGCGGCGCCGCACGGCGCGATCGGCGCCACGGAACTCGACGCATTGGAGCAGAAGGTGGCGGCAGCCCGCCACAGCGCTGCCAACCGCGCGGCTCGCGCCGGCCGCACTCGAGCATTGTGAGCGCCACGTTCGATACCGGCATGCTGATCGCACTCGATCGCAACGAGCGGGAGGCCTGGGTGGTTCTCCGACGACTGGTCGGCCGAGGTGAGGTTCCCACCGTTCCCACCGTGGTGACCGCCCAAGCATGGCGTGACGGCCACCGCCAGGCCCAGCTCGCCCGAGCTCTGGGTGAGTGCCGTCCGGAGCCCCTCGGTGACGAGCTTGCCGGTCGAGGCGGCGAGTTGTGCGGGCGCAGCGCAACCTCGGACGTTGTCGACGCGATCGTGAGCGAATCCGCAGCCGCTCGAGGCGACGACATCTACACCGGCGACGCCGGGGACCTGGAGCATCTCGTCGCGCACCTGTCTCGGCCGGTGGCCATCGTGCCGATCGGCAACTGATACGCCGGCAGGTGCTCGCGGGCGGATTCCTGATTGACATGGGCTGCTCTCAACCAGGCTTGCTCGCGGGCCAGGATCGCGCCTGGAAATCTCAATCTCGGCGGCGACCCTCGCGACGCACCATCTCATCGCCGGCCACCAGCTGTCGACCAAAGGCCCAGTAGCCGCCGACCGCCATGCTGAACACGACACCGACCCAGACCGACCATCCAGCTACCCCAACCAGAATCCAGAGGACTGCGGTCAGGATCGAGAGGATTCCGCCGATCGCATTCGCCTTCTGCATCGCGCCTCCAAGGCCCGTTGGGGTCTGATCGTAACCCTGCGCGTGCCCCGCCGTGGGGACGCGGTTTTGGCAGAGGGCCCGCCACCCCTGTATGCCGCGTTCGTGACGCAAGGGGATCGCTTACTGGATCGATCCTTGTCGGGTTCAGGCGAGGAAATTGCCGAGCGCTGCGGCGAGATCGTTCGGCGCCAGCTCTGCCATGTGGTGACCCGAATCGATGCCATGGCCGGTCACGTCGTCGGCCCAGTCCCGCCAGATGGCCAGTGGGTCACCGTAGAGGTCCTCGAGGTCGTCGCGGGTGGACCAGAGGACCATCAGCGCCTGGCGCAGGCGTCGGCCCGCCGCCCGGTCGGCGCGCTCGTCCCGGTCATCGACGGTCATGCCGGCGCGATAGTCCTCAAGCATTCCGCGAACCACCTCAGGGTCCCTCATGGCGGTGCGCCACTCGTCATGGTTCGCCTGACCCATCACGGCCGGGTCGCCGCGATACCAGGCGTCGGGGTCAGCTGTGATGACTCGTTCTGGGATGTCGGGCTGTGCGAAGAAGAACCAGTGCCACCACGCGGTCGCGAAGCGGGCGTCGACACGGTCGAGATGCTCGCTGAGGGGCAGGCAGTCCAGCAGCGCGACCTTGTGGACGGCCTCCGGGTAGTCCAGGGCCAAGCGGAGGGCGTAGTAGCTGCCGCGATCGTGGCCGACAACGGCGAACCGATCGTGGCCCAAAGCGCGCATGGCGGCGAGCAGATGCTTGGCGCCGACTCGCTTGGAGTGTGGAACATGGTCGGCAGTCGGTACTGGCTTGCCCGAACGGCCATAGCCCGGAAGATCCGCACACACGACGGTCAACCCCCGCGCCACCAATTGCGGTGCCACCCGATGCCACGTCGCCGACGTACGCGGATGCCCGTGCAGCAGTAGCACCGCCGGCCCGGCACCTGCGTGACGAACGAACAGCTGCAGCCCGTCTGCAGCGACCATCTCCTCACCAAATTCAGCAAACACCCCCACATCCTGCCCCAGCAGGCGCGGCCCGAACCGCATGCTGAACCCGTTCCGGCCCCCGATCCTCTTGTGAAGGTCGTCGAGGGACCAGCCAACGAGCCCCGGCCCAGGACGGGGCCAACGGCGTGGAGCGTCGTAACTCTCCTAAGGTGTCCTACTCGGCATCGCGCTCGAGGATGATCATGACCTCGGCGTTCATGCTCTTCCAGACGCTCGATGCTGCGAAGCTGCCGACGACGCACCAGCCCTCGGCGCCATAGCTGTTCAGCGCCGACTCCAAACTCTCCGGTTCGAACTTGCCACTGAACCGGCTGTCCTTCTCGGTGAGCACCTTGTACTGCTTGCCTGCCATGTCAACCACTCCGTCATCACTTGCGTTTTCACAACACTATGCATGGTTGTGTATTCACAGCAAGTCCGGCAGGCTCACGATGCCAGGGCACAGGAAGCGAGGCCAACGGTGAGTCCGGCACGCAGGCGCGAGAACAGAGTGCTGCACAACCGGCTGCGCGCGGTGCGCGCCGAACACGGACTGTCCCGGACCAAGCTGGCCGAGCTGATCGGCGTGAACGTGCAGACCGTCGGAGCACTGGAACGCGGCCAGTACTACCCCAGCTTGTATGTCGCGTTGCTGATCTCCGAGACGCTCGCCACGCCCGTGCAGGACATCTTCGCCTGGCAGCCGTGGGCGCCGACGACGACACCGAAAGGAGATTGACCGATGGGCCGACACGTTCTTTCGTTCCCGTCGCCAACCCCAGCGCCCGGCCCCCGCTCACGGACCTCCCAAATGCTGGCAGGCGGGCTGGGAGTCGCACTGATCCTTCTGCTGGCCGTCTCCGTGCTGGCCGCGCGGGCCACCTCGACCTGGGCCTGGTGGGCAGCCATCCTCGTCGTCGCTGTCCTGTGGCGGACCCTACGGCGACGGACCCGCTCAGTGGCCGAGAGATCCGCCCGTGGCCTGGACGAGCGAGATCTTGCGGCCCGCAACGCTGCCGCGTGGTGGGGGCTGTCAGCCGCGCTTTCTGCCGGCTCTCTTGGCGCTGTTGCCCTGCTGGCCACCGCCCGAATCCAGACCCTTGACCCCCGGACCGCGCTCGACCGCGGCGGTGCCCTCCTACTCGCCCTGATGATTGCCGCCGCCACCGTCCCGACCATGGTGCTCGCCATCACCACGAGCCACGATAGGACGAGCAGTAGCCGATCGCCCTACGAGACAGCCTGGCTCACAGATCGAGGACGAAGCGTAAGGCTTGGTCGATGGAACGCATCTGGTCGGGGGTAACCGTCCCGCGGCGGGAAGCCACCCTCTCGGTCGAGATCACACGCAGCTGGTCGCAGCGGGCATAGGAGGTGTGGCCCAGTCCGCCGCTCCCCGGTTCCAGCTCTACGTGGCTGCGCAGGCCGTAGGCAGCCGACGTCATCGGCACGACCATGACCAGCCCACCCGGTCCGTTGTTCACGATGTCGACCGATATCACCACGGCAGGCCGCCGGAACGCCGGCTCGTGACCGACTGGTTGATCCACGTCCACGTCATAGATCTCTCCTCGCCAGATCACGTGAGGTTGTCCCACTCCTCTCGCTCGGCCATGTACTGCTCCCACCGCTCAGGGTTCTCACGCAGCCGCTGATAGTCCTGACCCAGACCGCGCAGGAACTCCTGCCGTTCCAAGGCGTCAATGGCCGCGTGCAGCACGTCGATGACCGCGGTCTGGCGAGACTTGGCAAGCGATTGCAGGCGCTCGGCGTCGGGCCGGCGTACGCGAACGGTGGTGGTGTCTGCAGAAGGGCCGCTCGATCCAGTCCTACATGCGCGACGTTGTCGTGGACTTCGCAGGTCGTCCCACCACCGAGGAGGTCCTGGCCATGATGGAGTCGGCACGGGCGGACAGTGACACCCCCGGCGCCACGCGCGAGTCCATCCTGACCGACCTGGCCGCAGACCGACGGTGAGCGACGATTACGTACTCGACGCCTCGGCGTTGGTGCTGACGCTCATCGGGAAGGCCGACTCCGCAGACGTGCTACGGCAACGGCTGCGGACGAGTGGCCGGCACGCTCCGCACCTGATCGACGCCGAGGTCGGCAACGTACTTCGTCGACACGAGCAGGGCGGCCGCATCAGCACCGAGGAGGCGCGGTCCGCACTGGATGCTGGTCGTGTGCTCATTGCGCATCGCTACCCGCACGCCGGGCCGCTGGCAGAGCTCGCGTGGACGTGGCGAGCCAACCTCGGTTTCTACGACGCGCTGTATGTGGCCCTCGCCGTTCGGCTTGGCGTACCACTGATTACCGCGGACGCCAGACTCAGCAGGGCTCCCGACCTCGGCTGCCAGGTGGAGGTCGTGTGATCGAAGCGTCCGGAAGCGGATGGCCTTGCGGGCAGTGATTGGGTAGTCAGTTGGGCTTGAGGCCGAGCCGTTGGTCGAGTTCTTGTTCGCCGAGCTCGATGAGGGTGACGGCACGGTCTGCGGGGCGGCGGGTGACCCAGCCGG
>JBPCQY010000184.1:0-10976 GCA_050997635.1 Nocardioides sp.
TCGCTCGGTGATGGGCCAACAGCGCCGTCACTCCGGCGCCTTGCGCTGCGCGCACCCTGAGCACGCCAACCGGTCAACAACCTCAGACGCACGACACTGGTTGTGATGCAGGCGACCATCGAAAGGGCTTGTCTAACGCTCCAATCCTTGCCAGTCTTTGAGATGCGCTCGTGAATGCATTCACATTGGTGTGCGCCGAGCACGCCCACAACACCCCCACCCCCACCCCCGCCTGAGAGGAAGTCAGCCCAGCCATGGATTGGCGCCACCGTTCCGCCTGCCTCGACGAGGACCCGGAACTGTTCTTCCCGATCGGCAACACCGGCCCCGCGATCCTGCAGATCGAGGAGGCCAAGCAGGTGTGCCGTCGCTGCGAGGTGCGCGAGCAGTGTCTCGCGTGGGCGCTGGAGGCGGGCCAGGACCACGGTGTGTGGGGCGGCCTGAGCGAGGACGAGCGCCGCGCGCTCAAGCGTCGCAACGCCCGGGCCCGCGTGCGCTCGGCCTGAGCGCGGTTCACTCGACCGGCAGGTCCACGCTCACCCGCGCCCCGGGCCCCGACGCAGGGGCACCGAACTCCAGCACGCCGCCGAGCTCCGACTCGACCAGGGTGCGCACGATCGAGAGCCCCAGATTGAGCGAGATGTCGGGGTCGAAGTCCGCCGGCAGCCCCACCCCGTCGTCGTCGACCGCGATCCGGAGCCGGCCCACCAGCCGCTGCGGCACGACCACGATCGTGCCTCCTTCGGACTCTCCGGGGTAGCCGTGCTCGACGGCGTTGTGAAGCACCTCGCTCAGCACCATCGCCAGCGCCGTCGCGGTCTCGTTCTGCAGCACGCCGAAGCTGCCCTGGCGGCGTACGACGACCGGCGCACCCAGCCCGGACACCTCGGTGACCATCGCACCGAGCCGGTCGGCGATCTCGTCGAAGGCGACCGACTCCTCCACGGCGTGGCTCAGTGTCTCGTGCACGATCGCGATCGAACCGACCCGACGCACCGCCTCCTCGAGGGCGAGCCGGGCGTCGGGTGAGCCGATCCGCCGCGCCTGGAGCCGCAGCAGCGCGGCCACGGTCTGCAGGTTGTTCTTCACCCGGTGGTGGATCTCGCGGATCGTGGCGTCCTTGGTGACCAGCTCGCGGTCGCGGCGGCGCAGGTCGGTCACGTCGCGCACCAGCACCAGCGCCCCGATGTGCTCGCCGCCCGGGCGCAGCGGGATGGACCGCAGGATCAGCGAGACGTTGTCGCCGCCGACCTCGGTGTCGCGGTTGGCGCGGCCGTCGAGGACGGCGCTCAGGGTCTCCTCGTCGGGCCGCCGCCTGGGCGGCACGAGCGACCGGGTCAGCTCGGCGAGGCTGAGGCCTTCGAGGTCGCCGGAGAGCCCGAGCCGGCGGTAGACCGACAGCGCGTTGGGGCTGGCGTAGGTGACCCGGCCGCCGACGTCCACGCGCACGAACCCGTCACCCACCCGCGGCGAGTCGGCGTGATCGCCCCGCTGGCCGGGCACCGGGAAGTGGCCCGAGGCGATCATCTGGGTCAGGTCGGCCGCGCTCTGCAGGTAGGACAGCTCAAGGCGGCTCGGCGTACGCACCCCCAGCAGGTTGGTGTTGCGCGCGACGATCGCCAGCACGCGCCCCTCCCGGCGTACGGGGATGGTCTCCACGCGCACCGGTACGTCGTCGCGCCACTCCGGGTCGCCCTCGCGGACCAGCCGGCCCTGGGCGTACGCCGCGTCCAGCAGCGGCCGACGCCCGGCCGGCACGAAGGTGCCGACCACGTCGTCGACGTACGCCGTGGGGCCGGTCGTGGGCCGCATCTGCGCCGCGGCCCAGAACCCCCGACCGCCGCGGTCGGGCAGCCAGAGCACCAGGTCGGCGAACGAGAGGTCCGCGATGATCTGCCAGTCGGCCATCAGCAGCTGGAGCCAGGCCACGTCGTCGTCGTCGAGGTCGGTGTGGCTGCGGACCAGCTCGGTCAGGGACGGCACCTGCCCAGCGTAGGGCGACGGCCGACAGGCTGGCAGGCTGGCGGCCATGGCGCAGGCGTACTGGCAACGGGTCCAGGAGAACGGGCTGGCAGTCCCCACCGACCGGCCGCTCGTGGACCTGACCACCGAGCTGACCCGCATGCTCGGCTCGACCGACCCCGACCTGCGCGATGGCGTGGCCTTCCCGGTGTTGGCGACGTGGATCACCGAGGGCGTGTACGACGACCTGCTGGCCGGGCTCGGCGACGGCATGGCCGCCGGCCTCACCCAGGGGCTCGGTGAGTCGGGCACGGACACCGTCTTCCGCCGCAGCTTCTCGGTCCTGATCCTGGCCGTGTGCGTCGAGCGGGACAACGCGGTGCGGCTCCTGCCCGACACCAAGCTCCTCGAGTGGGGCGACCGGGTCGGGGCCTGGCTGGTGCGCGAGCAGGACGTGCGCGGCTTCGTGCCCGGCAAGGGCTGGGCACACGCCGTGGCGCACGGCGCCGACGCCCTGGGCGCGCTGGCGGAGTCGCCCCACTTCCGCCTCAACGAGCTCGTCGTCCTCCTCGACGTGATCGCCGACCGGGTGCTGGCGCCGACCCCGACCGTCCTGACCTGTGGCGAGCCCGACCGGCTGGCCAGGGCGGCGACGCAGATCCTGCGGCGCGGCATCGTTCCCCTGCCCGTGATCGGCCCCCTGGTCAACCGGATCGTCGCCGCCATCACCGCCGAGGACCCGGCGGACCGGGACCCGTTCCTCGGCACCGGCAACCCCGACGCCTTCCTCCGGGCGCTCTACCTGCAGGCTGCGCTGACGTCCGGCCCCGACGACGACCTGGTGAAGCTGCTGGGCGACGCACTCGTGACGACCAAGCCGTACTACTTCGGCGCTACCGCCCAGTAACCTCTGGTCATGAGCGAATCCGCAGACCTGACCGGCCACTCCGGCGAGCTCGCCGTCGCCGTGGCCCGCCACCACGGCGTGGAGACGATGTTCACGCTCTCCGGTGCCCACGTCTTCCCGATGTACGACGGCGCGGTCAAGGCCGACCCGCCGATGCGGCTGCTCGACGTACGCCACGAGCAGACCGCGGCCTTCGCCGCCGAGGCCACCGGCAAGCTCACCCGGGTGCCCGGTCTCGCCGTGCTGACCGCCGGGCCCGGCGTGACGAACGGCGTGAGCGCGATCGCGCAGGCCCAGTTCGCCGGCTCGCCGATGGTCGTCGTCGGCGGCCGCGCCCCGCAGAACCGCTGGGGCAGCGGCAGCCTTCAGGAGCTCGACCAACCGCCGATCCTGGCCACGATCAGCAAGTCGGCACGCACCCTGATGACCGCCGGCGACGTGCTCGGCGGCATGGACGAGGCGTTCGGCGCGGCCGGGTCCTCCCACCGCGGTCCGGTCTTCGTCGACGTCCCGATGGACGAGTTCTTCAACAGCGCGTCCGGCCCGCTCCCGGCCGGTACGACCGAGAAGCTCCAGCCCGACACCGACGCGATCGACCGGGTCGCGCGGCTGCTCGCCGAGGCGAGGCGTCCCGTGCTGATTCTCGGCACCGATGTCTGGGCCGATCGCGCCGAGGAGGCCGCCCGGCGCTTCGTCGAGGCTGTCGGGGTCCCGACCATCACGAACGGCATGGGGCGCGGCGTCGTACCCGGCGGACACCCGCTGCTGGTCACCAAGGCCCGCGGCGCGGCGCTGAACGGCGCCGACCTGGTCGTGGTCATCGGCACCCCGCTCGACTTCCGGCTGGGGTACGGCGTGTTCGGGGGCAAGGACGAGACCACTCCGGCCCGGGTCGTCCACATCGCCGACAGTCCCGGCCAGGTCTCGCGTCACGCCGAGCTGGCCGACTCGGTTGCGGGTGACCTCACGACCGTCATCGACGGCCTGCAGGCGGCCGTCGAGCGCGGCACGAAGCCCGACTGGCGGGCCTGGGTCTGCGAGCTGCAGGACACCGTCAAGGCCGCCGTCGAACGCGACGCGGGCCTGCTCGGCGCCGAGGCGGACCCGGTGCACCCGGCCCGGATCTACGGCGAGCTGGTGCCCCGCCTCGCCGACGACGCCGTCGTGATCGGCGACGGCGGCGACTTCGTCAGCTTCGCCGGCAAGTTCGTCGAGCCGAAGCGGCCCGGCGGCTGGCTCGACCCGGGCCCCTACGGCTGCCTCGGTGCCGGCCTCGGCGCCTCGATCGCGGCCCGGCTCGCGCGGCCCTCGTCGCAGGTGGTGCTGCTGCTCGGCGATGGCGCGGCCGGCTTCTCGCTGATGGACGTCGACACCCTGGTGCGGCACCACCTCCCCGTCGTGATGGTGATGGGCAACAACTCGGCGTGGGCGCTCGAGAAGGGGCCCATGCAGATGCTCTACGGGTACGACGTGGTGGCCGACCTCGCCGAGCAGACCCGCTACGACGAGGTCGTCAAGGCCCTCGGCGGAGCCGGTGAGACCGTCACCGACCCGCGCCAGATCGGAGCCGCGCTCGACCGCGCCTTCGCCGCGAACGCGCCGTACCTCGTCAACGTGATCACCGACGTCGAGGCGGCCTACCCGCGCAGCACGTTCGGCATCTGACCACGATGCCGATCCGCCGGGCTGTCCCGGCCGACCTCGAGGAGGTCGGCCGGATCACCGTCGGCGCCTACGCGCCGTACCTCGGTGGAGAGAGCGACTACGTGAGCGAGCTGCGGGATGCGGCCCGGCGCGACCGCGAGGCCGAGCTGTGGGTCGCCGTCGACGACGACGACACCCTGCTCGGCTCGGTCACAGCCTGTCCCGAGGGGTCCCCGTGGCGCGAGCTCGCGCAGCCCGGCGAGGGCGAGTTCCGCACGCTCGCCGTCGAGCCGCCCGCCCAGGGGCGCGGGGTCGGGCGGGCTCTCGTGGAGCACGTCGTGGCGCGGTTCCGCGAGGCCGGCGCCACCGACGTCGTGCTGTGCAGCATGAGCACGATGGCGCCGGCCCACCGGCTCTACCAACGGTTGGGGTTCGAGCGAGACGAGGCGCTCGACTGGTCGCCGGTCGACGGGGTGCACCTCATTGCGTACCGCCTCGGGCTCGGGCCAGGAAGCGCTCCGCGTCGACGACCACCCGGGTGATCTCCCCGGTAGCGACGACCTTGCCGTCGTCGTGCCGCGCGGCCACCGAGAAGCGCACCAGCCGCCCGTCGCGGTAGGTCTCGGTGACGCTCACCGTGACGGTCGCGCCCACGGTCGAGGCGGCTGCGTGCTCGAGCTCGACCCGGGTGCCGACGCTGGTCGCGCCCTCGTCGAGCCCGGGCTCGAGGGCCGCACAGGTCGCCGCCTCGGCCCAGGCCAGCAGCCGCGGCGTACCGAGCACGGGCAGGCTGCCCGAACCCAGGGCGGTGGCCGTGTCGGCGTCGGTCACGGCAAAGGACAGCTCGGCGGAAGTCATGGCGTCAGTCTCCCGGATTTCGGTTCGCCGCCCCCACCTGCGAGGATGGCTGATGCCCTCACGGGCGCTGACCACCAGGAGGAGACATGGGCAAGACCGGACGCAAGCGCCGGGGCCGCAAGAAGAAGGCCGCGAACCACGGCAAGCGCCCCAACGCCTGAGCGCACCACCACTGCAGGAGCCCCCGCCGGTGACCCGGTCGGGGGCTTCGTCCTGCGAAGTCCGGCGCGGCTCAGCGCGGGTCTACGTCGATGGAGGTCTCGGTGTAGGTCTCGGTGTAGCTCACTTGGAGCGCGCGGATCTGCACCCGCACCTTCTCGGCCAACCCCGCGGGGGCCGACTCGCAGCACGACCGGGCCACCAGGGCCTTGACCTTGCGCTGGAGGTCGTAGGACTCCAGGCAGGGCCCGCACTCGTCCAGGTGGACGCGTACGGCGACCACGTCGGCGCGGTCGAGCTCGTTGTCGACCAGGGCCACGATGCTGTCGAGGAAGGCGGCGCAGGCCTCGGAGTGGGAGTGGCTCACGACCCGCTCCTCTCCGAGGAGACCGGACGGCGCAGGTCGTTGTCGCGGACGTAGTCGGAGAGCATGTCGCGCAGCTGGCGGCGGCCTCGGTGCAGCCGCGACATCACGGTCCCGATCGGGGTGTCCATGATCTCCGCGATCTCCTTGTAGGCGAAGCCCTCGACGTCGGCGAGGTAGACCGCCATCCGGAACTCCTCCGGCAGCCGCTGCAGGGCGTCCTTGACCTGCGAGTCGGGCAGGTGCTCGAGCGCCTGGACCTCGGCGGACTTCAGCCCGGAGGAGGTGTGCGACTCCGCGCGGGCGATCTGCCAGTCCTCGACGTCCTCGGACATCGACTGCTGCGGCTGGCGCTGCTTCTTGCGGTAGTTGTTGATGAACGTGTTGGTGAGGATCCGGTAGAGCCACGCCTTGAGGTTGGTGCCGGGGCGGAACTGCTTGAACGCGGCGTACGCCTTGGCGAAGGTCTCCTGGACCAGGTCCTCGGCGTCGGCCGGATTGCGGGTCATCCGCATCGCGGCGGAGTAGAGCTGGTCGACGAAGGGCATGGCGTCGCGCTCGAAGCGCGCGGCCCGCTCCTGGTCGGTCTCGGTGTCGACGTCGATCTCGGCGTCCGTGAGGTCAGTCATCGGGTCCCAGCCTACCGGCCAGGGGTCGCCGGACCGCAGTCGCGGCGACGGGGCAGTCGCGGGGGGTTCGAGCAGGGCGAGCATGCGGACAGAACACGCGTGCGTGGTCAGGGATTCCCGACGACCTCGCGCACGATCCACTCGAGGGTGGCCTCGACCACGATGCCGACCGCCTGCTCCTGGGTGACGGGCCCCCGGGCGGGCACCCTGAGCCCGTGGTCGGCCCCGGGTACGACGACCAGCTCGACGCCGGCGGGGAACTCCTCGGGACGGCCCATGGGGTCGCGCTCGCCCTGCACCACCAGCGTCGGCACGCCGACGCCCTCGAGCTCGGGCAGCCGCGACGACTCGGGGCGGCCGGGCGGGTGCAGGGGGAACGAGAGGGCCAGACAGCCCACGGCGCCGAGGGTCCTCGCGCACCGGGCCGCGGAGCGGGCGCCCGCGGACCGGCCACCCAGCACGAGCGGCGTGCGGCCCCGCAGCGCGTCGGCGGCGGCCGTGAGACCGGCGTCAAGGGTCGGCGGCGGCGTCGCGATCCTGCGGCCGGCGACCTTCCAGGGCTGCTCGAAGCGGATCACGCTGACGCCCTGACGCGGCAGCGCCTCGGCCAGCCCCGCCAGGTCGCGGGTGTCGATGCCGTTGCCCGCACCGTGGCTCAGCAGCAGGGTGGCGACCGGGCTCTTCGCGCGGTCGACGACCAGCCGGCCCTCGCCGTACGGCGTCGCGACGGTGCGTTCGAGGCTCATTGCGCCGGGATGGGTTCGACGAGCTCGGGCCCGTTGTTGCGCACGTTGTTGACGTCGGTCGACACGGGGTAGGCCTCGAGCCGCCCGGGGGCGGCCGGCACGAGCAGGTCGAGGAGGTCGTCCTTCGCCGACAGCGTCGGGTCGAGCCAGGCTCCCCACCGGTCGGGCTCGACCATCAACGGCATCCGATCGTGGATGTGGCCCACGGCGTCCTCGGCCTGGGTGGTGAGCACCGTGCAGGTCCACCGGAAGCGCTCGGGGTCGTCGTCGGGACGCGTCGGGTCACGCCAGATCTCGTAGAGCCCCGCCATCGCCAGCGTGCCGCCGTCCTGCGGCCGGATGAAGAAGGGCTGCTTGAGCGGCTTGCCGGCCCTGGTCTGCTGCGGAGTGGGATACCACTCGAAGTAGCCGTCGGCCGGCAGCAGGCAGCGTCGTACGGCGAAGGCCCGCTTGTAGGCCGGCTTGTCGGCCACCGTCTCCATCCGGGCGTTGATCATCCGGTTGCCGATCGAGGGGTCCTTGGCCCACGACGGGACCAGCCCCCAGCGCACGATCCGGAGCTGGCGCTGGGGCGGCTCACTTCGAGACGGGCGCTGGGCGCCCTCCTCAGCACGAGCGGCCGAGTCCTTCGACGGCGCCCGTTCGAGGACCGCGTAGACCTCCTTGGTCGGCGCGACGTTGTAGTCGGCCGGCAGGGCGTGGTCGACGCGCGACTCGACGACCTCGAACTCCTCGAGCAGGTCCTCGGGCCTGCGGCTCGAGGCATAGCGACCACACATGCCGCCACCCTACGGATCGGCACCCCCGTCCCGCACCGTCGCGAGCGGAGCAGGGTCGACGACCACCTCGTGAAATGCCGCCGGTGCGCCGCCGTCCGCCTCCAGCTGGCCGAGGCGAACCGGGCCCCGGCCGGCTGAGCAGGTTCGCCGTGACGGCGGATGGGGTAAAAAGGTGTCATGACGCCGATCAGACTGCTCGCCCGCCCGATGCTCGCCTCGATGTTCGTGGTCGGCGGGATCAATGCCTTGAAGAACCCCGAGGGCCCCGCGGCCGCGGCGGAGCCGGTGACCGAGAGGATCATGCCGCTCGCCGAGCGGGTGCTGCCCGCCTCCCTGCCCATCCCCCGTAACCCGCAGACCCTGGTCCGCATCAACGGGGCCGCCCAGCTCGCTGCCGCGCTCGCGCTGGCCACGGGCCGGGCGCCGCGTCTCGCGGCGACCGTGCTCGCGGCTTCCCTGGTGCCGACGACCGCCGCCGGTCACCGGTTCTGGGAGGAGACCGACCCGGCCGCGCGGGCCGGCCAGCGCGTCCACTTCTTCAAGAACGTCTCGATGCTGGGTGGCCTGCTGCTGGCCGGCGTCGACACCGAGGGCAAGCCGGGCGTGGCCTGGCGCGCCAGGCGCCTGGCCCACGACGCCAAGCGCGAGGCGGCGCTCGCCAAGGCCAAGCTCAGCTGACCCCGACTACGCTGCGGCGGGTGACCAGGCCCGCGACGACCGACCCGTGGCCGGCCCCGCATGCCCACGGGCCCGTCGACGTCACGGTCTCGCTCCCCGGCAGCAAGTCGCTGACCAACCGGGCCCTGGTGCTGGCCGCTCTGGCCGACGCGCCCAGCGTCGTACGCCGGGCCCTGCGCTCGCGCGACACGACCCTGATGGCCTCGGCGCTGGCCGCGCTCGGTGCCACCGTCGACGTCTCGGGTGACGACTGGATGGTCGCCCCGGGCGCCTTCGAGTCGGACGCCGTCGTCGACTGCGGGCTGGCCGGCACGGTGATGCGTTTCGTCCCGCCCGTGGCCGCACTCTCGTCGGGGCGGGTCTGCTTCGACGGCGACCCCCACATGCGGTCGCGACCGGTCGGCGAGGTGCTCAGCTCGCTGCGCACTCTCGGCGTCGACGTCGAGGGCGACGCCCTGCCGTTCACCGTGCGTGGCCGGGGCGCGGTCGACGGCGGCACCGTGACCCTCGACGCGTCGGCGTCCTCGCAGTTCGTCTCGGCCCTGCTGCTGGCCGGCGCCCGCTACGAGCGCGGCGTCGACGTCCGGCATGTCGGCAAGCCCGTACCGTCGCTCCCCCACATCGAGATGACCGTGGCGATGCTGCGCGACCATGGCGTCGAGGTCGACGACGCCGCCGCCGACCGGTGGGCCGTCGCCCCGGGGACGATCACGGCCCGCGACCACCTGATCGAGCCCGACCTGTCCAACGCCGCACCGTTCCTGGCGCTTGCCGCCGTCACCGCAGGCACGGTCACGGTGCGCGACTGGCCGCGGGAGACCACGCAGGCCGGCGACGCCCTGCGCGAGATCCTGGCCCGCTTCGGGTGCGAGGTCGGCTTCACCGACCACGGACTGCAGGTCAGCGGCCCCGACCGGCTCGAGGGCGTCGACCTCGACCTGCACTCCGTGGGCGAGCTCGCCCCGGCCGTCGCCGCGCTGTGCGCCCTCGCTGCGGGACCGTCGTACCTGCGGGGGATCGCGCACATCCGCGGCCACGAGACCAACCGCCTCGCCGCCCTCACCCGCGAGCTGGGCGCACTCGGGGCCGACGTGACCGAGCACGACGACGGCCTGTCGTTCCGGCCGGCCGCGCTGCACGGCGGCGTCTTCCACACCTACACCGACCACCGGATGGCGCACGCCGGCGTGGTCCTGGGGGCCGGTGTCGAGGGCGTGCTGGTCGAGGACGTCGACACGACGGCCAAAACGTTCCCCGGCTTCGCCGGCGTCTGGGCGGGGCTCGTCCGGTGAGTGGGCGCTACTCCGAGCACGACCACGAGCACTACGAACGGCCGCGGCGGCGTACCCGTCCGCGTACCAAGGAGCGCCCGTCGTACGCCGACGCGGTGGACGGCGTGGTCGTCACCGTCGACCGCGGCCGGCTCACCCTCCTGGTCGACGGGGTCGTGGTGCTCGCGGTCAAGGCGCGCCCGCTGGGCCGCAAGGGCGTCGTCGTGGGCGACCGGGTGCGCGTCGTCGGCGACACCTCCGGCGCCGAGGGAGCCCTCGCCCGGATCGTCGAGGTCGAGGAGCGCAGCACCGTCCTGCGGCGTACGGCCGACGACGACGACCCCGTCGAGCGGGTGATCGTGGCCAACGCCGACCAGCTCGTCATCGTCACGGCGCTCGCCGACCCCGAACCCCGGCACGGCCTGATCGACCGCGCCCTCGTCGCGGCGTACGACGCCGGCATGCGGCCGCTGCTGTGCCTGACCAAGGCCGACCTCGCCGACCCCGAGACCCTGCTGGTCACCTATCGCTCACTGGGCGTGCCGTGGGTGGTCACCGAGCGCGGCGGCGATCTGGACGACCTGCGCAGGCACCTGGCCGGCAGCACCAGCGTGCTCGTGGGCCACAGCGGCGTCGGCAAGTCCACGCTGGTCAACGCACTCGTGCCCGACGCCGGGCGCGACGTCGGGCACGTCAACGCGGTCACCGGGCGCGGCCGGCACACCTCGACCTCGGCCTACCTGCTGGCCCTGCCCGACGACGGCGGCCAGATCATCGACACGCCCGGCATCCGGTCCTTCGGCCTGGCGCACGTGCAGCCCGCGCAGCTGATCGGGGCGTTCACCGACCTCGAGGCACTCACCGCCGACTGCCCGCGCGGCTGCACCCACGGCGCCGACGAGCCTGAGTGCGGTCTCGACGAGGCGCTGGCGCGCGGCGAGGCCGACCCGGAGCGGGTCGACTCGTTCCGGCGCCTGCT
>JBPCQY010000029.1:0-5506 GCA_050997635.1 Nocardioides sp.
CGTCGTACGACGACCGGTGACGGCCGGGTCTACACGATGAGCGACACCGTCGGTTTCGTGCGGCACCTGCCCCACCAGCTGATCGAGGCGTTCCGCTCGACACTGGAGGAGGTCGCCGACTCCGACCTGATCCTGCACGTGGTCGACGGGTCGCACTCTGACCCCGAGGGCCAGATCGCCGCCGTACGCGAAGTGCTCGCCGAGATCGGCGCCGACAAGGTGCCCGAGATCATCGTGGTCAACAAGGCCGACGCCGCCGACCCGATGGTGTTGGCGCGCCTGCGTCAGCGCGAGCCGCACTGCGTGGTCGTCTCGGCCCGCACGGGCGAGGGTGTCGCGGAGGCGCTGGCCTACGTCGAGGGAGAGCTGCCCAAGCCGGGCGTCGAGTTCGCGGCGCTGGTGCCCTATGCGCGCGGCGACCTGCTCGACCGGCTGCACCAGTTCGGCGAGATCGACTCGCTCGAGCACACCGGCGACGGCACCGTCGTGCGCGGTCGCGCCAACGCCGACCTCGCGGGCGAGCTCGCGTCGTACCCCGCCTGAGAAGGCCGCGTGGGCACGGCCCTCACGACGACGGAGACGCGCTCGCCGGCGGTGACGGTGCCATGCCGTTGTCGCCGGGCACCGAGCCGGAGATCCACGAGGTGTCCGTCCCTGCCCGCAGAGCTGACCCCGAAGCGATCAAGGGCGATCCGTCGGGTGCCACCAGCTCGATGAAGACCCCCTCGTAGCGGTTGGGCTTGTCGTTGAGTGCCGAGATGACGGGGTCGATCTCGTCTCCAGCGGCGCTGCCGCCGGGCACGGCGATGGTGACCGAGATCGCGGGCCCGAGGGGGTGCAGCACGTCGACCCGGTCCGGTTCCAGGCCCAGACCGGCGAGGGCCTCGTTGACCGAGGCCACGATGTCGGCGTCGGACGAGTGGTCGGCCTGCGCGCCGTACAGCCCCCCGGGCGCGATGTCGCCGCCGCACCCCCCGGCATCCTCGGTCGACCCGTCCGGCAGCCGGACCTCGATCGTCCCCTGAACCGCGGCGTGGTCGCCGCAGGGTGGCTGTCCGGAACCGGACCCTGGGCCTGCGAGGGAACCGACGGCGTTGACCTGCCGCTCGCCTCCCCTGCATGGGCACCGGAGCCCCCGGCCCGCGCAGAGACCAACCAGGTCACGACCGCAACCAGCACCACTGCGGCCATGGCGCTGGTGATGACCGCGTAGCGTCGACGCTCACTTGGTGACATTGAAATCACCCGACCCGTCTATAGAGCTGGACCTGCCAGGCACGGGGCACCCGCACCACGCCTGCGACTCCTCCACACAGTATGTCCCGGCAGGACGGACCCGTGGGGGGATCCAGCGGGCCGCCGGACCTGTCCGTGCCCGCGGATAGGGTGCTCCGGTGCCCACCGACCCCAGCCCCGTCCGCGAGGTGCTGTCGGCTGCGGTGAGCGCGCTCGGCGGCCACGAGCGCGCGGGACAGGTGCAGATGGCCGAGGCTGTCGCCGAGGCGATGACCAGCGGCGACCACCTGCTCGTCCAGGCCGGCACCGGCACCGGAAAGTCGCTGGCCTACCTCGTGCCGGCGCTGCTGAACGACCGGCGGGTCGTGGTCGCCACGGCGACCCTCGCGCTCCAGCACCAACTCGTCGAACGCGACATCCCGCGGCTGGTCGAGGCGGTCGCGAAGGCCGCGCCGGAGGTCGACGCGTCGTACGCCGTGCTCAAGGGCCGCTCCAACTACGCCTGCCTGCACCGCATCCGCGAGGGCGTGCCCGACGACCAGGGCGCGCTGATCGAGGTGCCGGAGGGGTCGCTGGGCAAGAAGGTGCTCGAGCTGAGGGCGTGGGCGGAGGAGGAGGCCGAGCAGGGCGGCACCGGCGAGCGCGACCGCGCTCCACGCCACACCGACCGTGAGTGGCGCCAGGTCAGCGTCAGCCACCGCGAGTGTCTGGGCGCCGCGAAGTGCCCGTTCGGCCAGGAGTGCTTCGTCGAGCTCGCCCGCGAGGACGCCCACCGCTCCCACCTCGTCGTCACCAACCACTCGCTGCTCGCGATCGACGCGATCGAGGGCGTCCCGATGATCCCCGAGTACGACGTCGTGGTGATCGACGAGGCCCACGAGGTGACCGCGCGGGTGACCCAGGCGGCCACCGACGAGCTGTTCGCGAACGACGTCGACCGCGCGGCGCGGCGTTCGCAGCGGTGGGTCCAGGACACCGAGGCTGACGACCTTGCCGACGCGGGCGACGCGCTCGGCTCGGCGATCGCCGAGTGCCAGCCCGGCCGGTTCGACACCGTGCCCGAGTCGCTCTCCGACGCGCTGGTGCTGGTGCGAGACGCCGCGCGGGCCTGCCTCTCGGCGTACCCCAAGGACGGCGACGCCGCCGACGCGGGTCGAGCCCAGGCCAAGGGTTCGGTGCAGGAGGTGCTCACGACCGCCGAGCGGATGGCCGCGCACTCCGAGACCGACGTGCTGTGGCTCACCGAAGGGCGCGATCGGGTCCCGCCGCGGCTGTGCGTCGCGCCCCTGGAGGTGTGGGGTCCGATGCGCGAGAAGCTGCTGTCCGACAAGACCGCCATCTTCACCTCGGCGACGTTGATGCTCGGCGGCGACTTCAACGCCGTGGCCACCTCGGTCGGGCTCAAGCCGGCCGAGCGCATCCTGCCCGGTGGCGAGCCGCCGCCAGCCGCCGACGACCCGCGCCCCTGGCTCGGCCTCGACGTCGGCTCGCCGTTCGACTACGGCCAGCAGGCCATCCTCTACGTCGCCCGGCACCTGCCGACCCCCGGCCGCGATGGCCCCAACCCGGCGATGCTCGAGGAGATCGTCTCGCTCGTCGACGCCGCCGAGGGCCGCACCCTCGGGCTGTTCTCGAGCCGACGGGCCGCCGAGGCTGCGGCCGAGGTGGTGCGCGAACGGCTGCCCCACCTCACGACGCTCGCGCAGGGGGAGGCGCAGCTGCCCGAGCTGGCCCGACAGTTCGTCGAGGACCCGCACACCTGCCTGTTCGGCACGCTGAGCCTGTGGCAGGGCCTCGACGTGCCGGGCGAGACCGGCTAGCTCGTGATCATCGACCGGATCCTCTGCCCGCGGCCCGACGACCCACTGATGAGCGCGCGGCAGCGGGCCGCCGACCGGGCCGGCGGCAACGGCTTCATGCAGGTCGCCGCCACCCATGCCGCGCTGCTGCTGGCCCAGGGCGCCGGCCGCCTGATCCGCACGACGTCCGACAGGGGTGTCGTGGCCGTGCTCGACCCGCGCCTGGCGACGGCGCGGTACGGCGGGTTCCTCAAGGCGAGCCTGCCGCCGATGTGGACCACCACCGACGGTGACCTGGTCAGGAAGGCGCTGGCTCGCCTGGCGGACGGAGGCTGAAGAAGCCCCGCCGCTCGCCGGCCCAGATGTCGACCATCCACAGCGCGAACAGCACGATCAGCCAGCCGACGACGGCGTCCAGCACCCAGTGATTACCGGTACCGATGATCACCAGGCTGGTCATGAACGCGTGGAACCAAGCCAGGCCGCGCAGCATCTGCGAGGTCGTGACCCGGCGTACGACGATGGCCACCCAGACCGCCCAGCCGGCGTGCAGGCTCGGGAAGGCCGCGAGCTCGTTGGTCCAGTCACCGAAGCCCTTCGGCGCCGACGCGTCGCCGCCCCACCAGCCCTCGGCGGAGTGCAGGTCGAGCACGTCGAGGTAGCCGGGCATCATCCGGGGTGGCGCCATCGGCAGCAGGAGGTAGATCACCAGCGCGATGAGCGAGGCCAGCACCAGCGCGCGCCGGGCGGTGACGTAGGTCCGCTGGCCCTTGCGGTAGAGCCAGATCAGCGCGGTCAGCGTGACGAGGTAGTGGCCGGTGGCATACCAGTAGCTGCCGATCAGCCCGAACAGGTCGACATGGGCGAAGAGGTGGTTGAGGCCGAACTCCCAGTCGAGGCCGAAGACGTGCTCGATGTGCAGCAACCCGTGCGCCCGGGCCTTGGCGGGCGCGAGGTCGTCCTCGGCGAACATCCGGGTGACTGTGTAGCCGACGTAGAGCACGCCGATCAGGCCGATCTCCCGGGCCGCCCGCAGCACCGGGGTGCTCCGCGACGTACGGACGTCTTGGACCGTCCGGATCCTGATGTCCCCCATGACACAGGATCCTACTGAACCGGAGGCGCCATCCGCATGGCCGTTTCTGGTGGGTCAGAAGAGCAGGAGCAGCAGCACCACGAGCGCGACGACCAGCACCAGACCGACGGCGGGCAGGATCGCCGGATGCAGCTCGTGGGCCGGCTGCGCCCGCATATGGACCTCGGAGAAGCTCCGGTGCTCCAGCATGGCCCGCACTCTAAGTCACACCCGGCGCAAGACGGCGGTCACCTTGCCGAGGATGGTGGCGTGGGTGCCGTCGATCGGGTCGTACGACGCATTGTGCGGCAGCAGCCAGACCTGGCCGCCCTTGCGCTGGAACGTCTTGACGGTGGCCTCGCCGTCGATCATCGCGGCCACGATCTCGCCGTTCTCGGCGGTCTGCTCCTGGCGGATCACGACGTAGTCGCCGTCGCAGATGGCCGCCTCGATCATCGAGTCGCCCCGCACCTCGAGCAGGAACAGGGTGCCCTCGCCGACCAGGCTCTTGGGCAGCGGGAAGACCTCCTCGAGGGTCTCCTCGGCCAGGATCGGGCCGCCGGCGGCGATCCGGCCAACGAGCGGGACGTACACCGCGGGTGGCCGGGCGTCGCCGATGCCGGTCTCGTCGTAGGACGCCTCGGCCTCCTCGACGTGGGAGATCGACCGGCGCGCGGCCATCACCTCGGGCAGGAACACCTCAAGGGCGCGCGGCCGGTTGGGGTCGCGGCGCAGGAAGCCCTTCTCCTCGAGCACCTTGAGCTGGTGGGCGACGCTGGAGGAGCTGGTCAGTCCGACCGCCTCGCCGATCTCGCGCATGCTGGGCGGATAGCCGCGCAGCTCGATGGCCTCCTTGATGTGGGCCAGCACGCGCTGCTGGCGCGGGGTCAGCCCGGTGGCGTCGGGCGGCCCGTCGGGCAGCTCGGAGACGGTGCTCTTCCCGGCGTTCTTCCCGGTGCTCTTGCTGGTGCTCGTGCTGGAGGGGGCGCCGGGTTGCCGGGGCGGTTTCGGGGTCGTGGCCATGGTTGACAGGATAGGACTCCGCGACCAGACATTTCAAACACCTGTTCGAACCGCGTGTCGCCGGTCGCTCGCACCCGGGCTAGCGCTCGGCGCTTCTCGAGGCCGTTCGAATTCGAACAACTGTTCGGCGTGGCGCTTGTGCCTGCCGGTAGCCGGAGCTATCTTCGTACACATGTTCGATCGAACGTCTGATCGATCCGCCGGCCCCGGAGCCCCAGCTCTGTCGGTGGTCCCGACTAGACATCAAGTCGACACCAGCGATCGACAGCCGGCAGCGGCCGGCACTTCCCCAGGAGGTCCCGATGAGCACGTTGACCTGCGACCCGACCGCAGCCCCCGCCCGCCCGCTGCGCGTGGCGCGGCCCGAGCCTCA
>JBPCQY010000009.1:0-20348 GCA_050997635.1 Nocardioides sp.
GGTGGGCCGTCCCGCACCGTTGGTCGCAGAATCCCTACTTCGACCGCGGAGAATGCCAACCTCGGCGTCAGTTGTTGGGTCAGAGCTTCTCGACGCGGGCGTAGCGCAGCAGCAGCCGCTTGACGCCCTCGGAGCCGAAGTCGATCGAGGCGACCTGCTTGTCTGCCAGCCCCTCGAGCGAGACGACGGTGCCCATGCCGAACGAGTCGTGCAGCACCCGGTCGCCCGGCTCGAGTGACGGAATGTCCTTGGCGGGCTGGGCCTTCGAGGCCGCGTCGGCCCGGGCCGCGGCCGACGTGAAGTTGCGGCGGCCGGCGGCCGTGGGCGACGCCAGCCCGGACCGGCTGCCGTAGTCGGGCCGCGACCACTGGCTCTGGGCGGCCTCGGTGCGGCGCCAGTCGACCAGGTCGATCGGCAGCTCGGTCAGGAACCGCGAACCCGGGTTGTGGGACGGAGCTCCCCAGGCCGAACGCACCATCGCCCGGGAGACGTAGAGGCGTTCGCGGGCGCGGGTGAGGCCGACGTACGCCAGTCGACGCTCCTCCTCGAGCTCCGGGGCGTCGCCGAGCGAACGGGCGTGGGGGAAGACGCCGTCCTCGAGACCGGTCACGAAGACGACGGGGAACTCGAGTCCCTTGGCGGTGTGCAGGGTCATCAGGGTGACCATCCCGCCGTCGTCCTCGACCGGCGCGTCGGGGATCTGGTCGGTGTCGGCGACCAGGGCGACCCGCTCGAGGAAGTCGCGCAGGCCGGGCGCGACCGTGCCGGCGTCGACGTCGGCCGGGTCGGCCGACGGGCCTACGATCGGGTCGTCGGAGAACTCGCGGGCCACGGCCACCAGCTCGGCGAGGTTTTCCAGGCGGGTGCCGTCCTGCGGGTCGTCGGAGGCCTCGAGCTCGTCGAGGTAGCCGGATCTGGCCAGGACGCTCTCGAGTACGACGTCGGCGCGCTCGCCCGCCTCGACCATCGACTGCAGCTCCTCGACGAGGTCGACGAAGCCCCGGATGGCCGTCAGCGACCGGGAGACCAGCCCCGGCGCCTCGTCGGCCCGGCGCAGCGCCTCCCAGAAGGTGATCCGCTCGCGCTCGGCGTACGACGAGACACAGGCGACCGCGCGGTCGCCGATGCCGCGCCTGGGGGTGTTGAGGACGCGTCGTACGGAGACCTGGTCGTCGGGGTTGACCAGCATCCGCAGGTAGGCCAGGGCATCGCGGACCTCGCGGCGTTCGTAGAACCGCACCCCGCCGACGACTCGGTAGGGCATGCCGAGCCGGACGAAGACCTCCTCGAAGACCCGCGACTGCGCGTTGGTGCGGTAGAACACCGCGACGTCGCCGGGCCTGCGTCCGCCGTCGGTCAGGGTGTCGATCTCGCCGGAGACGAAGCGGGCCTCGTCGCGCTCGTCGTCGGCGACGTACCCGACGATGCGGTCACCCTCACCGGCATCGGACCACAGCCGCTTGGCCTTGCGGCCCTGATTGTGGCCGATGACCGCGTTGGCGGCGTTGAGGATGGTCTGGGTCGAGCGGTAGTTCTGCTCGAGCAGGATCGAGGTGGCGTTGGGGAAGTCCTGCTCGAAGTCGAGGATGTTGCGGATGTTGGCGCCGCGGAACGCGTAGATCGACTGGTCGGCGTCGCCGACCACCATCAGCTCGGCGCCCCGAACCCGGTCGCCTGGCGCAAGCCCGCCGTCGCCCGCCGGACGCTCCATCTCGTCCCCGCAGAGCAGGTGGACCAGGGCGTACTGCGCGTGGTTGGTGTCCTGGTACTCGTCGACGAGCACATGCCGGAACCGGCGCCGGTAGGTCTCGCGCACCTCCGGGAACTCCTGGAACAGGTGCACGGTCGTCATGATCAGGTCGTCGAAGTCGAGGGCGTTGGCCTGGCGGAGCCGCTGCTGGTAGAGGGAGTACGCCGCGGCGTACGACTCCTCGAACCCGTTGCGGGTGTCCTTGGCGGCCTCGTCGGCGTCGCGCAGCTCGTTCTTGTGGTCGCTGACCCAGTTGAGCACCGCACCGGGCTGGAAGCGCCGCGGGTCGAGGTCGAGGTCCTTGCAGACCAGGGTCATCAGCCGCTTGGAGTCGCTCGCGTCGTAGATCGAGAAGCTCGACTTGAAGCCGACCTTGTCGATCTCCTTGCGCAGGATCCGCACGCACGAGGAGTGGAACGTGGAGACCCACATCATCCGCGCGCGGGGCCCGACGAGCTCCTCGACCCGCTCCTTCATCTCGGCGGCCGCTTTGTTGGTGAAGGTGATGGCGAGCACGGAGCCTGGGTGCGCCTTGCGCTCGGTGACCAGCCAGGCGATCCGCCGGGTCAGCACCCGCGTCTTGCCGGAGCCGGCCCCGGCCACGACCAGGAGCGGGGCGCCCTGGTGGACCACGGCGGCCCGCTGGGGCTCGTTGAGACCCGCCAGCAGCTCGTCGGCCGTGGGCGCCCGGCGGCTGGTGCGGGGCTCCTCGACCGGGGGCTCGAAGGCGGGCAGGACGGTGTCGCTCATCTCGGGCCAACCCTACGTGCCGCGACCCCCTCCCCGCCGACCTGTCACTTGTTGACGCCGTACGACGCCGACCTGTCACTTGTTGACCGCCGCGAGTGTCGACAAGTGACAGGTCGATGCTTCCTGGGCGTCAACAAGTGACAGGTCGATGTGCTGGAGCATCAGGCTGACCCGCTGACCCGCTGACCCGCTGACCTCCGTGCCAGAGTGAGGCCATGAGCACGCCCACGCTGGGCAGGCTGCAGACCGAGCCTGCCCTGTCCCGCGCCGACCTGCTCGCGCCACCGGTGTACGACGCCCTGTCCGGGTGGGCGTACGCCGCCGAGGTCGGCGTCGTGGAGATCGACCCGCAGCTGGCCGACACGGCCGCGCTCAGCGCGGCGTACGACCTGCCGATGTCGACCGGCGCCAACTGCGTGGTCGTCGGCGGCAGGCGCGACGGGGCCGAACGCATCGGCGCCTGCGTGGTGCCGGCCGACACCCGCGCCGACGTCAACTTCCTGGTCAAGCGCACCCTCGACGTGCGCAAGTGCTCGTTCCTGTCGATGGACCTGGCGGTCGACCGCTCCGGCATGGAGTACGGCGGCATCACCCCGATCGGCATCCCGGCCGGGTGGCGGCTGTTCGTCGACGCGGCCGCGTTGGAGATCGAGGTGGCCGTCATCGGCTCCGGCGTACGCCGCTCCAAGCTGCTGCTGCCCGGCCGGCTGCTCGGCCTGCTCCCCCACGCCGAGGTGTTGGCCGGCCTCGGCACGTGACGGCGGCCGGCCCGCGCTGCATAGGGTGACCCCCGTGAGCAGCGCAGCAGAGATCGCGGTGATCGGCGGGAGCGGGTTCTACGAGTTCCTGACCGACCCCGAGACCCACGCCGTGTCCACGCCGTACGGCGACCCGTCGGCGCCGATCGCCGTCGGCGAGGTCGAGGGGCGCCGGGTGGCGTTCCTGCCCCGGCACGGCGCGGGGCACGCGTACCCGCCGCACAAGATCAACTACCGCGCCAACCTCTGGGCGCTGCGCAGCCTCGGCGTGCGCCAGGTGCTCGCGCCGTGCGCCGTCGGCGGCCTGCGCGACGAGGTGGCTCCTGGCGACGTCGTCGTACCCGACCAGCTCGTCGACCGCACGTGGGGCCGAGTGCAGAGCTACGTCGAGACCGGCGCGGTGCACGTGCCGTTCGCCGACCCCTACTGCCCCACCCTCATCGAGGCCGTGGCGAGCAAGGACGGCGCGGTGAAGACCGGCGGCGCGATGGTCGTCGTCGAGGGGCCGCGCTTCTCCACCCGCGCCGAGTCGCAGCACTACGCCGCCCAGGGCTGGCCCTTGATCAACATGACCGGCCACCCCGAAGCCGTGCTCGCCCGCGAGCTGCGGATGTGTTACGCCGCGGTCGCGCTGGTGACCGACATGGACGCGGGCGTCGAGTCCGGCGAGGGCGTCGGCCAGGCCGAGGTGTTCGCGATGTTCGCCCGCAACATCGACCGGCTCAAGGGGCTGCTGACCCGCGTCGCCGCCGACCTGCCCGCGCCGGGCGGCTGCCGGTGCGCGAGCTGGGCCGACGGACTCGACCTGACCTACGACATTCCCGACGCCGGCGCGTGAAGGTCCTGCTCACCGGCTCCGCCGGCTTCATCGGTACGGCGACCGGCGCGGCCCTCGACGAGGCCGGCGACGAGGTGGTGCGCGTCGACCTGATGCTGCCGCAGGCGCACGGCTCGTCCGACGTACCCGCCGACACCCACCGGCTCGACGTACGGGATGCCGAGGGGTGGGGCGACCTGCTCGACGGCGTCGACGTGGTCTGCCACCAGGCCGCCGTGGTCGGCGCGGGCGTGAAGGTGGCGGACCTGCCCGTCTACGCCGGCCACAACGACCTCGGTACGGCGGCGCTGCTGGCCGCCATGCACGCCCACGGCGTCGACCGGCTCGTGCTCGCCAGCTCGATGGTCGTGTACGGCGAGGGGTGCTACGCCTGCGCCACGCACGGCGCCGTCGCTCCCCGGCCGCGCGGGATCGCCGACCTCGAGTCCGGGCTCTTCGACAACCGCTGCCCCAGCTGCGGCGAGCCCCTGAGCTGGGAGCTGGTCCCCGAGGACGCCGGGCTCGACCCGCGCAGCAGCTACGCCGCGAGCAAGCTCGCGCAGGAGCACTACGCGTCGACGTGGGTCCGGCAGGCGGGCGCGGCGGCGATCGCGCTGCGCTACCACAACGTCTACGGGCCAGGGATGCCGCGGGACACGCCGTACTCCGGGGTGGCGGCGATGTTCCGCTCCTCGCTCGAACGCGGCCAGGCGCCACAGGTCTTCGAGGACGGCGGGCAGATGCGCGACTTCGTGCACGTCAGCGACGTGGCCGCGGCCAACGTGCGTGCCACCCGCCGGGTGGCGGAGCGCGACGCGGGTGACTACACGGCGTACAACGTCTGCTCGGGCACGCCCGTCTCGATCCTCGAGGTTGCCCGGTGCGTCGCCGCGGGCAGCGACGTCGACCTGGCGCCCGAGGTCACCGGTCAGTTCCGCGCCGGCGACGTACGCCACGTGGTCGCCTCGCCCGCTCTGGCACAGGCCGAGCTCGGCTTCGAGGCCGTCGTACGCCCGCGGGACGGGCTGCGCGACTTCGCCCACGCCCCGTTGCGAGCCTGAGCGGTCAACAAGTGACGGGTCGACGCTTCTGCGCGTCAACAAGCGACGGGTCGACGCTTCTGCGCGTCAACAAGTGACAGGTCGACGCCTCACAGCGTCAACAAGTGACAGGTCGGCGTTACCAGGTGGTGTTGAGCAGGTGCTGGACGACGAGGGCGACGCCGAGCTGGAGCCACAGGCCGCGGCGGCGCCAGCGTTCCGGGAGCACCGTGATCGACAGCAGCAGCCACGGCACGAACGGCAGCCAGATCCGCTCCACCTCCGCCTTGCTCATCGCCGAGACGTCGGCCAGCACGATCGCCGCGACCGCGCCACCGACGAGGATCAGCACCCTCCGGTCGGCGCGCTCCCGTAGGGCCGCGAGCCGGCCGAGCCCCGCCCCCAGCAGCGGACCGGCCGAGATCGACAGCGCCGCCAGGTCGCCCCACACCCAGTAGGAAAACGGGCGGGTGGCGGCGCTGCCGTCGTGGTACCGCTCGCGCAGCACAGGGTAGGCCTCCCACAGCCGGAAGCCGAACGGCACGAACGCCAGCACCACGACCAGCGCCCCCACGACAGCGAACGGCAGCGGTCGCCACGACCGCGCCACCACGAGTACGGCGATGGCCGGCAGGCCGAGCAGCGGCAGGCCGTAGGACAACATCACGCAGGCACCGAGCAGCAGCCCCGCGCCGAGTCCCCACCCGGCGACCGCCTGCCAGCGGGCGCGGGTGGCCGCACGGGCCAGACAGGCCAGTCCCCACACGGAGACGGCCGTGAAGAGGGCATCGCCCGACACCCCCATCCACAGCGCCGCGGGGCCGAGTACGACGAACGGCGCGGCCCGGCGGGCCACGTCCTCGGCACCGAGCTCGCGCAGGACCACCAGCACGCCGGGCGCGGCCGTGGCCGCGAGAAGCGTCACCACGAGGCCGGCGGCGAGCCCGGCCCCGAGTCCCAGCGCCACGAGCAGCACGAAGAACAGCAGCGCCCCCGGCGGGTGGCCCGCGACGTGCGTGGTCCAGACGCCGGGCGTGTGCCGCGGGATCCGGCTGACGAAGCTGTCCAGCACCGCCGGTACGTCGGTGATCGAGATCGTCCGCGCCGTCGTGAGGTACTCGATCCGGCTGTCCATCTCGCGGCCGATGCCACCCGGCCCGTCGACGAACGCGAGCGCGAGGATCCACGCCAGCCCACCGGCGTACGACGCCAGCAGCAGCGCACGCCACGACAACGACTGTGCGAGGTCGATCGCCCAGCGGCCGCCGGCGTACGCCAGCGCGAGCGCTGGCACGGTGCCGATCCCGACCCGCACGTCCCACTGCGCGCTCAGCGGAGCGACCCCGCCGTCGTGGGAGCGTGCATTGACCGACCACCCGGTCAGCGGCGGCACCAGCGCGGCGGCCGCGACCAGCAGCCCCAGCAGCCCGAGCCCGAGGCGGGCCCCGCGGTCGTCCGACTGCCTGGTCGCGGGCGCCGAGGCAGTCGTGGAGGTCACGACCCGCATGGTAGAGCGGCGGTCGAGATGTAGAGAAGATCGACGACGCCGGACAAGGATCCTCACCGCGACAGCAGTAGCACCTCGTGGTGGCGGCACTGTCGCAGCCGCGACGCTGAGTTGCCTGGGCGTGGTGTGATGACCCTCATGCGAGCTCTGGCTGGTCTGCCTGCCGGCCTCTATCGTGGCCGCGTCGAGGGACGCGAGAGCGGGTCGTGCGAAGCACGCATCTCCGTGGCGCCGATTCCAGGCGGTTGCCTCGCCATCGACTACGAAGCTGTCGGCGCCGAGGGCGTCCAGCACGTCGAGCACACCCTGGTGGACGACGACGCCTTGTACGTCGCGCACAGTGAGGCCCCAGGGGTCCTGGTGTTCCACAGGACCGGCGACGGCGTCTTCGACGGCCCGCCCGGGGGACCCTACGATCAGCGGTTGGTGATCGGATGGGACGGCGAGGCGTTGACCTGGGCATGGCATTGGGCCCCGGCCGGTGAAGACCTCCGCGAACAGTCGCGAGCCACCGCACGACCTGCTGACAGCTGACCACCACAACAATGCCGCCCCTCGGCACCGCAGACCGATCCACTATCGAGAGAGGCGACTACCATGATCGCGCTATGCCCAGTGTCCAGATCAAAGATGTACCCCCTGAGACCCATGCGGTCCTGCGTCGCCGCGCCGCAGCTGCGCACCAATCGTTCCAGGAGTACCTCCGCGCGCGCCCACCTGTGAAGGCAGCGACCGGCTCCCATCGCTATCGGTAGACGTCGCTGCGGCGGTCGATGTGCACGATCTCTATTCGGCGTCCTTCCCCGATGATTGCGTAGACGACCCGGTAGTCGCCTCGGCGGGCCGAGCGCAGGCCGACCAGTTCGTCGCGGAGGGCTTTGCCAACCCGGTGAGGGTTCTCCAGGAGCGGCCCAAAGATGAACTCGACGCAGGCTGTCGCGATCTTCTCCGGAAGCCGCTGTAGGTCGCGGGCGGCACGAGCGGTGATCAGAACCTGGTACGGCTCGCTCACGCGACCCCGTAGCGCGCCTTGATCTCGTCGTTGTCGGCAAAGCGATCGGCCGCGGCGTCCGCCTGCCCCTCCCGGACAGCCTGCACGGCGCCAGGGGTGCCGAGGATCTCCAGGGTTTCCTCGATGGAGGCGAGGTCATCGGCCGAAATCAGGACGGCAGCCGGGTGACCATGTCGCGTGATGGTGACCCGTTCGTGGGTGCGCTCAACCTCGGCGACGTACTGCGAGAGCCGGTCACGGGCCTCGCCTAGCGGTACGGCAGTCATGGTAGGCATTGTAGCCAAAAATACGGGCAAAGACTACGGGCGGGGTCGCGTCCCACAAGCGGATCCCTCAGCGCCCCCGATGCGAGGTGGAGCTCATCGGCCGCCCGCGCGACGACGGTGCGCCGTTGCCATCAGAAGGATCCTCGATCGAGACCGACGGGGCGAACCGTCTCGCCCGGAATCGCCCTGCGGGGCTGTCGCACCCGAGTGCTATGAGAGCGCTATAATCTCGCTATGACCGTGGAGATTCGGCAGTCCGAGCTGCGCAACGACAACGCGGCGGTCATGCGCCGGGTCGCCGAGGGCGAGTCCTTCGTGGTGACCGTCAACGGTCGTCCGGTCGCTGACGTGGTGCCTCATCGGCGAGACACGGGGAAGCGTCGGTTCGTGCCGGTCGCCGAGCTGTCCGCAGCGTTCGCCGCGGCGCGGGTGTCAGACCCAGGAGCGTGGCGGGCTGATCTGGCTGCAGCCGAGGAGATCTTCGGTCCCGACGAGCCCACCGACCCGTTCGACCAGGAGAAGCATTGACCACGAGCGAGTCGCGTCGTGCCCTGCTCGACACCTCCGTTCTGATCGATTTCCAGGCTGCGCGAGTCGCCGAAGTCGCCGACGAGGTCGCGGTCTCGGCGGTGACGATCGGCGAGCTGCAGTACGGCGTGAGCGCCGCCACCGATCCTCTCACGCAGATGTACCGACGCCAGCGCGTGCAGGCGATCCTGGACCGGTTCGAGGTGTTGTCGTTCGATGTGGCCACCGCCGAGTACTACGGGGTGCTGGCCACCCTCGTGCGCCAATCCGGCCGCAACCCGCGGCCACGTCGCCTGGACCTGCAGATCGCCGCGAGCGCAGCACGGCATGGCTTGACACTGCTGACCCGCAACGGCAGCGACTTCACCGGCCTGGAGTCCGCCGTCGCCGTGGTCGATCTGCCAGACCAACCGTAGAAGGGCACCCGCACTCGTGCCCGAAAGGGCATCGGCTTGCGGCCCGGGTCACGACAGGGATATCTCCATACCCTCCTCGGCGATCAAGACCTCTCCGGAGAACTCAGCCGTGGCTGCAGCGCGCGAGGTCTGCCGGTCGTTGCCGGGCCAGAAGTGGGTGAGCAGCAGCCGTCGCGCCCCTGCTGCCGCGGCTGCTTGGCCGGCGTCTGAGGCGCTGAGGTGCAGCGGTGGCCCGACAGCAGCCGGGGGTGTATCCGTCTGCTGGTCACGGTCGGTGGCCTCGACGATGTACAAGTCGGCGTCACGGCCCAACTCCCCCAGGGAAGCGTCGGGGCCCGTGTCACCGGTGTAGGCCACGGTCAGGCCCGGGGCCGCCAGGCGCACGCCGGCATTGGGCACGAAGTGCGGTAGCGCCCACGACGACAGCTCGAACGGGCCGACCCGGCATGTCGCCGCTGGTAGGGGGTGCCAGTCAAAGGCCTCGCGAACGGCTGCAACGTCGTCCTCGTCTTCGATCGAGGAGACCAGATCCATGACGTCCTTCGGCGCGTACAGCGGCAGCGGCGGTGCACCGCGTTGACCGAACCAACGCGCTCGGAACAGGCCATGAAGGTCGAGGGCGTGGTCGGGGTGATGATGGGTGACCACGACCGCATCGACGCCGTTGGCCGCCCACGATCCGACCAAGGAGAGCAAACGGGGCAGGGTGCCGTAGCCCAGGTCCAGGACCATCCGGTATCCGTCGTGCTCCAAGACGAATCCACTGCACGCGCGGCCGGGTTCTGGCCACCCCCCGCAGCTGCCCAACACCACCAATCGACTGCTCACCCTTCCGAGTGTGCCAGCGGCAGTCGTCGAGATGCTCATGCACCGCTGGCGGAGCGACGTACAACCACCGGCACGAGCCGCGTCGAGGTGCCGCGGTCACCGCCGTACGCGGATCATCTACAGGACCGCTGTTCAGCACCGCACGGCCTTGATGACGTACACTCGTGTAAACATGTCTTATTGGCGCGACGGGGGTACCGATGACGATCTCGATCCGGCTGACCCGTGACGAGGAAGAACGTCTCGACAGCCTCGCGCGCCGCACCGGACGCTCGAAGAGTTTCTACGTCAAAACGGCACTTCACGAGTACCTGACGGACCTCGAAGACGCCTTCGCGGCTGATGCCGCGATCGATGCCTTCGAGACCGAGGGTCGGCGTAGCCGTCCGCTGTCTGTGCTCGAGGCCGAGACCGGCGGGTGAGATCCGGGTGGAGCGTTGAGACCACCGACCAGTTCGATCGGGAGTTCAAGAGGCTTGATCGCGCCGTGCAGCGACGGGTGCTGGCCTACCTTCATGACGTCGAAGGCCTCGACGACCCTCGGCAGCGGGGGAAGGGATTGACGGCGAATCACGCTGGGGTCTGGCGCTACCGAGTGGGTGACTATCGCATCCTTGCGCAGTTCATCGACAGCACCCTGACGGCGCTGGCGCTGCGCGTTGGCCACCGCCGTGACGTGTACTGAGCCCGTCGCGTAGTGGGATCGGCTTGCGGTGTCGGTGAGCCGTGATGGCGTAGTCCCATGATACGGGAGGCGCACGCTGTGACATCCAACCGCTTGGAGGACTTCGCTGACGTCATCAACCGCACCCTCATCGGTGGATCAGGGCTCAGTACGGCGTCTGTAGGCCGGGGAACATGGGAAAGTGCCGGACGTTGCGAGTCAGTAGCTGCGAGCCGGTGCGGATGACCGTGGCAGCGATGGCGAGGTCGGCGCCGTCGATGGCGTGATGGCTGGGAAGCCAGCGTCGGCCGAGCGATCCAGCTTCCTCCGCCACGTCGGCATCTACCGGATGCCAGATGAGGGCCGAGAGCAACGTGCGGGTGGCCTCCTCCTCGTGCGGGCGCATACCGGCGAGCACCTCCAGTCGGGTGATCTCGCTGGCCTGCAACGGCGCTGCGGCCCGCTCGCGCTCGAGAACGGCCGCGGCCCCCTCGTGACCACGCAGATAGTCGATCAGCACCGACGTATCGACCAGTGCTGTCACGAACTGCGCGACCCGGAGCGCAGGCGGTCGACCCAGTCGGCACCGTCGAGATCGTGGTCCTGCCACGAGCCGAACGCCCGTCGCATGGCCGCGAGGTCGTCATCGCCGGACCGTTCCTCGCCATAGACGACCTGCACGGCGTCTCGAATGAGGGCGGCGATCGACCGGCCGGTCCGTGCCGCCTCCGCATCCAGGACCCGGCGCTCATCGCTGGTGAGCGAGATCTGGGTGCGCAGCATCATGATGTAAACATACATCATTCGGTGGGCACACCCGTCGTCAGGGATTCGTAACCCGCCAAGGTGGGCCCTGGCGGCCTGTGGACGCCTAGCCTTGAGGCGTGGAGCTCGACTGCGACCTGATCCTGCCGTGCCGCGACGAGGCACCCGCCTTGCGCGGCCTGCTCCCGCGCGTGCCCGACGGATTCTCGGTGATCGTGGTCGACAACGGCTCGAGCGACGAGACGGCCGAGGTGGCCGAGCGCCTCGGCGCGTACGTCGTCCGCGAGCCCACGCCTGGGTACGGCGCCGCCGTACATGCCGGCCTCGAGGCCGCCACCCACACCTACGTCGCGTTCATGGACGGCGACGGCTCCTTCGACCCCGGCGAGCTGGTCGGCCTGCTCGACGAGGTCCGCACCGGTCGCGCCGACCTGGCCACCGGACGACGCCGTCCCGTGCACAGCGGCGTCTGGCCGTGGCACGCCCGGGCCGGCAACGTGCTGGTACTGGCCCTGCTCCGCCGCCGCTTCGCCCTGCCCGTGCGCGACATCGGCCCGATGCGCGTCGCCCACCGCCAGGCGCTGCTCGACCTCGGCGTCGCCGACCGGCGCTTCGGCTACCCCGTCGAGCTGCTACAGCGCGCGATGCGGGCCGGCTGGCGCATCGTCGAGCACGACGTGTCCTACCACCCCCGCGCCGAGGGCACGAAGTCCAAGGTCTCCGGCTCGATCCGCGGCACCGTCCGCGCCGCACACGACTTCTACAAGGTGTTGGCATGAAAATCACCCCACGACGCTGCTCGCTGCGCTCGCACCGCCGCAGGGACCCCGAATGAACAGATGTCTGGTCGTCGCCAAGGCCCCGGTGGCCGGCCTGTGCAAGACCCGCCTCGCCGCCGACATCGGGTACGACGACGCGGCGGCGCTGGCGTCCGCAGCCCTGCTCGACACGCTCGAGACCGTCACGGCCACCTTCGGCGCCGACGACTGCGTGCTCGCCCTGATCGGTGACCTCGACGGGGCCGTCGACGGCGACGCCATCCGTGACGCGGTCGCCGGCTGGACGATCGTGCCCCAGCGAGGCGACAGCTTCGGGCAGCGCCTGGCCCACGCCCATGCCGACGCCGGCGCGGGCCCGCTGCTCCAGATCGGCATGGACACCCCGCAGCTCACCTCCACCCACCTCACCGACGCACTCGCCGGGCTGACGCGCCACGACGCCGTGCTCGCGCCCGCCGAGGACGGCGGCTGGTGGGGGCTCGCCCTGCGCGACCCCGGCGCCGCGGGCCACCTGCGCGCCGTACCCATGTCGACGCCCGACACGGGCCGCGACACCCGCCAGGCGCTCGAGTCCGCCGGCCTCTCGGTCGCTACGACGACGGCGCTGCGCGACGTCGACACCCTCGTCGACGCCGAGGCCGTGGCGCGCCTGGCTCCCGACGGCCGCTTCGCCGCCACCTGGCACGGACTGCAACGAGAGAGGGCCCGCGCATGACGTCGGTCGACCCCACCGCGGCGCTGGCGCCGTTCGCCGAGATCTACGCGGCCGCCCTGCGGGGTGAGGCGTGCGCCGTCGAGGGCTGGGACGGCCAGGCGCTGGACCTGCCCGTGCACCGCTGGCAGGCCCGTCCCGACGCGTCCGACCTCGCCGTGCTCGCCCACTGTGCGGGCGCCACCATCGACGTGGGCTGCGGGCCCGGCCGGATGGGCTCGCACCTCGCCGAGCAGGGCGGCACCGTGCTCTGTGTCGACATCGTGCCCGAGGCCGTCGAACAGGCCCAGGCCCGTGGGGTCAGCGCCCTGCACCGTGACGTGTTCTCGCCCCTGCCGGGCGAGGGCCGCTGGGAGACCGCGCTGCTCGCCGACGGCAACATCGGCATCGGCGGCGATCCCGAGGCGCTGCTCGCGCGCGTCCGCGAGCTGCTCGGCCCAGGCGGGCGCGCGGTCATCGACGTCGCCCCCGACGGGTACGGCGTGCAGACCCGCGAGGTGCGCCTGCGCAACGGCTCCGGGGTGACCCACCCGTTCCAGTGGACCGTCGTCGGGGCCGACGCGGTGTCCGAGCTGGCCCGGCGTACCGGGTTCGCCCTGATCGCCACCCACCGCCACCACTCCCGCTGGTTCGTCGTGCTCCAACGCAAGGAGGGCCGCCATGCACCTCCCGAGTGAGGACGACTTCACCTCGCGGCTGCGCAGCCCGGCGGTGGCCGCGCGGGTCGGCGTGTGGCTCGGCATCTGCTTCGCGATCGCTTTCGTCACGGGGCTGATCAGCCACTACGCGCAGGTGCCGAGCCAGCCGATCCCGTTCCCGACGAGCCCCTCGTGGGGCTATCGGGTGACCCAGGGCCTGCACGAGCTCACCGGCACCGCCGCGATCCCGCTGCTGCTGGTCAAGCTCTGGACCGTCTACCCCAAGCTCCTCTCTCGGCCGCCCAAGCAGGTCCGCGAGCTGGTGCTGCACGGCGCCGAGCGGGTCTCCATCGCCGTGCTCGTGGGCGCCGCGATCTTCCAGCTGTCGTCGGGCCTGGCGAACTCCGCCCAGTGGTATCCCTGGGGCTTCTCCTTCCGGCCCACCCACTACGCGATGGCCTGGGTCACCATCGGCTCGCTGGCCGTGCACATCGCCGTCAAGCTGCCGATCATCCGGCGCGCTCTCGGCGCCGACGTCGACGACACCGGCCAGGACCATCCCGCCCGTACGGCGCCCGCCGGGCCACTCACCCGCCGCGGACTGCTCCGCACCACCTGGGCTGCGTCCGCGGTGGCGGTGCTGGCCTCGGCCGGCAGCAGCGTGCCCGTGCTGCGCAAGGTGTCGGCCTTCGGCGTGCGCTCCGGCGGCTGTCCGCAGGACGTCCCGATCAACCGGAGTGCGTACTCCGCCAAGGTCACCGGGCTCGCGATGCGCTCCGACTACACCCTGACCGTCGCGTACGGCGACCGGCAGCGGCAGTTCAGCCGCGCCCAGCTGCTGGCGATGCCACAGACCACGGCCGACCTGCCCATCGCCTGCGTCGAGGGCTGGAGCGCCGGGGCCACCTGGACCGGCGTACGCATGCGTGACCTGCTCGACCGGGTCGCGGCCCCCCGCGGCAAGGACGTCATCGTCGAGTCGCTGCAGCCCTCCGGTGGCTACCGGATCACCACGCTGCAGGCCAACTTCGCCGACCACGACAACACCCTGGTGGCGCTGGTGCTCAACGGAGCGCCGCTCGACCTCGAGCACGGCTTCCCGTGCCGGCTGATCGCGCCCGACCGGCCCGGCGTACTCCAGACCAAGTGGCTCAAGCGGCTGGACGTGCAGGCATGAACACACCCCACGAAAAGCCTCGCTTCGCTCCCCTTTCCGCGGGGACCCCGATGAAAGCAACCCGCCTGCTCTTCGCGGTGCCCGGCGTCCTCGTCGGCCTGTACGGCGCGTACCTGCTCCTCGGCCTGGGGCTCGGCAACCTCTGGCAGACCCTGAAGTGGACGATCGGGGGCGTCGTCGCCCACGACCTCCTGCTCGCCCCCCTCGTGATTCCCGTCTGGGCGGTCGTGAGTCGGATCCTGCCCGCGCGTGCCCGTCGGCCACTGCTGGTGGCGGGGCTTATCGTCGGCACGGTGACCATCACGGCGATCCCCGTGCTGGGGCGCTACGGCGCCAAGCCCGACAACCCGACCCTGCTCGACCGCAACTACACGGCTGGGTGGTTCGTCTTCTTCGGGCTCGTCGCGGTCGCAACCGCGCTCGCGTTGTGGTGGGATGCCCGCGGGAGCCGAAGGAGGCTGAGTGGCGACGATCCTGGTGGTCGATGACGACCAGACGGTGCGCGAGGTGGTGGCGAAGTACCTCCGCGCCCACGAGCACGCCGTCGTGGAGGCTGCCGACGGTGAGCAGGCGCTCACCGAGGCGGCCGCCGTCGAGGTCGACCTCGTGGTGCTCGACATCATGCTCCCGGGCATCGACGGGCTGCAGGTCTGCCGTCGGCTGCGGGAGACCAGCAGCGTGCCGGTGATCATGCTCAGCGCCCTCGGCGAGGAGGAGGAGCGGGTCGCCGGCCTCGAGCTCGGCGCCGACGACTATGTCGTCAAGCCGTTCAGCCCGCGCGAGCTGGCCCTGCGGGTCGACTCGCTGCTGCGCCGCGCCGGCGAGCGTCGTACGACGCCGTCGACGCTGGTCGACGGCGACCTCGAGATCGACGTCGCCCGCCACGTCGCCACCCGCGCCGGCGAGCCGCTCGCACTGACCGGCCGCGAGTTCGACCTGCTCCAGTTCCTCATCGCCCACCCCGGTACGGCGTACTCCCGCGACGAGCTGCTCCAGCAGGTCTGGGGCTGGACGTTCGGCGACCACTCCACCGTCACCGTCCACGTCAGGCGGGTGCGTGAGAAGGTCGAGCCCGACCCGACCAACCCCGTCCGACTCGTCACCGTGTGGGGCGTCGGCTACCGCTGGGAGACCACTGCCGCATGAAGATCACGCCACGAGACCACTCGCCGGGCTCGCGCTCCCGCAGGGACCCCGCATGAACGTCACCCTCTCGATCATCGCCACCACCGTCGCCTGGGCCGCCGGCGCCGGGCTCGTCTGCTGGTACGTCGCGTGGCTCGCGCGCCGCGCGTCGCTGCAGTGGCTGACGGTCGGGGTGGCCCTGACGGCCGTGCTCGTCGTGCTGGCCGGCGTCGTGGGCACCGCCCGGGCGATGTTCCTGAGCTCCCACGACTTCCACGTCATCCTGATCGTCTGCCTGGTCGGTGGCGTGGTGGCCACGGTCGTGGCGTCGGTGATGGGCCGGCGCTGGGTGACCTGGTCGCGCGGTCTGCGGGCCGACGTACGACGTCTGGGCGCGCACCAGGAGCCGCGCTCGACCGGCCGCGGGCCGAGTGAGTTCCAGGACCTGGCCGCCGAGCTCGAGCAGGCCAGTCGCAGCCTGGCGCTGATGCGCGAGCGTGAGGCCCGGCTGGAGAAGGCGCGACGCGAGCTGATCTCGTGGGTCTCCCACGACCTGCGCACCCCACTGACGGGGATCCGGGCCATGACCGAGGCCCTCGAGGACGGCATGGCCGAGGACCCCGACGAGTACCACCGCCTGATCCGGGCCGACGTCGACCGCATGACCCGGATGGTCGAGGACCTCTTCGAGCTCTCGCGCATCCATGCCGGCGTACTCCGGCTCAACCCCGAGCCGGTCGTGCTCGGCGACCTGGTCAGCGAGGCCATCGCCGGCGCCGACCCACTGGCCCGGCTGCGCGGCGTTAGGATCGGCGGCCACGTCGAGCCCGGCATCCGCGTCGTCGCCGACCCGGCCGGGCTCTCGCGCGTCGTGGCCAACCTGCTGATGAACGCCATCCGCCACACGCCCGAGGACGGCACGGTCGAGATCGAGGGCCGGGCCGTGCCCGGGGGCGTCGAGCTCAGTGTCGTCGACGGCTGTGGCGGCCTGCGCACCGAGGAGATGGCGCGGGTCTTCGACGTGGCCTGGCAGGGCGAGCCAGCTCGGACCCCACCGGGTGCCGACAGCGCCGCCCGCCTCGATCCGTCACTCGCCTCCGGCGCCGGGATCGGGCTGGCCATCGTCAAGGGCATCGTCGAGGCGCACCAGGGCACGGTCCAGGTCGAGAACCGCGACCCCGGCTGTCGCTTCCTGGTGTCGCTGCCCGCCTGACGCGGGTCTGGTGACCGCGCCCTTGCGACCGTGACAGCGCCTCTGTCACAGTTCGACGATGGCGATGAAGCTCTCGACCCAACTGATGTACGCCGGCAACCCGCGGGAGGCGGCCGACCAGGTCGGGGCCCTCGAGCGGGCCGGCCTCGACACCGTCTGGGTGCCGGAGGCCTACGGGTTCGACTCCCCGACGCTGATGGGCTATCTGGCCGCCAGGACCGAGAAGGTCGAGATCGGCAGCGCCATCCTCAACGTCTACTCGCGTACGCCGAGCGCCCTGCTGCAGACCGCTGCCGGCCTCGACAACGTGAGCGGCGGCCGGGCCATCCTCGGCCTCGGGGCCAGCGGTCCGCAGGTGATCGAGGGCTTCCACGGCGTGCCCTACGACAAGCCGGTCGGCCGCACCCGCGAGGTCATCGACCTGGTGCGCCGCGGGTTGCGACGCGAGACCCTCGTGCACGACGGCATCTTCAGCCTGCCGCTGCCCGAGGGGCAGGGCACCGGCCTCGGCAAGCCGCTGAAGCTCCTGACGAAGCCCGAGCGGTCGAGCATCCCGATCTACATCGCGGCGCTCGGCCCCAAGAGCGTGGAGGGCGCCGCCGAGTACGCCGACGGCTGGCTGCCGTTCCTGTTCCTGCCCGAGAAGGCCGGCGACGTGTGGGGCGCCGCCCTCGCGCGGGGCACCGCGAAGCGCCAGGATGGCCTCGGTCCGCTCGAGGTCTGCGCCGGCGGCATGGTCGCGATCGGCGAGGGCCCCGAGACCAAGGCGCTGCTCGACTTCGCCCGCCCGACGGTCGCGCTGTACGTCGGCGGCATGGGCGCCCGTGGCAAGAACTTCTACCACGACCTGATGTGCCAGTACGGCTACGAGAAGGAGGCGAAGGAGATCCAGGACCTCTACCTCGGCGGCAACAAGCGCGATGCGGAGTCGGTGGTGCCGGCCGAGGTGCTCGAGCTCGGCAACCTGGTCGGCCCCACGTCGTACGTGCAGGAGCGGATCGCCGCCTTCGCCGAGGCCGGGGTCACGAACCTGCAGGTCTTTCCGGCCTCGGACGACCCGGCCGCCACGGTCCGGCAGCTCAAGGAGATGGTGGCCTGAGCCGTCACCACATCGCGACGAGCCGGTCCATCGTGTCGTTCCAGCCCTGCTCGGCGCCGCCGCCGGGGACGTGCTCGGTCGAGGTGTGGGCGACGGTGACCCGGGTATGCCCGTCGTCGGTCGGCTCGAAGGTGACCAGGACCTGGTCCTCGAACACGTCGCCCGCGGACGTGTCCTGGTCGGCCCAGCTCCAGGTGAAGGCCAGCCGCCGCGGCGGGTCCACCTCGGTGTACCTGCCGCTCGCCGTCAGGTCTGCGGTCGGTGCGTGGATGCGATAGGTCCCGCCCACTCGCACGTCGAGGTCGTACGTCGTACCGGCCAACTGCGGCCACCACCACGCCGCCAGCTGCTGGGGCTCGGTCCACGCGGCGTACACCCGCTCGAGCGAGGCAGCGACGGTGCGGGTGATCGTGATCGTGCCAGATGTCATGACTGCTCCTGGCGCGGGGACGGGTCGGTGAGGTGCCGCTCGAGACGGTCGAGGGCGTTGTCCCACATCAGTCGGGTGCTCAGCGCCCAGGCGCCGAGCCCGCCGAGGCTGCCCGGCACCAGCCGTAGCGTGGTCGTCCGGCCGCTCTTGGACTTCGTCACCATTCCCGCGTCCAGCAGGACGCGCAGGTGCTTGTCGACGGCCGGCAGGCTCACCCCGACGCGGCCCGCGAGATCGCTCATCGTCGCCTCGCTCTCGGCGAGCCGCTCGATGATCACGCGTCTCGGCGCCGAGGCGATCGCGTTCGCCACCTCGTCAAGCTGATACTTCACCATACAGTGAAGTATTGGCCGACGACGATGGCCGGTCAACCCCTTGCGTCCGGTCGATGCCCCAGCCACGGTGGGGCCATGCGCCCCCGGCTCGCCCATCCCCGACGCTACGAGATCCTGGAACACATCCAGACGCTCGACCCCGAGCGGGACCGTGACGAGATCGTCTGGCTCGTCTCGCGCCACGAGTTCCCCTGGGACTACAGCCAGGGCACCGGCATCGCGTTCCTCCGCGACTGCGGCATCCCCACGATCTCAGCACTGCTCGACCGCACCGGCGAGTTCGAGCACCACGGTGTCAAGAGGTACGACGACACCATCCTGGTGCAGGAGGAGGTCGGTCTCGACGGGATCGACTCGCCACGCGCCCATGCCGCGGTCCGTCGGCTGAACCGGATCCACAGCCACTACGACATCCCCGACGACGAGTTCCGCTTCGTCCTGGCCACCACGATCGTCGGGCCTGTCGAGTGGATCCGCGCCCACGGCTGGCGTGACCTCGACCCCGTCGAGCTCCGCGCCATCACCAGCGTGACCACGCGCTTCGGCCAGCTGATGGGCATCCAGGACCTGCCGACGACGTACGACGGCTACCTCACCCTGCTGCGCGACTACGCGACCGAGCGGTTCGCGCCCACCGGGGCCAACCGCCGGGTGACCGAGGCGACTCTGCGGATCGCCCGGGCAACGGCACCCCTGCCGCTCAAACCGTTCATCCGGAGGGTCACCATCGCCCTGATGGACGAGCCGCTCCGGGTCGCGCTCGGCCTGCCCGAGCAGCCCGCCTGGTTCGTCGCCGCGGTGCGTCGCGGGCTGCGGCTGCGCGCGCGGCTGCTGCGGTTCGCGCCGCCGCGCCGCTCGGCGTACCACCACCAGCCACCCACCTATCCCCACGGCTACTCGCTGCACGACATCGGCCGATGTCGATGCTCGAGGAGCTGAACCGGGCTGGGCTCAAGCGTTTCTTACCGGTCGCCTGACGCGATAGTCCCCGACGAAGTGGTTGGGTTGGCCGCCGCGGAGCCAACCCAAACGTCGGGGACTGAAACGGGCGTGTGCTTGTCAAGGGAGCAGGCCGAAGCGCCGCGGCCCCCAGGGGGCGGACGCTGTGGGTGAGTCAGGCGGGCACGTGGAGGGACCGGTAGCGCAGCGCCCTCAGCTCGCAGGTTGCGAGGCTCTTGGCGTCGCCGGTCAAGGCGAGCAGCCGGGTCAACGCGGTCAGGTCCGCGGCGATCTTGAAGAGCATCAGCCAGGTCTGGCTGATGTCAAACTCTCGGGATGGGAGCCGGCCCAGGCCGGTGTGAACCGCCTCCGGAATCTCCGGTTCAGAGCGCCGAGACGTGCGGTGACGGTACTCATCGTGGCGCTTGCACCGGTCTCGCCAACGTCTGCGTGCTCCGGAGCCGACGACGACACCACGGCACAACAGACCCGGCCCTCCGCCGCGCCCAACGTCATCCGAGCCCCCGGAGCTCATGAGGCTTGACGACGGTGACTCTCTGAGCCCTGATCCACCGAGGTTGATTTCGGGTCGGCGATTTGGTGATTTCGTGCTCGGCCCGCTCGAGGCGTGCGAGTGTGGGCGCAGTGGTGTGGCCGGTCTGTCCGGTTCTTCGACTGCAGGTTCCTCGGTTGGGCCCGGCTGGGCTGGATGGTCAGGCCGCCGCGGGTGGTGGTGGCGCGGGGAGTGACTCCAGGAGCAGTGCTCTGGCTTGGGTGTAGAGGTGTTCCCAGGCATCGGC
>JBPCQY010000115.1:0-7312 GCA_050997635.1 Nocardioides sp.
CGCCTGTGGCCCGACCGGTGGAAGCGCTCGGACGTCTACTACAAGCTGGTCGCCCTCGACCGTCGTCTCGGCGTCGCCGACCGGCTCGACCGCCGCGCGGGACGACCCTTGCGCGAGCGGGTGATCCAGGACGTGGAGGTGCCCGTCGAGCGGCTCGAGGAGTTCCTGGCCTGGTTCGATGCCGAGATCGGGATGCGGCCCGTCTGGCTGTGCCCCTTGAGGCTATCGGGGAACACTGCCGCCGCAACCAGCAACCCTGCGCGCGGTGACCACCCATGGCCTGTGTACCCGCTCGAGGCCGGCGCGACGTACGTCAACGTCGGCTTCTGGGGCACCGTGCACGTCGGCCCCGAGGCCGTCGACGCACCGCGCAACCGCGCGATCGAGGCCAAGACTCACGAGATCGGCGGCCACAAGTCGCTCTACTCGGAGGCGTTCTACGACCGCGCCACCTTTGACTCCCTCTACGGCGGCCCCACCCTGGGCCGCGTCAAGCAGCACTACGACCCCGACAGCAGGCTGACCAGCCTCTACGACAAGGCGGTGAAGAGACGATGACCACCCCCAGCACCCGCGAGACCCTGACGATCGCGGAGGCGTTCGACTCGCTCCTGCGCGACGGCACGCCCGTCCACTTCACGGCGTACGACGGCAGCTCGGCCGGGCCCGAGGACTCGCCGTTCAGCCTCGAGCTCGTCAACGCGCGCGGGCTCTCCTACCTGCTGACCGCGCCCGGTGACCTGGGCCTCGGACGCGCCTACGTCTCCGGCGACCTGCGGGTGCACGGCGTCAACGAGGGCGACCCCTACGACGGCCTGGTCACGATGAAGCGGCATCTCAAGTTCCGCGCGCCGACCGCGGCCGAGGCGCTGCGGATCGTCAACGGCCTCGGCTGGTCGCACCTCAGGCCGCCGCCCCCGCCGCCGCAGGAGCACCTGCCGCGCTGGCGCCGGATGATGGAGGGGTTGCGGCACTCCATGAACCGCGACGCCGAGGTGATCCACCACCACTACGACGTGTCCAACGCGTTCTACGAGCTGGTCCTCGGGCCGTCGATGACCTACACCTGCGCCGTCTTCCCGACCGCCGACGCGACGCTCGAGGAGGCCCAGGCTGCGAAGTACGACCTGGTCTGCCGCAAGCTCGACCTCCAGCCGGGGCAGCGGCTGCTCGACGTCGGCTGCGGCTGGGGCGGCATGGTCCGCCACGCCGCGAAGCACTACGGCGTCACGGCGCTGGGCGTCACGCTGTCGGCCCAGCAGGCGTCGTGGGCCAAGCAGGCCATCGACCGCGACGGCCTGGGCGACGTGGCCGAGGTGCGCCACGGCGACTACCGCGACGTGCTCGAGTCCGACTTCGACGCGGTCAGCTCGATCGGCCTGACCGAGCACATCGGGGTGCGCAACTATCCGGCGTACTTCACTTTTTTGCGCGACCGGCTGCGCCCCGAGGGCCGACTGCTCAACCACTGCATCACCCGCCCGCACAACCACCGCGAGGAGACCGGTGCGTTCATCGACCGCTACGTCTTCCCCGACGGCGAGCTGACCGGGTCGGGACGGATCATCACCGAGATCCAGAATTCCGGTCTCGAGGTGATGCACGAGGAGAACCTGCGCCAGCACTACGCGATGACGCTGGCCGGCTGGTGCCGCAACCTCGCGGCCAACTGGGACGCCTGCATCGCCGAGGTCGGCCTGGGTACGGCGCGGGTCTGGGGCCTCTACATGGCCGGGTCGCGGCTCTCCTTCGAGCGCAACGAGATCCAGCTGCACCAGGTGCTGGCCACCAGGACCGACGCCGAGGGCAACGCGGGCTACCCGTTGCGGCCGGCGTTCACCTGAGCGTCCGGACGACGCCACGCCCGGCCCAGCGGGCACCGGAACAGCAGCAGCACGACCACGGCGTACAGCGCGCCGGCCAGCTCGTCGGTGAGGTAGTGCTCACCGCCGTAGACCAGCGCGAAGCCCATCGCGAGCGGGTACAGCAGGAGCAGGGCTCGCCGCGAGGGCCGCACCGCCCGCCAGAGGAAGCCGACGGCCAGGGTCGCGAACGCCAGGTGCAGCGACGGCATGGCCGCGACCGGATTGACCAGGTGTTGCCCCAGGCCGACGGCCGCGCCGACCATCTTCAGGCCGATGACGTCGAAGCCCTCGGAGGTGTAGCGACCCACGGGCGGACCGCCCAGGTCGCCGGCGGACGACGCCAGCCACGGCGGCGCCGTCGGCAGCACGACGTACGTCACCAGTCCGGCGACGGCCAGGACGACCACCATGTTGATCCAGACCAGGAACCGGTCGCGGTGGCGCAGCCACAACACGATGGCGAGCATCGGGGTGACCAGGAAGTGCGTGCAGTAGACAGCGGAGACCAGCGTGCCGTACCACGGCACCGCGGTGCCGGGATGCAGGTGTTCCTGGACCCACTGCACCGGGATCGCCCCACCCGCCAGCAGTTGGTCGATCCGGATCGGGAGGTCCACCTGGAGTGGGAACCCGAGCGCGTTGTACACCCGTGGGTGGGGTAGGTCCCGGCGTGCATCTGGGCCGCGGTGTACGGCGTGGCGAACCCGCGGCTGTAGTCGTAGGCCAGCAGCACCGCCTGGAACGGCACCCAGTCGCGCAGCATCCGGAACCAGGCGGCCCAGCCGTTGCCGAGCTGGAGGGCGCTGAGGAACCCGATGACGAGTCCCGCGAGCCCGAGCCGGTCGGTGGGCACACCCTCCACCCGCACGAACACCAGCACCCCGACCAGGAACGCGACGACTGCCCAGCGGCGGGCGAGCAACCAGCGACGGTCCAGCGGTGCCGCCGACCGCTCGGCCTCGAGGGTTGCCGTCTGCGCCATGCGTTTCAGGCTAGGTCACGGGTGGGGCCGGGCGCTCGCTAGCCTGTCCCCATGAGCATCCGCGCCGAGCAGTACGCCGCCACCGTGCTGCGCCGCGACCAGCTCAGCGAGCACCTGGTGCGGCTCACCCTCGGCGGCCTCGACGACTTCGAGAGCACCGGCATCCCCGACGAGTGGGTCGGCCTGGTCGTGCCCGGGCAGTTTCAGGTGCGCTACTACACCGTGCGCGCGTGGGACCCTGCGGAGCTGGTCATCGACGTCGTCGTGCACGAGGAGGGCCTGGTCACCGAGTGGGCGACGCGCGAGTGCATCGGCGACGTCGTGACGCTCACCGAGCCGAAGGGCTCGTTCGCGATGCCCGACGCCGCCGCCTGGCTGATGCTGGTCGGCGACCTCACCGGGCTGCCCGCGATGGCCCGGATCGCCGAGACGCATGCGGACAGCAAGGTGCGGGTGTGGGCCGAGGTGCCCGACGACCTGCCGGACTACCTGCCGGACTCGGCCGACGTCACCTGGCTGCCGCCTCCGGCCGAGGGCACCTCCGCCCTGGCCGCGGTCGTCGAGACCATCGACTGGCCGGAGGGCCTCGGCTACTTCTGGATGGCCGGGGAGTCGGCGCAGATGCGCGCGATCCGCAAGCAGCTGATGCGCGAGCGCGCGCTGCCCAGCTCGGCGTACGACGTGATGGGCTACTGGCGCGCGCAGGCCCGGCGCCCGCTGCGCGCCATCGACCCCGGCCCGATCTGGCGCGCCGGCCAGGCGCAGGGCAAGTCCGACGAGCAGATCTGGGCCGCGTACGACCAGGCGCGCGATGCCTGAGTACCGCTCGGGCTTCGCCTCCTTCGTCGGCCGCCCCAACGCCGGCAAGTCAACACTGACCAACGCCCTGGTCGGCCAGAAGATCGTGATCACCAGTGACAAGCCGCAGACCACCCGCGCCGTAGTGCGCGGCATCGTGCACCGCGGCGACGGCCAGCTGATCCTGGTCGACACCCCCGGCCTGCACCGCCCGCGCACGCTGCTCGGCGAGCGGCTCAACGACCTGGTCCGCACCACCTGGGCCGAGGTCGACGTCGTGGCCGTCTGCTTCCCGGCCAACGAGAAGATCGGGCCGGGCGACCGGTTCATCGTCACCGAGCTGGCCAGGGTCCGGCGTACGCCGAAGGTCGCCGTCGTCACCAAGACCGACCTCGCCTCACCCGAGCGGATCGCCGAGCACCTGATGGACATCGTCGAGCTCGGCCGCGCGACCGAGACCGAGTGGCGCGAGATCGTGCCCGTCTCGGCCGTGGCAGGCGACCAGATCGGCCTGCTGCAGGACCTGTTGATCGGCCTGATGCCCGAGGGGCCACAGCTCTACCCCGACGGCGACCTCACCGACGCGCCCGAGGAGATCCTCGCGGCCGAGCTGATCCGCGAGGCTGCGCTCGACGGCGTCCGCGACGAGCTGCCACACTCGATTGCCGTCGTGGTGGAGGAGATGGGGTTGCGGGAGGGTCGTCCCGACGACAAGCCGCTGCTCGACATCTACGCCAACGTCTACGTCGAGCGGTCCAGCCAGAAGGGCATCGTGATCGGCCACCGGGGTTCCCGGCTGCGCGAGGTGGGCACCGTGGCGAGGAAGCAGATCGAGGCCCTGCTCGGCACCCCGGTCTTCCTCGACCTGCACGTCAAGATCGCCAAGGACTGGCAGCGCGACCCGCGCCAGTTGAGGAAGCTCGGGTTCTAGGTCTCGACTTCGCTCGACCAGCGAGGAGGTTCGCTCGACCAGCGAGGAGGTTCGCTCGACCACTGGGGGACGCTGGGTGCTGGCCTGATGCACCCATTGTGACTAGGGTCACTTCGTCCCCCACTCGGAGGTGCTGATGTCCGACGTCGCCCGTCACTCCCGTTCCCGCGGCCTGTGGATCGCGATCATCGTGATCCTGGCCCCGGCGGTGGTGCTCCCGCTGATCGTCCCGCTCTACGACAAGTCCGACCCACGCCTGGGCGGCTGGCCGTTCTTCTTCTGGTTCCAGATGGCGCTGATCGTGATGTCGACGGTGCTGACCGCGATCGCCTACGGGATCTCGGTCCTGGCCGACCGTCGGGATCGGGAGGACCGCGCATGAACAACGTCAACGCAGTCACCTTCGCGGTCTTCATCTTCTTGTTCCTCGTCGTCACGGTGATGGGCTTCGCGGCCGCGCGCTGGCACCGGGCAGCCGCGCTCGACAACCTCGACGAGTGGGGCCTGGGCGGCCGTAACTTCGGCTCGTTCGTCGCCTGGTTCCTGATCGGCGGCGACCTCTACACGGCGTACACCTTCATCGCCGTTCCGGCGACGATGTTCGCCGGGTCGGCGGCGGGCTTCTTCGCCGTGCCGTACACGATCGTCGTCTATCCGCTGATCTTCCTGTTCCTGCCGCGGTTGTGGTCGGTCTCGCACCGGCACGGCTACGTCACGCCGGCCGACTTCGTCAAGGGTCGTTACGGCTCCCGCTCGCTGGCGCTGGCGATCGCGGTCACGGGCATCCTCGCCACGATGCCCTACATTGCGCTGCAGCTGGTCGGCATCCAGGTGGTGCTCCAGGTGATGGGCGTGGGCTCGGCGACGGGCAGCTGGATCGCCAAGGACCTACCGCTGTTCATCGCGTTCGCCGTGCTGGCCGCCTACACCTACTCCAGCGGCCTGCGGGCGCCGGCGCTGATCGCCTTCGTCAAGGACACCCTGATCTACATCGCGATCCTGGTGGCCATCATCTACCTGCCCCACCACCTCGGCGGCTGGGGCCACATCTTCGACACCGTGCAGGCCTCGTTCGACACGGCCAACAAGACCAATGCCGACGCGATCGCGGCCGGCCAGGCCGCACCGAAGGTCGTCATCCCCCCTGCGGCGGCGCAATGGGCCTACGCCTCGCTGGCGCTGGGCTCGGCGCTGGCGCTGTTCATGTATCCCCACTCGGTGACCGCGGTGCTCTCCACCAAGAACCGCTCGGTGATCCGGCGCAACGCAGCGCTGCTGCCGGCGTACTCCTTCTTGCTCGGTCTGCTCGCCCTGCTCGGCTTCGTGGCCGTGGCCGCCGGCACCAAGCTGGCCGGCGAGCCGCCCAACCCGCAGCTCGCGATCCCCCAGCTCTTCGAGGACCAGTTCCCGGGCTGGTTCGCGGGTGTCGCCTTCGCCGCGATCGTGATCGGGGCGCTCGTGCCGGCCGCGATCATGTCGATCGCGGCGGCCAACCTGTGGACGCGCAACATCTACAAGGCGTTCCTCAAGCGGGATGCGACGCCGGCGCAGGAGGCCACCTCGAGCAAGCTGGCCTCTTTGGTGGTCAAGCTCGGGGCGCTGGTGTTCGTGCTGGCGCTCTCGAAGTCGTTCGCCATCAATCTCCAGCTGCTGGGCGGGTTGTGGATCCTGCAGACGCTGCCGGCGATCGTGATCGGCCTCTACACCCGATGGCTGCACCGGTGGGCCACGTTGGCCGGGTGGGCCGTCGGCATGGGCTGGGGCACCTGGCTGGCGTACGGCGTCGCGTCGCCCACGCAGGCTCACTTCGGCGGACCGCTGAATCCCTTCCCGGGGACCGACACCAAGTTCTACCTCGGCTTCACCGCCCTGATCGCCAACCTGCTGGTCACCCTGATCGGCTCGGCGATCCTGCGGGCGCTGAAGGTGCCCGACGGCGCCGACGAGACCCGCTCGGCCGACTATCTCGCCGACGAGGGCGATCCCCGGGTCGAGGCCGAGATCGACCCGCACCGTCCGGCGCACGCCTGACCGCCTCGAGTGGCTCAGGAGTAGCGGTGGCTCTTGGCCGCGTGGCCGTGCTCGCGGGTGCAGGTGCGCCCGCTCATGTTGCGGTGGCCGCACAGGCCCTCCGCGGGCTCCGGCTCCGTCGCGCCACCCGGTGCCTCGGGGCGTACCGGGACCGGACGCCTGGCCGCCGTGGTGGCGTTCGCGCCGTTGCCGGCTCGGGCCTGCGCCTCGGCGTACCGTGCCTCGCGCATCGCCCGCAGGCCGTCCATCTTGCTCATCCTCGGATCACCCGACCGAGCCTAGGGCACGCCACCGACGGGGCCGGTCAGGCGCACCCGCCTTACCCGCTGGCTCAGGTCGAGCTGGGCGCCCAGCAGTAGCCGTAGTGCTGCCCGGACGCCCACTGGGCCGCGGTCGGCCACTCGTAGGTCCACTCGAAGCTGAGCGGGTCGGCGGCGACGGCATGCGCGGCGTCACGGCAGGGGGTCGGCCCGGCGGCCTGCACCGCGTCGACCCCGGGATAGCGCCCGGCCGCGAAGCCGATCGTGCGCAGCGTGCGCCACGTGTGGGAGGCGTGGCAGATCACCCGCCTGAAGCCGGACGTGCCCGGCTGCGCCGTACCGCAGATCGCGAAGCGGTCCCGCAGGTCGGCGCGGTCGAGCACCCCCTCGAGGCGTACGCCGAGCGGGCCGGTCAGCGTGGCCAGCGAGTCGTCGCGCGCCAGCG
>JBPCQY010000152.1:0-8068 GCA_050997635.1 Nocardioides sp.
GCTCGACATCGGTTGGCGGTTCCAGACGCGCGCCGACTTCGAGAGCGTCGTACGCATCGAGTTCGCGCGCGACCTGGCCGAGGACTTCTTGGCGTCCCACCCCGGCGTCGAGGTGGACTACGCCGTCGACGTGTGGACGAAGGACTTCTGATCGTCCGGTCTAGCCCGGACCTAGCCCGACGTCCCGCGGACGACGAGCGTCGGGGCGAGCAGCACGCCCGGTGCGCTGACCGGCGGGTGACCGAGGAGGCCCTCGAGCGCCTTGATCAGCTCGATGGCCACCTCCTCCAGGGGCTGGCGCACCGAGGTGAGGCCGCCCTGCACCACCTGCGCGACCTGGGAGTCGTCGAAGCCGACGACGGCGATGTCACGGCCCGGCGCGATGCCCCGGTCACCGAGCGCGTGCAGCACCCCCATCGCGAGGGTGTCGGAGGCACACGCGAACGCCGACGGCTGGGCCTCGTCGAGCAGCACCGACGCGGCCTCGCGGCCGCTGGCGATGGTGTCCTCGACCCGGGAGGCGAGCCCGGTCGTGGGCAGGTCGCGCGCGTGCAGGGCGCGCGACCAGCCGGAGCGCCGGTCCTCTCCGAGGAAGGAGTCCTTGCGCCAGCCGATCCAGGCGATCCGGGTGTGTCCGCGGTCGAGGAGGTGGTCGGTCGCGAGCTGAGCGCCGGCGGCGCCGTCGACGTCGACCCACGAGTGGCCGGCGTCCGGGTTGTCCCAGGGCCGGCCGAAGGCCACGAACGGCGCCCGATGTGTGGTCAGCCACGCCGACTGGGGGTTGCCGAGGTAGGTGTCGGTGACGATGAAGGCGTCCACCGCGGTCGAGCGGAGCAGGTCGTCGTACCCGGCGCCGGCGTGCTCCTCGCTGCCCGCGAACAGCAGCACGTGGTAGCCCGCGCCACCGGCGGTCTCGACCAGGGAGTGCACGAACCGGTCCATGGCGGCGTTCGCGGTGCCCTCCTGGGCGGGGTTGAACTTGAGCCCGATCAGGTGCGAGGCCCGGGTCCGCAGGTTGCGCGCCGCGCGGTTGGGTGAGTAGGCCAGCTCGTCGATGGCGTCGCGTACCCGGGCCAGGGTGTCCGCGCGCAGCAGGTCGGGGTTGTTGACCGCGTTGGAGACGGTCTGACGCGACACTCCGGCGCGCTCGGCCACGTCGGCCAGCGTCGGCGGCGCGACGGTGGAGCGGCCCGACGGCCAGCTCGTCATGTCGTCTCCCCCTCGCCTGGATCGATCCAATGCTTGTTCGAAAGTGTAGGTGTGGCGCTGCGGGCGCTGCACCCCCCAGGGGGTACGACGCGCTGCCGCAGCCCTGTCGGCACGATGGCCTAGCGTGCGGCGCATGCCGAAGACGAGCCGTGCCACCTACCGCTGCAGCGAGTGCGGTTGGGAGACCGCCAAGTGGGTCGGTCGGTGTGGCGAGTGCCAGGCGTGGGGGTCGGTCGCCGAGGCCGGGGCGGCCACGACCCTGCGCACCGCGGCCGGCCCGGTGACCACGCCGGCCGTCCCGATCGGCCAGGTCTGCGTGGCGGACTCCCAGTCCCGCTCCAGCGGGGTGCCCGAGCTCGACCGGGTGCTGGGCGGTGGCCTGGTGCCGGGGGCCGCCGTACTCCTGGCCGGCGAGCCGGGCGTCGGCAAGAGCACCCTGCTGCTCGAGGTCGCGGCCCAGACCGCGCGCTACCAACGGCGCACCCTCTACGTCACGGGCGAGGAGTCCGCCTCCCAGGTGCGGTTGCGCGCCGACCGCACGGGCGGGGTGCACGACGAGTTGTTCCTCGCAGCCGAGACCGACCTCGGCGCGATCCTGACCCACATCGAGCAGGTCCGCCCGACGCTGCTCGTGGTCGACTCGATCCAGACCATCAGCGCCGCCGGCCTCGACGGCGTGCCGGGCGGCGTGACCCAGGTCAAGGAGATCGCGGCGGCCCTGATCCGGGTCGCCAAGACCCGCAACATCGCCACCATCATCGTCGGCCACGTCACCAAGGACGGCTCGATCGCCGGCCCGCGGGTCCTCGAGCACGTCGTCGACGTGGTGCTGCACTTCGAGGGCGACCGCAACTCCCGGTTCCGCATGGTGCGGGCGATGAAGAACCGCTTCGGCCCCATCGACGAGGTGGGCTGCTTCGACCTCGGGTCCGACGGCATCACGGCGGTCACCGATCCGACCGGTCTGTTCGTAGAGAACCACACGCAGCAGGTCCCCGGCACCTGCGTCGCGGTGACCATGGAGGGGCGCCGCCCGATGCTGGCGGAGGTGCAGGCCCTGGTCACCCGCACCCCGCTCGAGCGTCCGCGGCGTACGACGTCGGGGCTCGACTCCTCCCGCGTCGCGATGGTGCTCGCGGTGCTCGCGCAGCACTGCGGCATCCGGTTGCACGCCCATGACGTCTTCGCCTCGACGGTCGGCGGGGCCCGGCTGAGCGAGCCGGCCACCGACCTGGCCATCGCGGTCTCCCTCGCCTCGGCGACCCTCGGGGTCGCCGCCCCGGGCGGCGTGGTGGCGATGGGCGAGATCGGTCTCGCGGGCGAGCTGCGCCGGGTGCGAGACCTCCCGCAGCGGGTGGCCGAGGCCGCCCGGCTCGGGTTCCGGGTCGCGGTGGTGCCGGGCGACCCGACCACGCCACAGCCGGGCATCGACGGCATGCGGATCCTGCAGACCCCCGACGTCGCGACCGCGCTGCAGCAGCTCCAACTGACCGGCCTGGCGCAGGCGTGAGCCGCGCCAGCGGTTGCGCGGGGCTGCGAGGTGGAAGTTCCTGCCCTTATGGGAGCCCGGATCGACCCTGACCTCAGCGACCCCGTCGAGCGCACCAAGGCGGTCCCGATCGGCGTCCACGGATTCCTGAGCGACGGCGAGGTCTCCGCGCTGCTCGCGCCCGACGGCTCGGTGTCGTGGATGTGTGTGCCGCGCTTCGACTCGCCCAGCGTCTTCGGCTCGATCCTGGGGCCGCGCGCCGGCGCCTTCCGGGTGGCGCCGCTCGACATGAGCGTCCCTGCCTCACGCCGCTACCTGCCCGGCACGATGATCGTCGAGACCAGCTGGGGTACGACGACCGGCTGGATCATCGTCCGCGACGTGCTGCTGATCGGACCCTGGCACCACGCCGAGGATCGTTCGACCACCTACCGCCGCACTCCCAACGACTACGAGGCCGAGCACATCTTGCTGCGCACGATCCGCTGCGTCTCCGGCGAGGTGCAGACGGTCCTGGACTGCGAGCCGGTCTTCGACTACAGGCGCAGCCTCGCCCACTGGGAGTACGCCGACGACGGCTACCACCAGGGGACCGCCACCGCCGATGGGTCCGACGTACGGCTCACCCTGACCACCGACCTCCGGCTCGGCTTCGAGGGAGGACAGGCCAGCGCGCGCACGCTCCTCAAGGAGGGCGACGTCTGGTTCGCCGCGCTGTCGTGGGGCGGCGCCCAGCCGCCGGAGACCTACGACGACGCCTACCGACGGCTGACCTGGACGGCGCACCACTGGCAGCACTGGCTGGCGCGAGGGAGGTTCCCCGACCACCCGTGGCGCAGCTACCTGCAGCGCAGCTGCCTGACGCTGCGCGGCCTGACCTACTCCCCCACCGGCGCTGTCACCGCGGCCGGCAGCACGTCGCTGCCCGAGACGCCCGGCGTGAGCGCGACCTCGAGGAGGAGGAGGAGCTCGACCACCTGCCCGGCTACGCCAACTCCAGGCTGGTGCGGATCGGCAACGCGGCGTACTCCCAACGCCAGCACGACGTGTGGGGCGCGCTGCTCGACTCGGTCTACCTGCACTCGAAGGCGGCCGACCACGTCGACAACCGGATCTGGCCGATCCTCGACGAGCAGGTCGGCCGGGCGCTCGAGCACTGGCGCGAGCCGGACGCCGGGATCTGGGAGGTCCGCGGCGAGCTCCAGCACTTCACCTCGTCGAAGATCATGTGCTGGGTCGCGGTCGACCGCGGCGCCCGGCTGGCACGGATGTCCGGCGAGGACGAGAAGGCCGACACCTGGGCGAAGGCCGCCGAGGAGATCAAGGCCGACATCCTCGAGCACGGTGTCGACGACCGCGGCGTCCTCACCCAGCACTACGGCACGACGGCCCTGGACGCCTCGCTCCTGCTCGCGCCGCTGCTGCGCTTCCTGCCGGCCGATGACGAGCGGATCCGAAACACCGTGCTGGCGATCCGCGAGGAGCTCACCGTCCACGGGCTGGTGCTGCGCTACCGGGTCGAGGAGACCGACGACGGCTTCGCCGGAGAGGAGGGCACCTTCACCATCTGCTCCTTCTGGCTGGTCTCGGCGCTGTGCGAGATCGGCGAGTTCGAGCTGGCGCGGTCGCTGTGCGCCAAGCTGCTCTCGCTGGCCGGCCCGCTCGAGCTGTACGGCGAGGAGATCGACCCGCACAGCGGCCAGCACCTCGGCAACTTCCCCCAGGCCTTCACCCACCTGGCGCTGATCAACGCCGTCCTGCACGTCATCGAGTTCGAGACGCGGCTCGAGAAGACCGAGCAGCCCGATGTCCTCCTCTAAACTGTCCCTCGCGGCAGCAGCCGCGACCAACGGAGGAGAACAACGCGTGGCCGCCAACGACCGCAGCGACGACACCCTGCGCATGCGCGCCACGCTGTCGGCGATCGCCCCCGGCACCCAGCTGCGTGACGGCCTCGAACGGATCCTGCGCGGCCGCACGGGAGCCCTGATCGTGCTCGGCAGCGACCGCACGGTCGAGTCCATGTCCGGCGGCGGGTTCATCCTCGACCTGCCGTTCACGGCCACGGGCCTGCGTGAGCTGGCCAAGATGGACGGCGCGATCATCATCGACCGTGACATCACCCGGATCACCCGTGCCGCCGTACACCTGACGCCCGACCCCGCGATCCCCTCGGAGGAGACCGGCACCCGGCACCGCACCGCCGACCGGGTCGCCCGCCAGACCGGCATCCCGGTCATCTCGGTGTCCCAGTCGATGCAGATCATCGCGGCGTACGTCGGCGAGATGCGGCACGTGCTCGAGGACTCCGGCCAGATCCTGTCCCGCGCCAACCAGGCACTGGCGACCCTCGAGCGCTACAAGCTGCGTCTCGACGAGGTCTCCAGCACCCTCTCGGCGCTGGAGATCGAGGACCTCGTCACCGTCCGCGACGTGGCCGTCGTCGCCCAGCGACTCGAGATGGTCACCCGGATCGCCCGCGAGATCGAGGACTACGTGCTCGAGCTCGGCACCGACGGCCGGCTGTTGTCGTTGCAGCTCGAGGAGCTCGTCACCGGCGTCGACATCGAGCGCGAGCTGGTGATCCGCGACTACCTGCCCTCGGGCCGCAAGGCCAAGGGCGCCGACGTTGCGCTGGCGCATCTCGAGTCCTTGTCCGCCACCGAGCTCGTCGACCCCGCGTCCGCGGCGAAGGCGCTCTCCCTGGCTGACCACCTCGACGGCGCGGTCGCCCCCCGGGGCTACCGCCTGCTGACCAAGGTCCCGCGGCTCCCCGGCACCGTCGTCGACCGGCTGGTCGACCACTTCGGCACCCTGCAGAAGCTGCTCTCCGCCGGCATCGACGATCTCCAGGCCGTCGACGGCGTCGGCGACCTGCGCGCCCGCAGCGTGCGCGAGGGCCTGTCTCGACTGGCCGAGTCGTCGATCCTGGAGCGCTACGTCTGAGCTTCGTCAACTCAGCCGGCGTGCTTCGGGTGCCGCTTGTGATGCTGGTGGTGCTTGGTCGGGTGCGCCGTCACCGTGCGGGTCACCTCGGCAGCCGTCGGCGCGTCGAGCTGGAACTGCACGTCCTGCGGCTCACCGCCGAGGGCGGCGACCCTGATGTGGTAGTAGCCGGGCACCGCCCACTGGGTCAGCGCCGAGCACGTCGAGTCGGAGCGCTTGGCGTTCCAGACGAGGTGGATGCGTCGCACGACGGTCTGCCGCACGGTCACCGACCGCGTCGGCACCGCGTTCGGGCACTCGCGGGTCGTCCAGATCTCGTCGGCGCCCGAGGTGACCTTGAGGGTCAGCGTGCGCGGCGAGACCTCCCACGTGCAGGCCGGCGACTCGCGCGATGACAGGTCGAGGGCGATCTTGATGTCGCCACCGGCGATCGGCTTGGGCACCGACGGCATGACGTTGACGTCGGAGTCGCTGCACGGACCGGTGGGCGCCGCCAACGTCGGTCCGGCAGACGTCTTCGCGTGGTGCGGATGCCGGGTCTTCGTCGGCTGACCCGTCGACGCCGGCGAGGTCGAGGTGTCGCTCCCTGCCTGGACGGCCCGGTCGGGCCCGGAGGAGCCGTTGCTGCCGTTGGTGAGCACGCGACCGATGCCGAAGACCAGCAACGCCGCAGTCGCCACGAGCACGAGGCGGCGGGTCCAGTACACGCGAGCGGGCAGGTGCCCCCGGGTGAACGCCGACATGCGCGCAACGCTAACCAGGGCCGGGCTCGGTGCGGGGTTGCCACACCGGCGCCGCGGCGCTCGGCCTACGATCGGGCCCGATGAGTGACCTGCACGATCCCGTCCTACGCTGGTACGACGCGCACGCGCGCGACCTGCCCTGGCGACGTACGACGGCCTCGGCGTGGTCGGTGCTGGTCTCGGAGTTCATGCTGCAGCAGACCCCCGTGGCCCGGGTGCTGCCGGTGCATGAGGCCTGGCTGGAGCGCTGGCCCGGGCCGGCCGACCTGGCCGCGGAGCCGACCGGCGAGGCGGTGCGCGCGTGGGGCCGGCTCGGGTACCCGCGCCGGGCCCTGCGGCTGCACGCCGCGGCCTGCCGGATCGTGGAGCAGCACGGGGGCGAGGTCCCGACGACGTACGCCGAGCTGGTCACCCTGCCCGGTGTCGGTGACTACACCGCAGCCGCCATCGCCGCGTTCGCCCACGGGCGCCGTGAGGTCGTCCTCGACACCAACGTGCGGCGGGTCCTCGCTCGGGCCAGGTCGGGCGTGGAGTTCCCCGGAGCGTCGGTGACCCGCGCCGAGCGCGACCTCGCGGCGGCTCTGCTGCCTGACGACGAGCCGACGGCCGCGACCTGGTCGGTGGCCGTCATGGAGCTCGGGGCGCTGGTCTGCACCGCCTCCTCCCCCGCCTGCCCCGTCTGTCCGATCGCGCACGCGTGCGCCTGGCGGGCCGCCGGCTCTCCGCCGTACGACGGTCCGCCGCGCCGCGGTCAAGCGTGGGCCGGCACCGACCGCCAGTGCCGCGGCCGGCTGCTGGGACTGGTCCGCGACGCCCACGGCGCCGTGACGGCCCACCGACTCGAGGCCGCGTGGGAGCGGCCCGAGCAGCGCGACCGCTGCCTTGCCGGCCTCGTGGCCGACGGCCTCCTGGCACGCACCGACGCGGGCTACGCGCTGCCGGGCTGACCGCGCCCACTCCTCGTCCGTGTCGTGCGTCCTGAGTTCCGCTTGAGCGCGATCACCTCGGCTGCCAGGGAGCCCTTGCTCCGGTCTCGAAAATGCTGCAGGCCCTGGGACAGCCGATCACGGACGGGGGCAGGGACCTCAGCGGGTTGCTGCTGTTCGGTGTCCGGGTCCACATGCTGGAGGAGCTTGAGTCCGCGCAATGTGTCAACGTCGTCCGCGCCCACCCGGGCGTAGATCCGGTCCAAGAACGGCGCGGCCTCGGCCTCGGTCAGCTCCTGCTCGCGCAGGGCAGCGAGCGCCTTGGCGATGAGGGTCCGGGTGCGCTTCTGCTTCGGCGCCGACCCGGAGGCCATCAAGGACGCCCACTTGCGCACGAAGTCATCCGCCGAGGGAGACTCATAGTGCAGCACCCGCAGGCCCGGGCCCTTGAATGCCGGGGTGCGGCCGCCGACGGGGTCGAAGGCCCGGTGGATGCCCAGCCGCACGTCCGCCGAGGGTCGGATGCCCACCTTGCCCGCGACATGGCCGCGGAAGTACTCCCGGTTGCTGGCCCGCGGGAGGAGGCCGAGGACCTTGAGCAGCGAGAGCTGCCGGCCGGTGAGCCTCGATTTGAACCACGTCGGGTCACCCTCGGGATGCATGCCCCCCACGGCCTCCAGGGTCGCCAGTGCGACGACCTGCCAACGCGGCTCGATCGCGTCCAGCACGTCGCGGTCGAGCCTGAGCACCTCGTC
>JBPCQY010000020.1:0-8099 GCA_050997635.1 Nocardioides sp.
AGCCCCCGCACATGCAGGCCTCGATGCTGTTCCTCCCGTCGGGCGCCCGCGTGCCCGAGGTCGGCGAGCAGATCGAGGTGCGGGTCCGGTTCACCGCCACCGACGTCGACCGCGTCGTCGTCACCTAGCCTCACGTGGTCTGCACCGGGAGCCGCGGCCACCGGGCCGGCTCGCGCTCACGCACCGGGTCGTGGTGCGGCAGCCAGACGTCGCGAACCACCACGCCGGCCAGGTAGAGCTCCGCGGCGACCCGCACCGCGGTGGCCAGCCAGTAGAAGCCGGCGTCGCCGCCGGCGCCCGGCGCGAGGTAGCCGCCGAGGTACCACCACACCGACGCGAAGTAGAACAGCTCACCGGCCTGCCAGATGATCTGGTCGCGCCAGCGGGGCCGCGCCAGCACGGCCAACGGCAGCAGCCACAGGGCGTACTGCGGCGAGTAGACCTTGTTGACCAGTAGGAAGCCGGTCACGATCAGCAGGCCGAGCTGCGAGAGCCGGGGCACGCTCGGCGCCAGCATCCCGAGCGCGAGGACGCCGAGACACCACACGGCCAGGACCACCTGGGACCACAGGTTGATGGTGTCCGCCGAGAGGTCGAGGTGCGCCGACTGGTCCAGCACCAGCCAGAGCGAGCCGAGGTCGGCCTTGCGGTGCACGTTGAAGTCCCAGAACACCTTCCACTGCGCCGTGCCGCCGACGATCGCCGGCACCTGGGCCACCACCCAGGTGGCAGCCGCGGCGGCCGCGGTCGCCGCCAGGTCGCGCCAGCGGCGTTCGCGCAGGCAGATGACCAGCAACCCGCCGAGCAGCAGGGCCGGGTAGAGCTTGGCGGCGGTCCCGAGCCCGAGGAGTACGCCGGTCGCCACCGGTCGGTCGCGCGACCACGCCCACAGGGCGCCGGCGACGCAGACCACCGCCAGCAGGTCCCAGTTCACGAGCGCGTCGACGAGCAGGAGTGGTGAGGCGGCGAAGAACAGGGCGTCCCAGGGCCGTCGCCGATGCACCCGCACGAGGAACCAGGCGGCGGCGAGGGCACAGGCCAGGAAGCCGATCGCGTTGACCGCGACGTAGAGCATCTCCTCGTCGATCACGTCGGGGAGCTCGGCGAGGTTGCCCACCGGCAGGCCGTAGCGCGGCGTGAGGTCGGGCGAGCCGCTCAGCCAGTGCGTGACCCAGGCGGTGCCCCAGGCGTAGTACGCGATCCCGACGGGGTACTCCATGACGTCGTAGCGCGCCCGCACCTGCGGGTCACCCGTGTAGGGCCAGTTGAGCTCGGCGAAGCCGCGGCCGGTGTAGAGATAGGGCAGGTCGGAGTAGCACATCGCGGAGTAGCGGATCTCCTCGTTGCCCCACCGCGTGTGGTAGCACGGCGCCTTCTGCACCATGCCGAGCGCGAAGCAGACCGCGGTCAGCAGCAGCACCACCCGCACGGGCGTCCACCACCGGTGGCCACCCGCGCGGGAGCCCAGCGGGCCACCGAGGCCCTCGCTGAGTCGCGCGCTCAGCGGGTCGTCGTACGTCGGAGGGACGGGCGAGCCGTCCGGTGACGCCTCGGACGGCGCCCCGCTCACCACCACCAGGGCTCACGCCCAGCGGGCGGGCTCTGGCTGGGAGCACCCGACTTCGACGGCGACGAGCTGGTCGTCGGCGGGCTGGTCGTCGGGGCCGAGGTCGTCGGTGCGGTCGTGGTGGGCGCCGAGGTCGTCGGTGCGGTCGTGGTGGGCGCCGAGGTCGTCGGTGCGGTCGTGGTGGGCGCCGAGGTCGTCGGTGCGGTCGAGGTGGGCGGGTGCGACGGCGGCCGCGTGGTGTGGTGGGTCGACGGCGGCGGCGGCGGTGGTGGCGGTGGTGGCGGTGGCGTCGTGGCCGCGTGGCCGGACTCGGGCGGGTCGGCGGTGACGTAGGCCGGCGGCGGGAACTTCTCGATGGGCTGGCCGGCGAGGTCCTCCTTCATCACGGCCGTCCAGGTCGCCGTCGGGTAGCCGGCACCGAAGTAGCCGACCGCGCCGTTGAACGGCGGCAGGAAGTTCCGGTCGAGGGGGTTGTCGCCGTCACCACGGACGTACATGACCGCCGTCGAGAGCTGCGGGGTGAACCCGACGAACCAGGACGAGGACACGTGGTCGGGACCCACCTTGCTCGGGGCGGTCGCGGTGCCGGTCTTGCCGGCGACCGGCCGGCCGAGCGCCTGGGCGTTCGCACCGGTGCCGTGCAGCACCACCTGCTGCATCGCATAGGTGACGTCGGAGGAGATGCCGGTGTCGAGCGCCTGGTCGGTGTGCTGCTTGTACTGGTAGATCTTGTGCCCGTCCGCGGTCGTGACGCTGTCGATCACGTGGACGTCGGCCCGCTGCCCACCGTCGGCCAGCGTGGCATAGGTGTTGGCCATGTTGATCGGACTGACGCGGGCCTTGCCGAGGGTGATCAGCGCATCGGCGTCGAGGTCACGCGTGGACGACGGGAGGCCGGGGGAGCTCTGGTCGGCCTGCTTGGGCGGGATGCCCATCTTGTTGGCCATCGTGAGCACCTTCTGGGGCCCGTCCTTCATCGAGTTGGTCATGTCGACGAAGGCGGTGTTGATCGACTCCTGCATCGCGAAGATCGAGCTCACGTTGCTGCCGTAGTTGGTGCCCGTGCCGGAACCCTCGTTCTGCACCGTGAGGCCGTCGGGGAAGGTGTACGGCGAGTTGCCCTGCCAGGTGCTCTTGAGGGAGTAGCCGTCCTGGATCGCGGCGGCCAGGGAGACCGGCTTGAACGTCGACCCGACCATGCCCCCCGCAACGGCCCAGTTGATCTGCGAGCGCAGGTAGTCCTGCCCACCGTAGAACCCGCGGAGGGCGCCGGTGCCGGGCTCGACCGAGGCGACCGCGACGTGGAGGTCCTTGTCGCTGACCCCCTTCGGACGCACCGAGTGCACCCCGTCGGCCGCGGCCTGCATCGCCTTGGGCGTGAACGTGGTCGTGATCCGCAGGCCACCGCCGTCGATCAGGTCGTCGCTGATGTGCATGGCGTGCAGCTCGTCGCGGACCAGCTTGAGCATGTGGCCCTTCTGGCCACCGTTCTGGCTCTCCACCGCGATCTTGGGGAACCTCGGCAGGTGCTTGCCGGCCCGGTTACCCCGGTGCGCGGTGATGTTGCCCAGCTGGGCCATCCCGTCGAGCACGTAGCGGTAGCGGTGCAGCAGGGCGCGCTTGTGGGACCTGCCGTTGGCGGGGTCGAAGTCGGTCGGGTTGTTCACCACACTGGCCAGGACGGCACTCTGCTGGAGGGTGAGGTCCTTGGCGTCGACGTCGAAGTACGCACGCGCCGCGGCCTGCACGCCGTACGCCCCTCGGCCGAAGTAGATGGTGTTGAGGTAACCCTGCAGGATCTCCTGCTTGCTCTGGCTCTTCTGGATCTTCAGCGACAGGATCGCTTCCTTGATCTTGCGTTTGATCGAGCGTTCCTGGGTCAGGTACAGGATCTTGACGTACTGCTGGGTGATCGTCGAGGCACCCTGGGTCGCGCCGCCGCGGGCGTCGTTGAAGGCGGCCCGGATGATGCCTTTGGGGTCGATGCCGCTGTTGGTGTAGAACGTGCGGTCCTCGGCGGCGACGACGGCGTCCTTGATGCTCTGCGGCATCTGCTTGAAGGAGAGGACGGTGCGGTTCTGGGTCGCGAACTTTCCGAGCTCGGACTTGCCGTCGGAGTAGTAGACGAACGACGTCTGGGTCTGGAAGTCCCGGTTGGGGTTGGGCACCGAGATGGTCTTGTAGGCGATCACGAACAGCCCCATCAGACCCAGGGCGCCCACCAGGCACAGGATCAGCAGCCACTTCAGGACGCCGAGGATCCGCCGCTTGGGAGTGCGGGGTTTCTTGCTGGCCTTGCGGCCCGACGCTGCCCTCTTCTTCGGGGCGGGCGCGCGGTTGCGGCGCGAGTCACTCATCGCAGGATGTCTCCAGGGCGGTTCAGGGGGTCGGGCCGCACCCGGGGCCAGGCGCGCGCGGCGCGTCGGACCCAAGCGTCTGGCACGAGGGTACGTGTCGGGCGGTGGGGGCGACGAGCCGACTCGCGACGGCGACACGCCCGGGGGTTCGCGGGCGATATATCGAGGTGATAGATTGGCGCGATAGAACGAACCGACACAACCGGGGAGACACCGCACCATGGCCGCCAGCAAGGCAGCGACTCTGGAGATGGCCGTGCTCGGCCTGCTCCACGAGACGCCCCTGCACGGCTACGAGCTCCGCAAGCGGGTCAACCTCCTCCTCGGCTGGGGCCGCCTGCTCTCCTACGGCTCGCTGTACCCCGCGCTCAAGCGGATGCTGCGGGCCGGGTGGATCACCGAGGTCACCTCGGCCACCGTGGGCGTGTCTCGTCGGCAGCGGATCGTCTACCAGATCACCCCGGCCGGACGAGCCTACTTCGGCGAGGAGATCACCGACGACGGCCCCTCCGCGTGGGAGGACGACAACTTCAACCTCAGGTTCGCGTTCTTCTCCCGCACCGACTCCGCAGTGCGGCTGCGGATCCTGGAGGGGCGCCGGTCGCGACTGCAGGAGCGGCTCGACCGCGCCCGGCACGCCGCCGGGGGCGACGACCGCTACCTCAGTGAGCTGCGCCGACACTCCATCGAGTCCGTCGAGCGCGAGGTGCGCTGGCTCTCGGATCTGATCAACGCCGAGCGCACCCCACCATCCGGGGGCACCAGTGCCCCCATCAGCACGAGCAGTCCCCAGTAACACCAACAATCTGCCAGCAGCCAGCAGGCACGGCACAACAGGAAGGGAGCCCCATGGGTTCGGTCAAGGTAGCAATCGTGGGCGTGGGCAACTGCGCCACCTCGTTGATCCAGGGCGTGGAGTACTACAAGGACGCCGACCCAGACGGCGTGGTTCCGGGTCTGATGCACGTGACCTTCGGTGACTACCACGTCCACGACGTGGAGTTCGTCGCGGCGTTCGACGTCGACGCCAAGAAGGTCGGCTTCGACCTGGCCGAGGCCACCACCGCCTCGGAGAACAACACCATCCGGATCTGCGACGTCGCCCCGCTGGGCGTCACCGTGCAGCGCGGTCACACGCTCGACGGTCTGGGCAAGTACTACCTCGAGACCATCGAGGAGTCCGACGCCGACCCGGTCGACGTGGTGAAGGTGCTCCAGGAGACCGGAGCCGACGTACTCGTCTCCTACCTCCCGGTGGGCTCGGAGGCGGCCGACAAGTTCTACGCCCAGTGCGCGATCGACGCCGGCGTGGCCTTCGTCAACGCCCTCCCGGTGTTCATCGCCTCCGACCCCGAGTGGGCCAAGAAGTTCGAGGACGCCGGCATCCCGATCATCGGCGACGACATCAAGAGCCAGGTCGGCGCGACCATCACCCACCGGGTGCTGGCCAAGCTGTTCGAGGACCGAGGCGTGATGCTCGACCGGACCTACCAGCTCAACGTCGGCGGCAACATGGACTTCAAGAACATGCTCGAGCGCGATCGCCTCGAGTCGAAGAAGATCTCCAAGACCCAGTCGGTGACCTCGAACATGAAGCACGAGATCGCACCCCGCAACGTGCACATCGGCCCCTCGGACTACGTCGCGTGGCTCGACGACCGCAAGTGGGCCTACGTCCGCCTCGAGGGCCGCGCGTTCGGCGACGTCCCGCTGAACATGGAGTACAAGCTCGAGGTCTGGGACTCCCCCAACTCGGCCGGCATCATCATCGACGCGATCCGCGCCGCGAAGATCGCCAAGGACCGCGGTCTGGGTGGCCCGATCATCAGCGCGTCGTCGTACTTCATGAAGAGCCCGCCGGTGCAGCTGCCCGACGACGAGGGTCGCCGCCGCGTCGAGGCGTTCATCGCCGGCGAGGAGTGAGACGGGGCGGTCAACGGTGGCTCACTCACCGCTCGTGGCACCGCACGACGGCCCTGGGTGGTAATTTCCGGCAGATGGAATATGTTATCCGCTGACTGGAACCGAGGAGATGATGTGGACACCCAGCGCCTCACCTCGGACCTGACCGCCGAGCTCGACCAGCGCCTCGCCGGCGCCGACCGTGCCCTGGTGACGGGCTTTCCGGGCGAACGCCCGGGGCGTCAGCCCGTGCACACCGTCTACGTGCCCGCCGACGTCTTCGCCGACGACCTGGCGCCCACCTGGGGCCGCCGGGCGCTGGAGATCGTCGAGCAGCATCCCGACCTGCTCGAGGAGATCCTCGGGGACCGGGCAACGGACCTGGTGCCGCTGGTCCGGGCCAAGCTCGCGGTCGAGCCGATCGAGGACCTCCGGATCGACTTCGAGGACGGGTACGGCGCGCGGCTCGACGACGAGGAGGACGGCCACGTCGCCACCGCCTCGGCCGCGCTCGCCCGCGCCCAGGACGCCGGCACCGCCCCACCCTTCTTCGGGATCCGGTTCAAGAGCTTCGAGGGACCCACCCGCGCCCGCGGCGTGCGCACCCTCACCGGGTTCCTCGCGGGGCTGCTGGAGGCCGGCGGCAGCCTGGACGGGTTCGTCGTCACGCTGCCCAAGGTCACCGCGGTCGAGCAGGTCGAGGCGATGGTGCACGCCTGCGGCCGGCTCGAACAGGCCCTGGGACTTCCCGACCGTCGGCTCGGGTTCGAGATCCAGGTGGAGACACCTCAGTCGATCCTCGGGCCCGATGGCACCGCGCTGGTGGCCCGGATGATCCATGCCGCCGACCGCCGCTGCACCGCCCTGCACTACGGCACCTATGACTACTCCGCCTTCTGCGGCATCGCCGCCGAGTACCAGTCGATGGAGCATCCGGTCGCCGACCACGCCAAGCTGGTCATGCAGGCCGCGGCCGCCGGGACCGGCGTACGCCTCTCGGACGGCTCGACCAACATCCTCCCCGTCGGCGAGGCCGAGGACGTACGACGAGGCTGGGCGCTGCACGCCCGGCTGGTACGACGCTCGCTCGAGCGGGGCTACTACCAGGGCTGGGACCTGCATCCCGCCCAGCTCCCGACGCGCTTCGCCGCGACGTACGCGTTCTACCGCGACGGCTTCGCGCGGGCCGCGGACCGGCTGCGCCGCTACCTCACCCAGACCGGTGGCGGGATCCTCGACGAACCCGCGACGGCGCGGGCCCTGGCCGACTTCGTGCTGCGCGGGGTCGACTGCGGCGCACTCACGGCCGCCGAGGTCCTGGCTGCGACCGGGCTCGACCCCGAGGGTCTGACCGCGCTGGCCCGGCCCGTGCGCAGCTGAGGTACGCGGACGACAGCTCGGAAACTGGGGGTTGACGAAGGTCACATCGCCCCCTAGGGTCTTCCATCAGTCGGTATTCTGTTTCCACTTTGTGGAAGCGCGCAGTTCAGCCAGCGATTGGCTCCGGTCCCGGCCGCGGGGGACCGGACGCCGCTAGGAGCCTGACCATGGCCATCGTCCTCGGAGCAAATCAGTACGGCAAGGCCGAGAACCGGGTGGTGCGGATCTACCGCGACACCGACCGGCACGAGATCCGCGACCTCAGTGTCTCGACCGCGTTGCGCGGCGACTTCACGGCCGCCCACACCGACGGTGACCAGGCCGACGTACTTCCGACCGACACCCAGAAGAACACCTCCTTCGCCTATGCCTTGGAGCACGGCGTCACCTCGCCCGAGGACTACGCGATCGCCCTCGGCACCCACTTCCTCGACGCCGCCCCCGCCGCCACCACGGCCCAGATCATGGTGGAGGAGTACGCCTGGGACCGGATCCCCGTCGACGGCCCCGATGACAAGCAGGGCCACGACCACTCCTTCGTCCGCCGCGGCACCGACACCCGCACCTGCGTCGTGACCGTCGACGGCCGCGGCGACGGCCAGCGCGTCTGGGTGGTCTCGGGCCTGTCGGACCTGACGGTGCTGAAGTCCACCGGCTCGGAGTTCATGGGCTTCCTCAAGGATGAGTACACGACGCTCCAGGAGACCGACGACCGGATCATGGCCACCTCGCTCACCGCCCGCTGGCGCTACGCACCGGCCGACGGCAGCACGGAGGGGGTGGACTGGAACGCGGCGTACGACGACATCCGCGACATCTTGCTGTCCGGCTTCGCAACCACCTACAGCCGCGCCCTGCAGGAGACCCTCTACGTCATGGGCGGCAACGTCCTC
>JBPCQY010000190.1:0-3216 GCA_050997635.1 Nocardioides sp.
ACTCGCCGCGTGGCAGCACGCCACCAACACCGACCAACGTCAAGTCGACTGGCAATTCACCACCGACGACGCCCGCACCAAACTCCGCCACCTCTACCCCCGAAACTTAGCCGCGACGCTCTACTAGGCTCCCTGCCATGCCCGGTCTGCCGTTCGACCCGATCGACGAGGCGGCTCGGCAGTGGGGTCGGCGCTGGGACGGCGTCCCGGCGATGCACGCGGTGACCTCGCTGATGCGGGTCCAGCAGCTGGTGCTCGGCCGGCTCGACGTGATCCTGCGCCCGCACGGGCTCACCTTCGCCCGCTACGAGGCGCTGGTGCTGCTCTGCTTCTCCTCGCGCGGCTCGCTGCCGTTGGGGAAGATGGGGGAGCGGCTGCAGGTGCACCCCACCTCGATCACCTCGATCGTGCAGCGGCTCGAGGCCGACCGCCTCGTCGTACGACGCCCGCACCCGGCCGACGGCCGGGCCGTGCTCGCCGAGATCACCGACGCCGGACGCGTCCTGGTCGAGGTCGCGACCGCCGACCTGGTCGGCGCGGACTTCGCGCTCGGCTCGCTCGACGAGGAGCAACTCGGGCAGCTGTCGGCGCTGCTCCAGCCCGTCCGCCGCGACGCCGGCGACTCCGAGTGAGATGACCACCGCCGACGCCGTACGGCGGGCGGAGACCGCGCTGTCCCCGGGCCTACGAGGTGGAGGTCCGCGGGCGCAACAAGGCGGCTCGCAAGGTGTCCTCGAGATGGCGGGAGTAGCGCGGTAGGTCCCACCCGCAGCGCAGCACGAGCAGCTCGAACATCTCGGGGGAGCTCGCCGCGAACAAGATGTCGGTCGCCCGCTCCACGCCGAGGCCACGCCGAAGATGTCCTGCACGGTGCAGTACGACGGCGTTCTCGGCCATCCGGACCCGTCGTTCGTCGTCGAGCTCGGCCGCCAGCGCGCGCATCCCCGGGTCCGCGAGAGCGGCATCGCGGACGAGCAGGAGGACCGGGCAGACCAGCGGGGCCACCTCGGCGGCGAGCCGTGCCCAGCCGCGCACGATCCGGACCGGGTCGTCGTGGTGGCGCAGCCGGTCCGATCGGGTCTCGGCCTGCAGGGTCCCCGACCCCTGGAGGGCGCGGAGGCGTAGCTCGCGGACCAGTCCGGACTTCCCTCCGAACGTCTTGTAGACCGTCTCCTCGGAGACGGCGGCCCGGCTGGCCACGGCGCCCACCGTGGTCGCGGCGTACCCGTTGGTCTGGAACAGCTCCCACGCCGCGTCGAGGACGCGGGCACGGCGTTCCCGCGCCTGCGCCTGCCTGCGCGACGCGTCGTACCGACGGCTCTTGACCGGAGCGGTCATCGGGAGCACACTCGAGTATTCATTACAGTAAACTGTAACAAAAATGAGGCGATGGCATGGATCTCCAGAACTTCGTGGCGCGCCTGGTCGAGGTCACCAACGCGCACGACCTCGACGCGATCGTCGCCTGCTTCCACGACGACTACGTGTTGACCAACCCCTGTCATCGGTCACGGGAGTTCGTCGGAACCGACCAGGTTCGTCGGAATTGGACGGGCATCTTCGCGGCGGTGCCCGATCTCAGGGTGGAGGTCCTCAGCTCCTCGGCCGAGGGTGACCGAGTGTGGAGCGAGTGGGAAATGCGTGGCACCCGGACCGACGGTGGCATCCATCTGATGCGAGGGGTGATCGTCTTCGAGGTCACCGAGGGCCGGGCCAGATCCGCGCGGTTCTTCGTCGAGCCGGTCGACGCCGACGCGACGACCGCCGACGAGGCCGTCGCGCACCTGACCGGCACCGGACCATGATCCTCGTGGCCGGTGGCACCGGTCGGCTCGGTCGGCTCGTGGCGCACGATCTCGCGGAGTCTGGTCGTCAGGTCAGGGTGATCAGCCGGTCTGGGGCATCCACGCGTCGATCCACGCGTCGATCTCGTGCAGGGCGACGTGCGCGACGCGGCCACCGTGGGCGAGGCGATGCGCAACGTGACGGTCGTGGTGTCGGCCATTCAGGGACTGGTCGGCCACGGCCGGGTGAGCCCGGCATCGGTCGATCGGGACGGCAACGCGGTCCTGGTCGACGCGGCCGGCCGCCACGGCGCCGAGGTCGTCTTGCTGTCGGTCGCCGGCGCGGCGGCCGACGCCAGCTTCGAGCTGGCCCGGATGAAGCACGCCGCCGAGCGCCGCCTCTCCGACTCGGGCTGTCCGGCCACGATCATCAGACCCGCTGCCTTTGTGCAGACCTGGGTAGAGATCCTCCGAGCCAGTGCCGGGCGGGGTCGGCGCCCCCGGGTGCTGGCCAGGGGCGACAACCCGATCCCGTGGGTCGACGTCCACGAGGTGGCGGCGGTCGTCGTTCGTGCCGTCGAGGATCCCGGGTTGCGCGGCCGGACGCTCGACCTGGTCGGTCCCGAGCCTCTGACGCTGCACCAGCTCGCCCAGTCCGTGATGGCCGCGCTCGGTTGGCCCGACGAGCCGCAGCGCATCCCGCCCGCCGTCGTACGCATGATCGCCGGGACGGTCGGAGTGGCCCGCCCACAGGTGCGTCGCCTGTGCCTGATGGCACTGGCCATGGACCAGATGAGCCATCCGGACGATGGCGCAACGCGCCTGCTGTTCCCCGGTCTTGCCTCGTCCGGGGCCGGTGACGTCGTCGCCGGGATGCTCTCGACTGGCTCGAGATAGTAGGGCGCCCTACTATCTACGGTATGGCCGACGACACCGCACGTTCCCGCTGGCAGGCCCGCTACGACGACGCCCTCGCGAAGGGCCGGGTCCGCGAGGCCGACTTCACGACGCTGAGCGGCCTCGAGGTCGAGCCGGCGTACGGCCCGGCAGACGGGGAGGACGGAGCGGAGTGGCCGGGCGAGTTCCCGTTCACCCGCGGCCTCTACCCCACGGGCTACCGTGGCCGGACCTGGACGATCCGTCAGTTCGCCGGCTTCGGCAACGCCGAGCAGACCAACGAGCGCTACCGGATGATCCTGCAGCGCGGCGGCGGCGGCCTGAGCGTGGCCTTCGACATGCCGACCCTGATGGGGCGCGACTCCGACGACCCCAAGGCGCTCGGCGAGGTCGGCCACTGCTGTGTCGCCATCGACTCCGCCGCCGACATGGACCGGCTGTTCAAGGACATCCCGCTCGGCGAGGTCACCACGAGCATGACCATCAGCGGCCCCGCCGTACCCGTGTTCTGCATGATGCTGGTCGCCGCCGAGCG
>JBPCQY010000198.1:0-7209 GCA_050997635.1 Nocardioides sp.
GCCTGCTGCAACCGCGCGGCGGCCTTGCCGGTGGGGGCGGCCAGGGCGATCCGCAGCCGCGGGCGCCCGGCGCGCTCGGCGTCGTCGGTCAGGAGCGCGAGGATGCGGGCGACGGTCGTGGTCTTGCCGGTGCCCGGGCCGCCGGTCAGCACGCTGGTGGCGTGGGTGAGCGCGCGCCGGGCTGCGGCGCTCTGCGCCTGCTGCGCCGGGCCGGGCGGGAACAGCTCGGCCAGCACGGCGGCTGGCGGATCGGCGGCGACCGGGTCGCTGCGGCCCACGAGGTCGCGGCAGACCTGCTGCTCCTCGCGCCAGTAGCGGTCGAGGTAGAGCAGCCGACCCTCCTCGAGCCGCAGCACGGGCGGCTCGCCCAGCACCGGGCTGGCGGTCACGGCCGCCAGCCAGGCATCGGTGTCGGGCCACGGCAGCTGGGCTCCATCGACAGCGACGTCTTCGCGCACCGCCCGCAGGTCGACACAGATGGACCCGTGGCGCACCGCTCGCACCGCGAGCGCGAGGGCCAGGGCGACCCGCTCGTCGCCCTCGCCGGCCAGTGCCGTCAGTCGGCTCGCGACGTGGACGTCGGCGGCGTCGAGCACTCCGGCCTGGTTGAAGTCGCGCAGCAGGCCGCTCGCGCCGCGGGCCAGGCGTGCGGCGTACGGGTCGTCGAGGATCTCGGTCATCTGCTCCTCCCGTCGACGAGGTCGGAGAGTGCGGTGACGAGGGCGGCGGGCGGATGCCAGCTGAACACGCCGGCCGGGTGGCCGTCGGTGATGGGTGTGTCGGCTCCGCACATGCCCCGCAGGTAGAGGTAGAGGACGCCGCCGAGGTGGCGCGCCGGGTCGTACCCGGGCTGGCGCCAGCGCAGGTAGCGGTGCACGACCACGGCGTACAGCAGCGCCTGGAGCGGGTAGTCGGAGTGCAGCATCGCCTCGGCCATCCGGTCGGGCGCGTAGTCGGCGGCCGTCAGCGGCCCGTCGTCGCCACCGAGGTGGTTGGTCTTGTAGTCGACCACGAGGTAGCGCGGTCCGTCGATGCGCAGCACCACGTCGATGGAGCCCGAGAGGTAGCCGCGCAACGGCTGGTCGCCGAGGCCGGGCTCGCGCAGCCTCCGGGCGTACGGCGCGATGGGGTCGCCGGTGTCGAGGTGCGCGTCGAGCAGGTCGGCCACGTCGGCCAGGCGTACGTCGGGCCAGGGGCCGCGGTCGCCCCCCGCCAGCGGGATCTCGAAGTCGAGCTCGCGAAGCCGGTCCCGCAGACCGAGGTCGCGCAGGCAGACCCCCGGCGCCAGCGGCCCGAGCGGGGTGTCGTGCAGCGGCACCAGCGCGGCGGCCAGCGTCTCGGGCGCCACGTCGACCGGGTAGCGCACGAGCTGGTCGCGCACGTGGCGGGTCAGCTCGTCGAGCAGGTCTTCGGCGCGCGGGTCGGCCACCTCGAGGACGGCGTGCACCAGCGACCCGAAGTCGGCCCCGGACGGCAGGTCGCCCATCGGCGAGAGCAGCTCGGCTCCCGGGGAGTGCGAGGCGACGGGAGGCACGGCCACGTCGAGCGTCTCGTCGTCGGTGTCGAGGGTCTCCGGCTCACTGGCCACGCCCGCGGCCGGGGTGGCGGCTCGGACCAGCCCGGAGTACGACGTACGCCGCCAGCCGACGTCGATGACCCGCTCGAAGCTGCGTACGGCGAGCTCGCGCGGCTGCCCGGGAAGCGCCGGTGCCGGGGCGTCGACCACCTCCGACCGCTCGACGACCGGGCCGCCCGCTGCCTCCCAGCGCCGCATCAACGCGATGGCATCGACGTCGGTGGGTGGCTTCTCGAGCTGGACCGGCACCACCGACTCACCGCGGCCGCGTCCGCGCAGCAGCCGGGACAGGCCGCCGTTGGGCTCGTTCCACGACGGGGCCCACCAGGCGACCACCTGCGACTGCGCGCGGGTCAGGGCGACGTAGGTGAGCCGGCTGTCGTCGGAGGCGGCCTCCTCGCGCCCGAGCCGGTCGATGTCGCGGGACCGCTCGGCCGGGCCGCCGATGTCGAGGCAGCGCTCGGCGCCGCGGTGGTAGAGCACGTTGGTGGGTTCGGGGACATAGCGGTTGAAGGCGAAGGGCAGGTAGACCAGGGGGTACTGCAGGCCCTTGCTGACCCAGACCGTCATGATCTGGACGGCCGACGCGTCGCTGTCGAGGCGGCGGCTGCGTTCGGCGGCGCTGGCCCGCTCGGTGGTCTGGGTGCGCAGCCAGTCGAGCAGCGCTGGCAGCCCGAACCGCTCGCGCTGGGCGGTCTCGTGCATCAGCTCGGTGAGGTGCGCCAGGTCGGTCAGGTGCCGCTCGCCACCCTGCCAGCCCAGCACCCGGGCCGAGAGCCCCGCGGCCACCGCCGCCTCGAGCACGGCCGCCACCCCGTGCAGCCGCACGTGGTCTGCCCAGGTGCGGATCGTCTCGGCGACGCGGTCGGTGACGGCGTCGCCGCCGGCCGCGAGACCGGCCGCGGTCTCACCGAACCACAGGGTGGTCGCGGCGGCGCGCACCAGACCGCTGCGGTGCGGCTGCTCGAACGCCTCGAGCAGGCACAGCCAGTCGGCCGCCGCTCGGGATGCGAACACGTCGCTGTCGCCGGTGTAGACGGCGGGTACGCCGGCGGCGGCCAGCCCGTCGCGGCAGGCTCGCGCGTCGCGGTGGGCCTCCACGATCACGGCCACGTCGCCTGCCTGCACCGGCCGCCCGTCCCAGGTGGCGTCGGAGGCGAGCAGGGCCAACACATCGGCGGCCAGGTCGGCGGCGATGTGGTCACGCAGCGCATCGATGGCGATGGTCTTGGTGCCACGCAGGCCGAACTGGTCGCGGGTGACCACGCGCAGGCGGAACGGCGCGTTGTGGGGCGCGCCGGCCAGCCGGTGGTCGGGGCGGTGGGCCTGGATCGGACGCACCAGGATGTCGGCATGCCCGAGGGCAGCCCCGTCGAGGACGGCGTGCGTGGCGGCCACCAGCGGCGCGTCGCTGCGCCAGTTGGTCGCGAGCGTGCGCTGGTCGCGGCCGCGGGCCGCCTCGAGGTAGGTTACGACGTCGCCACCCCGGAAGGCGTAGATCGCCTGCTTCGGGTCGCCGATCAGCACCACCGTGGCGTGCCCGTCGAACGCCCGCTGCAGCACCCGCCACTGCACCGGGTCGGTGTCTTGGAACTCGTCGACCATCACGATCGACCAGCGGCCGCGCATCCGCTCGCGGGCGGGCGCGTCGTCGGCGGCCAGGGCGTCGGCGAGCCGGGTCAGCAGGTCGTCGTACCCCAGGATGCCCAGGCGGCGCTTGCGCCGCTCGAGCTCGGCGAGCACGTCGTGGGCGAACCGCACCCGGGCCACACCCAGGTCGGTGTGGGGCTCGGCGGGAGTGAGGGTGACGTGGGGGTTGGCGACCACGTCGAGGGCGAGGGTCAGGGCGTCCTTGCGGGTGAGCGCGGGCACGTCCTTGTCGTCGCCGAAGCGGGCCAGATAGAGGTCGTCGACGATCTCGGTGACCACCTCGTCGAGGCTCTCGACCAGGGTCACGCCGGCGTCGGAGTCACCGGCCACGCCGAGGGAGCCCAGCACGAGCTGACAGAACTGATGGGTGGTGGCAATGGTGGCGCTGTCGAAGCCGGCGAGCGCATCGCGCAGGTTGGCCCGCCGGGCTTCGCGCCGCTCGTCGGTGCCGGCGACGAGGTGGCGCAGCAGCGCGTTGTCGCCGTCGTACGCCGGCCCGTCGAGCGCGCGGGCCGCCTCGACCAGAGCCCCACGGACCCGCTCGCGCAGCTCCTGGCTGGCCGCGCGGCCGAAGGTCACCAGGAGCATCTCGTCGAGCGGAGCGACGCCCTCGGCGACGTAGCGGGTGACCAGGCCGGCCAGGGCGAAGGTCTTGCCGGTGCCGGCGCTGGCCTCGATCACCGTCGTGGTGCCGGGACGGGGCAGGTCGCCGAGGAGGTCGAACGGCTCCATCACAGCGCACTCCGCTCGGCGCCCAGCAGCGGCAGCCAGAGCCGGGCGGCCCAGGCGCCCAGGCGGGTGTCCTCGCCGGGCACCACCTCGTCGGGTCGGGGTACGTCGAGCAGCGCGGTCAGCGGGGCGTGCTCGCCCCAGACCCGGGCGTGGGCGGGAGCGGCATCCTCACCGGGGTAGTTGTTGGACTTCCAACGGCGCTCTGCCGCGGCGCGCGGGTCGTCGCCGACGTAGCGGGCCGAGGCCCAGGCGAAGGAGGTCTTGGTGGGCAGCGGCAGGGGCTCGCGACGACCCGCGTCGTAGATCGCCACCAGCCCCCGCAGCAGGGCGTCGGGAGCCTCGGGCACCGGGCCGAGCAGCCGCTGGACGGGCCGGTTGCCGCGCGGAGGGCGGCCGATCGTGAGGGCGGTCCAGTGGTGGTCGGGGTCGTGGGCCGCGAGCGCGACCATCCGGGCCCAGGCGCGGATCAGCTGCTTGGCGTCGAGCCGTGAGAAACCGACGTCGACCAGCCGGCCGTCGTACACCGGGCCGACGGTGCCGGTCAGGCGGCGCCCGTCGCCGAGGTCGACGTCGACGTCGTGGCTGCGCGCGGCCACCTGGCGATGGGTGAGGGCGGCGATGGCCAGCTGCATGGCCTGCTCACGGATCCGCTGCGCCGCGCGCCAGCCGAGCTGACCCGGCGGGAGGGCGCCGCGGCGCCACTCGAGGCCCAGCGCCTGGTCGGGATGGACGCCGCTGAGCATGTCGGCGAGCATCCGGTCGCCCACGCCCCACGACTCGAGCGCGTCGATCTCGACCGGCATGGCGTCGCTGACGCCGTCGACCTCCCACGGCAGGGTCACGTCGAGGGCGCGGAAGAACCCGGTCACCGGGTCGCGCAGGAAGCTCACCAGGTCGTCGAGGGCGACATCACCGGACGAGGATGCGGCCAACGGCTCGGCCAGGAACGGCGGGGGCACCGGACGCGTGGTGGCGGCGGCGCGGGCGGCGGCGAGCAGGGTGCGGTCAAAGGTGAACGCCTCGGGGGTGCCGAGGGCTCCCGGCGTCAGGTTGCGCGCGTCGAACGGCTGCAGCGGATGGCGTACGACGACCCGCTCGCGCACCGGCTCGGTCGACGTCTGGTCGAGGGCGTCGAGCAGCTCACCGAGGGGTACGGAGGGTGGCCGCGGTCGGCCGGTGTGCTCGTCGGCGCCGGTGTAGGTGACCACGAGGGACTCGGTGGCGGCCCCGATCGCGTCGAGCAGGAGCTGCCGGTCCTCCGAGCGCACGTCGCGCTCGCCGGTGACCGGGTCGCGCGCCAACACGTCGTCGCCGTCGAGGGCCCCGACGCGTGGGAAGACGCCGTCGTCGAGGCCGACCAGGCACACGACCCGATGGGGCACCGACCGCATCGGCACCATCGTGCAGACCGTGAGCGTGCCGGACCGGAAGTTGGCTCGGGTCGGACGGCCGGCGAGACGCTCGCCGAGCAGGGAACCCACGTCGGGCAGCCGCAGGGATACCTCGGCCCGCTCACCGGCACCCTCGGTGACGCCGGCCAGCTCGCGGTGTGCCTGGGAGACCTGCCACCGGTCGGCCCGCGGCACGTCGGTGAGGGCATCGAGTGCGTCGGTGAGCGCGGTCATCCACTCGCCGAGGGGCCGGGCACCGGTGAGTCGGTCGGTGGCCGCGATCAGCCGGTCGAGCAGCTCGGCGACGCGACCGGCCAGCTCGACCCGGTTGCTGCCGACGTCGTCGAGGGGCAGCGCCACGTCGAGCCAGGCCGTCGCGTCCGCGCTCATCGCGACGCCGGCCAGCACGCGGTCGAGCCCGAAGCGCCAGGTGTTGTGCACGATCCGGCCCAGTCCGAAGGGCTCGCGATGAGCCGGGTCGAAGCCCCAGCGGATGCCGGCCTCGCGGACCCACGCCGCGAGGGTGTCGAGGTCGTCGTCGGTGAAGCCGAAGCGGCGGCGGACGGGGGGTGCCTCGGCAAGGTCGAGCACCTGGCTCGCGGTGGCCCGGCCGCCGGCGAGGTCGAGCAGCTGGGCCGCGACGGCCAGGAGCGGGTTGGTGCGCGAGAGTGCCCGGTCGGCCAGCAGCACCCGCAGCCGGTGGGCCGGGTGTCCGTCGGCGACGACGTCGCCGAGCCCGAACCCGGCCCCGATCAGCGGCGCATAGGTGTCGATGTCGGGACACATCACGAGCACGTCGCGCGGCTCGAGCGTCGGGTCGTCGGCGAGGATGCCGAGCAACACCTCGCGCAGCACCTCGACCTGGCGAGCGACCCCGTGGCAACGGTGCACCTGCACCGAGCGGTCGGCGGCGGCCGGCACCCTCCCCTCCGGACGCACGGCGTTGGCGGCCAGGTCGGCCTGCAACCACCCCAGGAGGGTGTCGGGTCGCGCGGGGCCCGGGTAGGCGACGTCGTCCGCCTCGGTCACCGTCGAGAGCGCCGTCTGGAGGTGGCGGCCGTCGCGGCCGAGCGCCGCGAGCAGCGGGTGGTCGACCCGGTGGTGGCTGGTGTCGTCGCGGCGGCGCCCCGGGCCGGGGCCGCCGGCCAGCGCGCGCCAGAGCAGGTCGCTGGGATGCGGTAGCCACAGGTGCACGTCGTGGTGGTGGGCCAGCGCGTCGAGCAGCTCGACCTCGGTGACGGGCAGCCGGGTGTGGCCGAACAGCGAGAGCCGCGCGGGGAGCTCGACCGGCCCCTCCCGCAGCCGGGCGAGGGCCTCGGCGTGGCGCTCGTGGGGCGGCGGGGCGGGCACCACCTCGACCAGGGCCCGCCACAGCGGCGGCTGCCAGGTGAGGTCGTGGTCGAGCGCGCCGCCGAGCCCGTCGATCTCGCGCCCGTCGAGCCAGTCGGCGAGCAGGCCCGGGCGCTGTGCGGCGTACGACGCGAACAGTCCTGCGAGGCGGCGGGCCACGGCGTAACGACGGCCGAGGCGGAGCTCGGCCTCCTCACCGGTGTCGAAGTGACCGAGGTGTCGGGCGAGGGTGGTGGCCCAGGGCGCGTCGAGGTGTGCATCGATCACCTCGAGCAGCGGCCACGCCAACGCGTCGGGCGACCAGGGGTCGTCCTCGACGGTGTCGGTCAGCTCGGCGACCAGCGACCGCGGGGAGCGGAACTCCACACCCGCACACACGCCGTCGTCGCCGTCGCAGCGCCCGAGCCGGTGGGAGGTCCGCTGGCTCCGCCCCCGCTCCCCCCCCCTTGCCGGCACCACCCCCCGCTCGGGCGTGAACGGGTCGTCGAGAGGGGTCGAGAGCAGCTCAGG
>JBPCQY010000207.1:0-3464 GCA_050997635.1 Nocardioides sp.
CGTCGTACGGCGTCAACAAGTGACGGGTCGGCGTCGTACGGCGTCAACAAGTGACGGGTCGACGTCGTACGGCGTCAACAAGTGACAGGTCGGCGTCAGGAGGTGCCGCGGTCGGCCCAGGTGTAGGGCTTCGTGCAGTCGAACGTCGGGTCGGTGCGCGGGGCGCTGCGCAGCCGGTAGACGCGCTTGCCGCAGACCTCGCCGGCGTAGGCGTACTCCCGGGCGAGCACCGGCGCGATGGCCCGCTCGCCCTGGCCGGTCCACGAGTTCAGGCCCAGCCACTCGACGAACCAGGTCGGCCGGTCCTGGCCGGTCATCGTCGACCTGAGCTCTGACAGGTCGGGGTCCAGGGTGCGCATCGGCAGGCTCCACAGGTGCTCGTACGGCGCGTCGAGCCCGCTCGCCATCACCACGTCGGCGCGCCCGCCGTAGACCATGATCGAGTCGCCCGGCCGCGAGACGTCCCGGATCGCGATCCCGACGTACACCGCGTGACCGGGGTGGTCCGACCCGACCTCCGCGCGGCCCCACGACACCAGCGAGACCACGCTCGCGACGGCGACGTAGGCCGCCAGGGCGGCCGAGAGGCCGGTGCGCCAGCGCCGCACGAAGGGCCGTGCGTGCTCGGCCCGCTCCGAGCAGGTCAGGCACAAGACGAAGCCGATCACGACCGAGGGGATGAGCACGAACAGGTACGTCGCCCAGTAGCTGCCGCTGAGCACCACACCCGCCGCGTCGAGAGCCAGGGTTGCCAACGTCGCGAGCGTGAGCACGGGCTGCCGGCGCAGCAGAGGCACCAGGTTGAGCAGCAGCCACCCGATCAGCAGCGCCAGCCCACACTGCACGGCGATGGTGACCAGGTGGTGCTTGCGGGCGTCGAGCGACGGGGACTGGTCCATGGCGAGGAGGTGGCTGGCAGCGCCGCGGAAGCCGTAGATCGTGAACCACACCTCGCCCAGGTGGACCCCGGCGACCAGCGCCCACCCGACGGTGGCCAGCACGGGTACGGCGACGCCCGCCGCGGCGCCGGTGGCCAACCTGGCGAACGTGCGGCCGTCCACGCGCCCGATCAGCAGGGAGCCGACGAGCAGGACGCCGCCGAACACGAGCCCGCCGGCCATGTTCTGCTTCAGGCCGAGGGCGAGCACGGCGGCAAATCCGGCGACCGCCGCCCAACGCGCCGAGCGGCTCTCGAGCGCCCGCAGAGCAAGCCAGCACGACAGCATCACCAGCGGGATGCCCAGGATCTCGCCCTTGGCCGCCGTGGGGTCGATGGCGGCGTTGCCGACCAGCCCCGCGGCCACCATCGCCGCGATCGCGGCGACCCGGTCGGCCTGCGCGCCGGGATGCCCGACGTACCGGCAGATGGCGCGGGCGCACGCCGCGCTCGTCAGCACCAGGGCCGCGCACGCGAGCGCGCCGAGGACCCGGAGGAACAGTGGGCCACCCAGCCAGTCCGAGAGCCTGACCAGAGCGATCAGGGACGGCGGCCGGTCGACGAAGTGGGTGCCGTAGAGCGAGTCGGGCATCGGGTGCCATGCCCGCGCCACGAGGGTGAAGCCAGCCTCGTCGGGGCGGACCGGCCAGAAGAGTTCGGGGTACCGCGCCACGACGGAGAATGCGGCGCTGGCCCACACGACCCGCCGCCAGCTCACGGCGGCAAGGGTAACCACCTCGCGGGTGACTGCTCGGTAGGATGGCGGAGTGGAGCTCCCCGAGAAGTTCGCCAACCTGGGCCTGACCTATGACGACGTGCTGCTGTTGCCCGGCTTCTCCGAGTTGGCGCCCTCCGACATCGACACCACCACGCGGCTGACCCGCGAGATCAGTCTCAGGGTGCCGCTGGTCAGCGCGGCGATGGACACCGTCACCGAGAGCCGGATGGCGATCGCGATGGCCCGACAGGGCGGCCTCGGCGTGCTGCACCGCAACCTGTCGATCGAGGACCAGGCCTACCAGGTCGACCTGGTCAAGCGCACCCAGACCGGCATCATCTCCAACCCGGTCACCATCGGCCCCGACGCGACGCTGGAGGACCTCGACCGGATCTGTGGTGAGTACCGCGTCTCCGGGCTCCCCGTCGTCGACACCGGCGACCACCTCGTCGGCATCATCACCAACCGCGACCTGCGCTTCACGCCGGTCGCCGAGTGGGCCTCGACCAAGGTCGTGGAGATGATGACGCCGATGCCGCTGGTCACGGGGCACCCGGGCATCAGCCGCGAGGAGGCCACCGTGCTGCTGCGCAGGCACAAGCGCGAGCGGCTGCCGCTGGTCGACGACGAGGGTCGTCTCGCGGGTCTGATCACGGTCAAGGACTTCGTCAAGGGCGAGCAGTTCCCGCACGCGTCGTACGACGGCGACGGGCGGCTGCTCGTCGGCGCGGCCATCGGCTACTTCGGCGACGCCTGGGAGCGGGCCACCACGCTGATCGAGGCCGGCGTCGACGTGCTCGTCGCCGACACCGCTCACGGCCACGTGCGGATGCTCCTGGAGATGGTGCAGCGGCTCAAGACCGACCCGGCGACCCGGCACGTCCAGGTGATCGGCGGCAACGTCGCCACCGTCGACGGCGCCCAGGCGTTCGTCGAAGCCGGGGCCGACGCGGTCAAGGTCGGGGTCGGGCCGGGCTCGATCTGCACCACCCGGGTCGTCACCGGCGTCGGTGCCCCACAGGTGACCGCCGTGCACGCGGCCGCGCAGGCGTGCCGGCCAGCCGGCGTACCCGTCATCGCTGACGGCGGCCTCAAGCACTCCGGCGAGATCGCGAAGGCCATCGTGGCCGGCGCCGAGTCAGTGATGGTCGGCTCGCTGCTCGCCGGCTGCGAGGAGGGCCCCGGCGAGCTGGTCTTCGTCGGCGGCAAGCAGTTCAAGTCCTACCGCGGCATGGGCTCGCTGGGCGCGATGTCGAGCCGCGGCAAGAAGTCCTACTCCAAGGACCGCTACTTCCAGGCCGAGGTCGCCAGCGACGACAAGATCGTCCCCGAGGGCATCGAGGGCCAGGTGGCCTACCGCGGGCCGCTCGCGGCCGTCGCGCACCAGCTGATCGGTGGGCTCCGCCAGTCGATGTTCTACGTCGGCGCCAGCGGCGTGCCCGCGCTTCAGGCGCGCGGCCGCTTCGTGCGGATCACCGGCGCCTCCCTGGCGGAGAGCCACCCGCACGGTGTGCAGATGACGGTGGAGTCGCCCAACTACACGGGTCGCTGAGCCGCGCCAGCTCGCTTGTAGCCTGCTCCCGTGACCGAGATCCAGATCGGCCAGGCCAAGCGCGCCAGGCGCGCCTACGCTTTCGACGACGTCGCGATCGTGCCCTCCCGGCGCACGCGCGACCCGGAGGAGGTGAGCATCGACTGGCAGATCGATGCCTACCGCTTCGAGCTGCCGGTGCTCGCCGCGCCGATGGACTCGGTGATGTCACCGGAGACCGCGATCGCCTTCGGCCAGCACGGCGGCCTCGGTGTGCT
>JBPCQY010000039.1:0-25892 GCA_050997635.1 Nocardioides sp.
GTCTGATTCAATGAATCCTCGATCTTCGAAAATCTATAGAAATCCGAGAAGAAGGGCCCACGCATGGCCGCGACCGCAGCCCCCGCCACCAAGATCAACCCCGCCGACTTCCTCGCGATCGACAGCCTTCTCTCCGACGAAGAGCGCGACATCCGCGACACCGTGCGCGCATTCGTCCAGAACGATGTCGTCCCCCACGTCGGCGACTGTTTCGAGTATGCGACGATCCCGCGCGAGCTTGCGCTCGAGCTCGGCAAGCTGAACGTGCTCGGCATGCACCTCGAGGGCTACGGCTGCGCCGGCACCAGCGCCACGGCGTACGGCGTGGCCTGCCGCGAGCTCGAGGCGATCGACGCCGGGCTGCGCAGCTTCGTCAGCGTGCAGGGCTCGCTGGCGATGTTCGCGATCTACCACTGGGGCAGCGACGAGCAGAAGGACGAGTGGCTGCCGCGGATGGCCGCCGGCGAGGCGCTCGGCTGCTTCGGCCTGACCGAGTCCGACGCCGGCTCCGACCCGGGGTCGATGAAGACGCATGCCAAGAGAGACGGCTCAGGCGACGGCGACGACTGGCTGCTCAACGGCTCCAAGATGTGGATCACCAACGGCACTCTCGCCGACGTCGCCATCGTCTGGGCCCAGACAGATGACGGGATCCGCGGCTTCGTCGTACCCACTGACACGCAGGGCTTCAGCGCGACCAAGATCAAGCGCAAGCTCTCGCTGCGGGCGTCGGTCACCGCCGAGCTCGCCTTCGACGACGTGCGGCTGCCGGCCGATGCGGTCTTCCCCGAGGTGCGCGGGCTCAAGGGGCCGCTCTCGTGCCTGACCGAGGCCCGCTTCGGCATCATCTGGGGCGCCGTCGGCTCGGCCCGCGCGTGTCTGGAGGAGTCGCTGTCCTACACGATGGAGCGCGAGCAGTTCGGGGTGCCGCTGGCGTCGTTCCAGCTGACCCAGCGCAAGCTCGCGATGATGACGGTCGCCGTCAACAATGCGTCGCTGCTGGCCTGGCGCCTCGGGCAGCTCAAGGACGCCGGCAAGCTGACCCCTGCCCAGGTCTCCTACGGCAAGTACGCCAACGTGCGGGCCTCCCTCGACGTCGCCCGCGAGGCGCGTACGACGCTCGGCGGCGCCGGCATCACCCTTGACCACTCGGTGATGCGGCACATGAACAACCTCGAGACCGTGATGACCTACGAGGGCACCGAGGAGATGCACCTGCTCTCGATCGGGGCCGACCTCACCGGCATCCGGGCCTTCCGATGAGCCAGCCCGGGACGTCATGCGAGCTGGTCGTTCGAGCGACCACAACGCATGACGTTGCGGAGGGGGAACGCCGGTGATCGCGCTCGTCACCGGCGCCTCGCAGGGCATCGGGGCCGCGTGCGCCCTCGCGCTGTCGCAGGCCGGTCACCGGGTCGCGCTGGTGGCCCGCAACGAGCACGCCTTGAAGCAGGTGGCCGATGGGCTGCCGGGCGAGTCGCTCGTCGTACCGGCCGACGTGCTCGACCCGGATGCGCTCGAGGCCGCGTTCGCGCGGGTGGAGGGCGAGTGGGGCACCGTCGAGATCCTGGTCGTGAACGCCGGCGCCGCGATGTCGGCGCCCTTGGTGAGGACCACCGACGACGAGTGGCAGCGGATGCTCGACCTCAACCTCACCGCGCCGTTCCGCTGCCTGCGGAGGTCGCTTCCCGCCATGGTGAGCAACGGCTATGGCCGGGTAGTTGTCGTCGCTTCGGTGGCTAGCAAGGCAGGCGGTGCGCGGATCGCGGCGTACACCGCCAGCAAGCACGGCGTGATGGGGCTCGTGCGCTCGGCCTCGGCCGAGGTCGCCAAGCGCGGCGTCACCGTCAACGCCGTCTGCCCGGGCTACGTCGACACCCCGATGACCGACGAGTCGGTCGCCCACATCTCTTCGGGGACGGGTCGTTCCGAGGAGGAGGCACGGGCGATCCTGGCCAACGCGCAGCCGATCGGCCGGCTGGTCACCGTCGACGAGGTCGCGGCGGCGATGCTGCTCTGCGTCGACAACGGCGCGATCAACGGCCAGGGCCTCAACGTCGACGGCGGCGCGGTGCAGAACTGATGGAACGCATCAACCCGCCGTCCCTCGCCGCGCCGAGCGGCTTCTCGCACGCCGTGGTCGCCAGCGGTACGACGGTCTTCCTCGCCGGCCAGACCGGCCTGGACGCCGACGGCAGGATCGTGGACGGGGGAGTCGTGGCGCAGTTCGAGCAGGCGCTGGCGAACCTGCTCACGGCACTGGACGCCGCGGGCGGCCGCCCCGACCAGCTGGCGAGCCTGACGATCTACATCGTCGACATGGACGACTACCGCGCCCACGCTCGCGAGATCGGCACGGTCTGGAAGCGAGTCGTCGGCACGGACTACCCGGCCACGGCAGGCATCGGCGTGGCCCGGCTGTGGGACCGCGAGGCGCTGGTGGAGGTGCAGGGCCTCGCGGTGATCGGCTAGCGGTTCTCGGCCTCACGCAGCCGCGAACAGAGCACCAGCAGGATGCCGTGCGCGAACTCCGGCTCGGCGGCGAACAGCCGCTCGAACTCCTGGTGCGGGATCGCCAGAGTCTTCAGCGCCGAGGTCGCCGTGACCGTGGCGAGCGCGGCTTGCCGTCGATCATGCTGATCTCGCCGAAGTAGTCACCCGGGTTGAGGGTGCGCACCTCGGTGTCGTGCACCGCCACCGACGCGGTGCCGTCCGTGATCAGGTGGAAGGCGAGAGACCCGTGACCTGCGCCGCGACGGTCTGACCGCTGCTGTGGTCGACGCTCCGGGTGAGCTTGACCAGCTTGCGCAGCTGGCGACCGGACAGGCCGGAGAAGAGATCGACCTTGGCCAGCATGGCCTCGGTGCTGGGTGCGTCGTCACTCATCGTGCCTCCTGCATTGCATCGTCGGTGGAGCAGACACTAGGGCGTGTCCCGCAATGGTGAAGTGGCGGGTTACTGGAGTATGTCGATGTGCATGATCGTCATGACCTGACCGATGACCAGTGGAACCTGCTCGAACCACATCTACCGCCGTGCACCACAGGGCGAGCAGGCCGACCCTGGGCCAATCACCGCCGTGTCGTCAACGCCGTCTTGTGGCGCACGCGGGCAGGGGCTGCTTGGCGTGACGTGCCGCCCGACTACGGGCCGTGGAAGACGGTCTACAACCGGCACCGTCTCTGGTCAGGCGACGGAACCTGGGACCGGCTACTCAACGGACTCCGACGTGGCAGCGATGCTGGACTAGAGAGCTGGGACGTCGGCATCGACTCCACGGTCATCCGTGCTCACCAGCACGCCGCTGGCGCACCCCATCTCCCTCCTGGCGACGTGGCTGCTGAGCGACTCGCGGTTGCTCTTGAAGACTTCGAAAGCACCCGCGCACGCGCGCGCCGCAGCCACACAGGGGGCTCTATCGAATTGCAAGAAATCTCCGGGAACTGACCCAGACACCCCACCGGGCAAGGCGAAACCCGTTCAACGCGAAGCCCTGGGCCGTTCTCGCGGCGGGCTCTCCACCAAGATCCACCTCGCCGCCGACGCCCGCTCACGGCCACTGGGATTCATCACGACCCTCGGACAACGCCACGACTCGATCGCCTTCGAACTCACCCTCGCCCAGGTCGCCGTCGCCCGGATCGGAGCCGGCCGTCCCAGGACCCGCCCTGACGCCGTGTTGTGCGACAAGGCCTACTCCTCGCGAGCGATCAGAGAACACCTCTCGCGACGCAAGATCAAGGCCGTCATCGCAATCAAGGACGACCAGCACAACGCCCGCCTACGCAAGGGCTCACAAGGCGGACGACCACCAGCCTTCGACAAGGTCCACTACCGCGACCGCAACACCGTCGAACGAGCCGTCAACAAGCTCCGCGCCCATCGCGCGGTAGCCACCCGCTACGACAAACGCGACTACATCTACCGCGGCACCATCACAGTCGCATCCATCTGGATCTGGCTCCGCGACCCGGTCCCCGACCCATTACGGGACACGCCCTAGTCGTACGAGCGCCGCGCCTGGCGTGAGAGCGGTGCCGACCCGTGCGTTTGTTCAGTAGTTCTGCACCCACCAGGCCGGGCGGAGCAGAACAACACTGCCCCGCTCGCGTCTACAGCAGGGTCGCCGCATGCGTCGCCGCGGGCCCCCGCAAACGCTCGTCGAGGGTCGCGAACAGCTCGGCGGCGGCGAGCCCAGCCCAGTCGTCGGGCAGCAGCGCGAGCGGCAGGCCCGGGTCGAGGTAGGGCAGGTGCCGCCAGGCCGTCAGCATCGGGACGTACGCCGCGAACGCGCGCGGGGGTGCGGGCCTCTGCTCGGCGGCGAGCGGTCCGAAGCTGGCGAGGAACTCGTCGTACAGCCCGGCGACCGCGGGCAGGTCCCACCACTCGGTCAGCCGGGCCGCAACGTCGCCGACGCCGAGGTAGTCGCCGCGGAAGAACTCGGTGTACGACGCCAGCCCCTGCCGCTCCAGCGCGGCCAGCGTCTCGTCGTACAACGGACCGGGGGCGACCCAGACGCCCGGGGCCGCCGTACCGAAGCCGAGTCGGGTCAGCAGCGTGCGCAGCTCGTGGCGGCGTTCGCGCTCGGACTCGGGCACCGAGAAGACCACGACCAGCCAGCCGTCGGCCACCGTGGCGCGTGGCGACCAGATCCGGTCGTCGCCCTCGCGGAGCAGGTCGAGCGCCGCTGACGAGAGGGCGTAGCCAGCCTGGCCGTCGCGGCGGGACGCCTCCAGGGTGCCGCGCTTCTTGAGCCGCGAGACCGACGACCGGGTCGCGGCCGAGTCGACGCCGAGGTCGTCCATCAGCGCGATCACCGAGCGCACCGAGAGCCAGTCGTGCTGATCGCGTGCGTAGAGGCCGAACAGCGAGAGGATCAGGTGGCGCGGGGCGGCCTCAGGCATCGCCGGGGTCGCGCAGCCGGAAGCGCTGGAGCTTGCCGGTCGCCGTGCGAGGCAGCTCGTCGACGAACTCGACCGTGCGGGGGTACTTGTACGGCGCGATCGCGGCCTTGACGTGGTCCTGCAGCTCGCCTGCGGTCGCGCCGGCGTCCGCGGCCAGCACGACGTACGCCGTGACGAGCGAGCCGCGGGCCTCGTCGGGGACGCCGATGACCGCGCACTCGGCGACGGCGGGGTGGGACAGCAGCGCCTCCTCGACCTCGGGCGCAGCGATGTTGTAGCCCGAGCTGATGATCATGTCGTCGGAGCGGGCCTGGTACCAGAAGTAGCCGTCGGCGTCGCGGGTGAAGGTGTCGCCGGTGAGGTTCCAGCCGTCATGGACGTAGTCGGCCTGGCGCGGGTCGTTGAGGTAGCGGCAGCCGGTCGGACCCTGCACCGCCAGCCGCCCGGGCTCGCCGACCGGCGCCTCGCGGCCCTCGTCGTCGAGCACGGTCGCGACGTACCCCGGGACGGCACGGCCGGTGGACCCCGGACGGATGTCGGATCCGGCGGCGGAGACGAAGATGTGCAGCATCTCCGTGGAGCCGATGCCGTCGATGATCTCGACGCCGGTCGCGTCGCGGAACGCCTGCCAGGTGGCCTTCGGCAGATGTTCGCCCGCGGACACGGCGGCCCGCAGCGACGGCACGGTCTTGCCCGCCGCGAGCATCGCCTTGTACGCCGTCGGTGCGGTGCAGCAGCTGGTCACCTGATGTGCGTCGATGAGGTCGGCGAGCTCGACCGGCGTGGCCTTCTCGACCAGCAGCGTCGAGGCGCCGGCGTGCAATGGGAAGAGCAGCACGCCGCCGAGGCCGAACGTGAACGCGAACGGCGGGGTGCCCGTGAACACGTCGTCGCTCGTCGGGCGGAGCACGTGGCGGCTGAACGTCTCGCAGACCGCGAGCACGTCGCGGTGGAAGTGCATGGTCGCCTTCGGGCGACCGGTGGTGCCGGAGGTGAACGCCAGCATCGCGACGTCGTCGGAGGAGGTGACCACGTCGTCGTACGACCCGGGCCTGGCCTCGACGCGCTCGTGCCAGGCGTCGTCGCCGAAAGCGAGCATCGGCAGCCCGAGCGGCTCGACCGCCTCGGTGAACCGGTGGTCGACCAGGGCCGCGTCGAGGTGGGCGATCTCGTGGATGGTGGCCAGCTCGCCGGTGCGCAGCAGCGGCATGGTCGTGACGACGACCGCGCCGGCCTTGAGGGCGCCGAGCCAGGCGGCCGCGAGCCACTGGTTGTTGGGGCCGCGGAGCAGCACCCGGTTGCCGGGCACGATGCCCAGGTCGTCGACGAGCACGTGCGCGATCCGGTTGGCGGCGGCCAGCAGGTCGGCGTACGACCAGGTGGGCAGGCCGTCCTGGTGCAGGCAGGGCCGGTCGGCGCCGTACGTCGCGATCACGTCGTCGAGCAGCGCGGTCGCGCAGTTGAGCCGGTCGGGGAAGCGCAGCTCGGGGAGCTCGAAGCGCAGCTCGGGCCACTGGTCGGCCGGCGGCAGGTGATCGCGGCAGAACGGGTCGACGTGGGCCGACGGGAGCAGCTCCATGGCCGCACGCTATTGCCTGAACGTGACGGACGGCAAGAGTGCGACATACGTGGCGCGTCCCCGGATACTCCCTGACGAAGTGGTCGTGAAACCGGCCCGTGGGCGACCATTTCGTCAGGGACTATCCCAAGCGGCGACTCAGAGCACCGAGCGGTAGAGCTGCACGGTCTGCTCGGCGATGGTCTCCCAGCTGAAGGCGTCGAAGGCGCGCTGACGCCCGGCGACTCCCATGGCGTCGGCACGGTCGGGGTCGGTGACGACGGCGATGAGCGCAGCGGCGAAATCGGCGACGTACTGCTCGGGGTCGAGGGGGGTGCCGGTGCCGTCGGTGGCCTGCTCGATCGGCACGAGCACGCCCGTGACGCCGTCGTCGACGACCTCGGGGATGCCGCCGGTCGCGGTGGCGACGACGGCTGTCTCGCAGGCCATCGCCTCGAGGTTGACGATGCCGAGCGGCTCGTAGATCGACGGGCAGGCGAAGACCGTGGCCGCCGTGAGCAGCGCGACGACGTCGGGCCGCGGCAGCATCTCGCGGATCCAGACCACGCCGGAGCGGCTGGCGGCGAGGCCGTCGACCAGGTCGACCACCTCGGCCTCGATCTCGGGGGTGTCGGGGGCGCCCGCGCACAGCACGATCTGGACGTCGGGCGGCAGCTGGGCGACGGCGCGCAGGAACAGCGGCAGGCCCTTCTGCCGGGTGATCCGGCCGACGAACACGACCGAGGGCCGGGCGGGGTCGACGCCGAGCTCCCGCACCCGGTCGGGGTTCGCGGCCGGCGACCAGTCATCGATGTCGATGCCGTTGTGCACGACGTGCACCCGGCCCGGGTCGATGTCGGGATAGCACCGCAGCACGTCGTCGCGCATCGCGGAGGAGACCGCGATGACGGCCGCCGCGGCAAGGTACGACGTCCGCTCGACGTACGACGACACGGCGTAGCCGCCGCCGAGCTGCTCGGCCTTCCAGGGGCGCAGCGGCTCGAGCGAGTGCGCCGAGACGACGTGGGGTACGCCGTGCAGCAGGCCGGCGAGGTGGCCGGCGAAGTTGGCGTACCAGGTGTGGGAGTGCACCAGGTCGGTGCCGTCGCAGCCGGCCGCGATGGCGAGGTCGACGCCCAGGGTCTGCAGCGCCGGGTTGGCGTCGGCCAGCTCGGCCAGCTCGGCGTACGACGAGACGCCGGGCTCGTCGCGCTCGGCCCCGAACGCCCGCACCCGGACGTCAATGCCGTCGCGGCCGCGCAGGGCCCGGACCAGCTCGGCGACGTGGACCCCGGCGCCGCCGTACACGGTCGGGGGGTACTCCTTGGTCAGGACGTCGACGCGCACGGCTGGGACGCTACTCCGACGGTCGACAACCCGGAGTGTCGGATGGGACGGTGGCGGCATGCCGCATCCCCCACGCAAGAACGTCCTGGCCATCGTGCTCGCGGGCGGCGAGGGCAAGCGGCTGATGCCCCTGACCGCCGACCGGGCCAAGCCGGCGGTGCCGTTCGCGGGCATCTACCGGCTGATCGACTTCGCTCTGTCCAACGTGGTCAACAGCGGCTATCTGAAGGTCGTCGTGCTCACGCAGTACAAGTCGCACAGCCTCGACCGGCACGTCACCCAGACCTGGCGGATGTCGACGCTGCTGGGCAACTACGTCGCGAGCGTCCCGGCGCAGCAGCGGGTCGGCAAGCACTGGTACCTCGGGAGTGCCGACGCGATCTACCAGTCGCTCAACCTGATCCACGACGACCGGCCCGACATCGTCGTGGTCGTCGGCGCCGACCACGTCTACCGGATGGACTTCTCGCAGATGGTCGACCAGCACGTCGAGAGCGGGGCGGCCTGCACGGTCGCCGCGATCCGACAGCCCATCTCGATGGCCGACCAGTTCGGCGTGATCGACGTGCGCCCGGAGAACCCGCAGGGGATCCGCGAGTTCCTCGAGAAGCCGACCGATCCCGACGGCCTGCCCGACAGCCCCGGCGAGATCCTCGCGAGCATGGGCAACTACGTCTTCGACGCCGACGCTCTGGTCGACGCGGTCAGCCGCGACTCGTCCACCGACGGCTCGCGCCACGACATGGGCGGCGACATCGTGCCGGCGTTCGTACGCCGCGGGCAGGCGGGCGCCTACGACTTCAAGGACAACGACGTCCCCGGCGCAACCGACCGCGACCGGGGCTACTGGCGCGACGTCGGGACCCTCGGCTCCTACTACGCCGCCCACATGGACGTCGTCTCGCCGCTGCCGGTCTTCAACCTCTACAACTTCGAGTGGCCGATCTACACCTCCTACGGTCCGCAGCCGCCGGTCAAGCTCGTGCAGGACGCCGGGCACCCGCCCCAGACCGAGGAGGCCCTGCTCTCGCCGGGCGTCGTGGTGCAGGGGGGCGTCGTACGCCGGGCAGTGCTCTCGCCTGCGGCACGGGTCGGACCGGGCGCGGTCGTCGAGGACGCCGTACTCCTCAACGGCGTGCGGGTCGGCGCGGGCGCGGTGGTGCGCAACGCGATCCTCGACAAGGAGGTGGTGGTGCCCGACGGCGTGCAGATCGGCGTCGACCTCGAGCACGACCGGGCCCGTGGGTTCGTGGTCGAGGACGGCCTGACCGTCCTGGGCAAGGGCCAGGCGGTGCCGGCCGGATGACCCCGGAACCTCTCGGGTCCCGCTACCGTCGTACTCCCATGACTCGATTGCTGCTGATCCTGCCCGCCTTGGCCCTCACCGCGTGCGGGACCTCGACCTCCTCAGCGGGCGGCGCCGGCCAACCGGACAGTCCGCACGCACCCTCGCCGAAGGTGCTGGCCGTGGTGTCGATGACCGGCGCCAACGGGCAGGTCTCGGTGAAGCCGCAGGCACTGACGCCGGCGAGCAACCTGGCGCGCTTCACGAAGGATTTCCGCGGCGAGGCCCTCGGCAACCAGATTCGGTCCGTGCTCCAGAAGCAGCCGCCCCCGACCGGGATGTACGCCGCGGGCGCGGTGATCGCCGTGGGCTGTGACGTGCCTCCCGGAGCCGACGTGGTGGAAACCGGCTCCGGCTACGAGGTGGTGGCCAAGGAGGTCGCATCCCCGAAGCCGGAGTGCCTCGCGCCGGTCACCTCGGTGGCGGTCGTGGCGCTGCCGGAGTCGTCGTGACTGCTCACGGCTTGCGGTAGGTCACCTCGAGTACGTCGGGCACCCGCCGCGGATGCCCGACCGATGGGGTGTTGAGCTGACTTTTATCAGGCTAGTGCGTATCTGACCGGGCTCAGTTGATGTGTGCGAGGGCGTCGTGGAGCTCGGCGGGGAGTGGGTCGGCGGCGGTGAGGATCTGGTTGCCGGCGCGGATCTGGACTGTGCGGTAGCGGCGGGCGGTGCGGACGAATTTCTTGATCGACCACCCGGTGCGGTCCTCGATCAGCCGCGTGATCGCGAGGGCTGCGAACACGACGCTGAGGTGCGCCTCGATGGAGTCGCGTTTGCGGTGGCAGTGCGGGCGAGCCCGCAGGTCATGCTCGGACATCCGGAAGGACTTCTCGACGTGCCTGTCAAACCTGGCGCGGTCAGGTCGCTGACAAGCCCGTCAAAGTGGGTCTCCTGCGCTTCGGCAATCCGGCGCTCGTAATTAGCGGCTTGCCATGCTTCGTTGTCAAAATTCGACGGCGTTGAGGCCGTGCTTTTAATTGGAGACGGTCCAAGCTCGACAGCCTGCGAGTGCTGGAGGAGGCCGGCCTCGCTCCTGCCTCGTACCCCACGATGAACCGTCGTCTGCCGGCCTACGCCAAGGCTGAGTGGCGCCGACGTCTCGCGGCTGTGTGCGCGAAGCGTGCTGCCCTGGCCCGGCGTCGCTGGTGCTCTACGACGTCACCACCCTGTACCGCAACTCGTATCGGGCGCGCCGTCGTCTTTGGAATCGGCCGGCCCTCCATATTAAAGGCATGGGTAATGGGTTCGATTTGGCGAGAGGTTGGACTAAGCGCCTTTGATCCCCTTCTGGATGCTGCGCCGGCGAGATCGTGGTGCAGCTAGGTGAGCCCGAGGCCTCTAGTTAGATGGCGCGTCGATGTCGGCCGCGAGCCGAGTCAACTCGCTGATGGGAACGTCCTTGGTTGCGATCAGACGCACAAGTTCGCCCTGAGCGACCATCATGACGGTGTCCTGGGGTCCGCTCTCATCCGCCGCATGTACGTAGGCGGGCCGGCCCAAGATTGCGTCGATGGAACCGCCAAAATCCTCGACCATCTGGGCCCACTTCGCGTTCGGCACAACGTCTCCCCACCCGGCTTCAAAGGAGACCTGCACGTCCCCGTACATCAGCACGGGGGTACTCCCACAGGTCCACGCGTCCGTGAGCTTCTCGTTCTTGGGCTCCCAGATATGAACGTCAGTCTTCAACTGTGCGGCTGTATCGGCGTGTTGGGCTCCTGGACAGGGCTGGCCCGGGCCGACGACACCGAGTGCCGGGTTGAGTACGTCCGACTTGGGAGACCCAGCCGCGCCGTTGGTCCGCCCGTGTCCCCCAGCGAACAGCGAGCCCGCGAGGGCGACGATCGCGACTGCTGCGCCGGCCCCGAGGGCATAGTGAGGCTTTATGGCTCCTGATTGCATGCGCCAACTTCTCCTGCCCCTCAGGGGCGCTGTGGAAGCCCTCCCGGCCTTCGTGTCGCTCGCCACGCGTGCGCTACTCATTGGCTGCTCCTCAGGCGCGTTGCCACGCATCAGCTGTCCGACTTTCCCGTGTGGGCGTCAATGCGGATGAAGTGATAGTCGGGATCTGGATATGACGATGCCAGGGCGGTGGCGTTGTCCCAGTAAGACTAGGTGTTGCCGTCGTGGTACTCGTCGAGGTTCTGCCAGCGCGCCCAACCGGAGTCAGTTCCGATGATATGCTCCATGCCAACGACGGAGTGACCGCGAGAGAAGTCCATGTTGACTCCGGCGGGCTGCAACGGGTTTCCCTGCCAGTAGGCCCCCCAGTACGTGTTCGCGTTCTCGTCCGAGACGCGGAACGTGTCGTCTTGGCCCGGGGTCGGGATGTTCGACAAACTCCAGATGCCACGCTGGACCGAGTGTGTCCCCGCCGTTTCCGAGTGCCAGAAAAGTCGTGGAGTGCCGTAGGTCTTGTCATTAATGTTATTCCATCCAATGAGCCACCCAAACTCGAAGCTTCCGTTGTACGTGGGCGAATAGACGTAGATGCTCGAGATCCTCTCGCAGCCCGTGGGGCCGTTGGCGATCCACATCAGGGAGCGAGTTCCGCGAGAGTCATCGCTGGTGGAGTTGTTCGGATCCTCGACACCCCCGACCTGTCCCTCGTTCGTGAAGCATGCAGGTATCGCTGCACTCGCCGACGGAGCGGCGAGCAGAAGGTACTCCAGAGACGACGCAGCAGACGAGCGCGGCACCACTGCCGAACCACGCGAGAAGCCCCAGCCTATCGATGAACTGCGACTTCACGTTGTCCCCTTGGCTGTGCCGAGTCGTCGCCTTCGTCGGCTTAGACTCATCCCTGATCCACCGATGAAGTCGGGTCGGTGGGCGTGGCGCAACACGAGAATCCCCTTGCTGGGTTGGAGAATCGGGGCTACCAACACCTGATTCGACAGCCAACAAGGGGCATCTCGTAGATGAAAGCATCTCACAAGGTCACGCCGATTTTCGATGATCCGAACCTGATCGGTGCGGCGGGTCTGGTCCCGGCCATGTTGCTGGCCGAGGCCGCGGGCCTTCACGACCTGGCCGCGGAGCGCCTCGACGTTGCCTCGCCCAACGTCGTGGCCAAGACCGGCTCGATTGTGGCCGGGATGCTGGCCGGGGCCGACAGCATCGATGACCTCGACGTGCTCCGTCACGGCGGCATGGACAGGGTCTTCACCGATCTCCGGGCGCCCTCGACGCTGGGCACCCATCTGCGGGCGTTCACCCAGGGCCAGATCGCCCAGCTCGACGCGGTGGCCTCGCGGTTCCTGGCCGGGCTGGTCGCCCGAGTCCCGGGCCTGATCGCAGGCGCAGCCGATTCCGATGGGATCGCGTTCGTCGATGTCGACGACACGATCCGCCAGGTCCACGGCTACGCCAAGCAGGGCGCCGCCTACGGCTACTCCAAGGTGAAGGGGTTGAACGCCCAGCTCGCGGTGGTCTCGACCCCGCTCGCGGCGCCGGTGATCGCGGCCGCCACCCTCCGCAAGGGCAACACCGCCTCGGCCAAGGGATCGGGCCGGCTGCTGGCCCGCGCCCTGTCCACAGCCCGGTCCGCCGGGGTGCGGAGCCGGGTGCTGGTACGAGCCGACAGCGCCTACTACACCCACAGCTTCATCGCCGCCGCGCTGCGCGGCGAGGTGTGGTTCTCGGTGACCGCGCGGAGGAACAAGCAGGTCACCGCCGCGATCACCCGGATCCCCGAGGCCGCCTGGACCCCGATCAAGTACCCCAACGCCGTCTGGGAAGAAGACGAGTGCCCCGGCATGGGTCGCTGGGTCTCCGAGGCCGAGGTCGCCGAGATCGACTTCGTGGCGTTCACCTCGAAGAAGAAGCGCGAGCAGGTCGGGTGTCGGCTCGTGGTCCGCCGCGTCAAACGACTCAACCCGGTCGGTGGTGGCACCGAGCAGGGCGAACTCTTCGACGCCTACCGCCACCACGCGTTCGTCACCAACTCCACCCTGGGCACCGTCGAGGCCGACGCCCGTCACCGTGACCACGCGGTCATCGAGCAGGTCATCGCCGAACTCAAGGACGGCCCCATGGCTCATTTGCCCTCGGGGAAGAAGACTGCGAACTCGGCCTGGCTGGCCCACACGGTGATGGCGTTCAACCTCGCCCGCGCCGCCGGCGTCCTGGCCGGGAACCGGCACGCACGAGCCCGGTGGGCCACCCTGCGCACCCACCTGATCAACATCCCCGGCCGGATCGCCACCAGCGGCGGAGCGATCAAACTCCACCTGGCCCGCGACTGGCCCTGGGCGGGCGCCTGGGAGCAGCTCTTCGACGGCGCCGCCGACACACCACTCGCCGCGGCCTGACCAACCAGCCCACCAGGGCGCAACCAAGGACCAACAGTGGAAGAGCCGGGCACACCGGCGAATTATTCGCGCCCCTACCGCGTCCGGCCCAACACACTCCCCGAATTCAGCGATCTCAAGCACTCCGAAACAAGGCCGGTGGATCAGGGCTCATGAGGACACCAGACTACATCAAGGATTTCGTCTGCGTAATAGCTACCTTCGGCCCATATTGGTGCTCAACATTCAGGCGTCCTCCCGCTCGATCGCGGCCCGCCGCCTGGGGCCTGGGGCCGAACTGTACGAAAGGCGAACCTCGCAGATTGAGTCCAGGGACGTGGTGCACGACTGGCCCGCGATGAGCGTGGCGTCCTGACACCAGGACGGCCGCCGCGTGATCCTTTAGAAGATCTTGCGAAGTCCGACTGAAGGAGTCACCACGATGACCGTCGACCCCAATGCTATTGACCTGCCTGCGTTCATGGCCGAGCACCTCGAACGTGCCGAGACCGACTTGCTGCGTTAGACCTGACGGCTTACGGCCTCCGTAGGTCACCTCGAGCGCGTCCGGCACCTTGCGCGGGTGGCCGGCCGACGGGGTGTTGAGGACCCCGAGCAGGCCGTTGCGACGCCTCGCCACCATCGTGGAGGAGGCGCCGCCGTCGAGGTCGAGGGCGTCTTCGGCGCCGAGCCGGGACATCAGGTGCGCCAGACCACGCAGGGTCAGCCCGCGACTCTCCCGGGACCGGCCGTCGACGACGACGAGCAGCAGGTGGCCGGTGTCGCGGTCGATGCCGATCGCCGTACGCGGGGCGACGGTGCGGTCGCTGTGGGCGGTGACGACGCCGTCCTGGAGCAGGATCTCGCCGCCCGACATGGCCAGCTGCGGGCGCTCGCGCAGCCGCCAGGTGACGTCGAGGGGCTCACCGACCTCGAGCGAGGCGAGATCGTCGGCGCCCTGGCCGCGGCCGACGAGCAGCACGCCGTGGATGGTGCCGCCGTGGCTCAGAGCCGGGGTGTTCGAGCGCACCACGCCACGGCGTACGACGACCTCGCGGACCGCACCGTGGCCACCGTCGACGACCCGTAGCCCGACGGTCGTGCCGAAGCGCCGGGTATAGACCCCGATGCCCTGCGCGGCCAGATGGGGCGAGTTGAGGTTGGTGACCTGCCACCTCGGGTGAGCGACGATGTGGGCGACGAACGAGAGCGGCCCGACGTGGAAGCGGCCGCCGCGGGCCTCCCAGAAGGTGTTGCCCCAGGCGGTCGACTCGGCGTGCAGCAGACCGTGGCGCACGTCGCTGCCGAGTCCGAGCGGGGCTCCGACGTCGTCGATGTCGAAGTAGGTGCCGTTGGTGCCGGCCACCGCGTGTGCACGGTCGCCGACCATCTGCCGCACCGTGCGCCGATGCCGGAGCACGTCGTTGGTGGCGTAGTCGAGCGCGACCCCCGGCTCGCCCGGGTCGATGTCGAGCTCGTGCACCACCTCGCGGCCCTGGGGCAGGTGCTGGCTCCACTCGGAGTAGACGACGCCGGGTGCCACCTGCCAGGTGACGAGGTCGGTGACGGCCGGCGCCGGCGTGGGCAGGCCCAGGACGGCGGCAGCCACCGCTGCCAACGCCACCAGCCCGAGTCGCCTCCGCATGCCGCTCAGGTTAGGGCAGTCGCACACCTACGCTGTGCAGGTGCCGACCAACCGCTTCGTCGAGGGCGACAACCTCGACGTGCTGCCCCGGCTGACCGAGAGGTACGACGTGGTCTACCTCGACCCGCCGTACAACACCGGAAGTGCGTTCGCCTACCGCGACAAGCTGCCCACCCACGCGGCCTGGACGGCGATGATGCGGCCCCGGCTCGAGGCGGTGCGCGCGGTGATGACCGAGCGCGGCGCCGTCTTCGTCAGCATCGACGACCACGAGGTCGCCCACCTGCGGCTGCTGATGGACGAGGTGTTCGGCGAGGCGTCGTTCGTGGCGCAGATCGTGGTCAACCTCAACGCCAAGGGACGCCAGCTCGGCAAGGGCTTCGCGACCAGCCACGAGTACCTCCTGGTCTACTCACGTACGCCGGCCGCGTGCGCGCTCGAGGCCAGCAGCCCCGACCACGTCGACCCCCGCGACTTCCCGCTCCTGTCCGACGACGGCCGCCGCTTCCGCCGGTTGCCGCTGCGCAACACCAACAAGAAGTTCAACCCGGTCACGGCGGCCACCATGCACTTCGCCGTCTGGGGCTCGACCGAGACCGGCGAGGTCCGCACCGAGCCCTTCGACGGCGCCGTCGAGATCAAGCCGGTCTTCGGCGACGGGACGCCCGCGGTCTGGCGCTGGTCCGCGCCCCTGATCGACCAGCGACCCGACGACCTGGTCTGCCGGATCGTGCGCGGAGCGACCGGCGAGCGGGCCGACGTCTTCCAGCGCGACTGGCTGCACGAGGGGCGCCGCAAGAAGCTGCGCACCATCTGGCCGGCCGCCGAGATCGGCTCGACCGACACCGCGGTCGCCGAGCTCAAGGCGATCGTCGGCCACGTCTTCGAGTCGCCCAAGCCGACCGGCCTGCTGCGCCGGATCCTGCAGACCATGCCCGACGACGCGACCGTGCTCGACGCGTTCGCCGGCAGCGGTACGACGGGCCACGCGGTCGCGCTGCTCAACGCGGCCGACGGCGGGCGTCGTACCTGCCTGTCGGTGAACTCCGCCGAGCCGGTCCGGCCCGGATCGAACGCCCACCTCGCCGGCTACGCCACCGTCGCCGAGATCACCCGGGCCCGGCTGCGCGCGGTCGCGGACGTCGTGGGTGGCGGCTATGCCGAGGGCCTCGACACGATGGACGGCTGAGAACCCGAGTCGCCCTGGTCGCCGGTGGCTCGAGCAGATCGCCGTTTCGGGATAGTCCCCGACGTTTGGGTTGCAGATCGGGCCGAATCGCAACCCAAACGTCGGGGACTATCCGTGACGGGTCGAGATCAGAGGCCGGCGGCCTTCTCCAGGGCACCGAGCTCGGTGTCGAGGTGGGTCAGGATGCGCTGCAGGTGCGGGACCGTACGCCGACAGCCCGTGAGGCCGAAGGCCATCTGCTCGGCGTAGGAGTTGCAGGTGATGTTGAGCGCCATCCCGTCGATCGGGATCGACAGCGGGTAGGTGCCGACCATCTCGGCGCCGTTGAAGTACTGCGTGGTCCGCGGGCCTGGCACGTTGCTGATGATCAGGTTGTACGGCGGCCTGACCACGCCGCTCATCCGCAGCATCGGCCCGAGCACGGCCGGGGCCTGTCCGAGCGCACTCATCGCGAGGATCTGCGTCGGTGTCATCGACGACAGGGCGTCCTTGCCGTCCTTCATCGACCGCTGCACTGCCCGAAGCCGGTCGGCCGGGTCGGCGAGATCGGTGCCGAGCTTGACCATCACCGCGCCCACGGCGTTGCCTCCGGACTTCGAGGCGATCTGGGAGTCCTTGGCCTTGAGCGCGACGGGCACCATCGAAACGAGGGTCGCCTCGGGCAGCGCGTCGAGCTCGAGCAGGTAGGTACGCATCGCCCCGCTGCACATGGCGAGCACCACGTCGTTGAGCGTCGTACCGGTGGACTTGCCGATCGCCCTGAGCCGCTCGAGCGGCCAGTCCTGGGCGGCGAAGCGCCGCGACCCGGTGATCGGCTGGTTGAGGATGGTGCGCGGGGCGTAGAGCGCCAGCGCCGAGGTCTCGTTGCGCAGCGACCTGGTCAGGGTCTTGATCAGGGCGCCGGGCATGCCGGCGGCCTCGGCCGAGATGCCGAGGGCGGCACGCATCGCCTGCTGGGGTACGTCGGAGAGGCTGGTCTCGGCCTGGTCGCGGACTGCGCGCGACTTGGCGCTGGATGGGTGGTTGGCCCAGGGGGCCGGCATGTTCCGCCTGTCGGGATCGGGGGACAGGATGCTCTGCAGCAGCCTCATCGCCGAGATGCCGTCGACCAGAGAGTGGTGCATCTTGGCGTACATCGCCATCCGGCCGTCGCGCAGACCCTCGATCAGATGCCACTCCCACAGCGGCCGCTCGGTCGCGAGCCGGGTCGAGTGGAGGCGCGAGCACAGCTCGAGCAGCTCGCGGACCCGGCCGGGCTTGGGCAGCGCGCTGTGCCGCACGTGGTGCTCGATGTCGAACTGGTCGTCCTCGACCCACACCCACTGCATGCCGGTCTTCACCGACCGCACCGGGTGCTTGAGGAACAGCGGGGCGATGTCGTCGCTGGACGTGAGGTCCTCGTAGAGGTCCTTGACGAAGTTGCGCCCCGCGCCCGCCGGCGTCTTGAACAGCTGGAGCCCGCCGACGTGCATCGGCATGCGGCGGTTCTCCGCCATCAGGAAGCCGACCGCGGTCGGGTCGAGGGGAGTCACCATGGGCGCATCCTCGCCGGTGGGAGGTGCCGCCACAAGAGCGCGGATTTCGAGACGCGTCGCTCGGCGCCGAGCAAGCTCGGCTCCGAGCCGAGCGCTCCTCAATCTCCCGCTCTGATCGCGGGGCTCGCGAGCTCACCCCGCGGGACGTGACAGGATCGCGGGCATGGAGGCGCATCCCTTCGACCGCATGTGGGTGCGCAGCCGCACCTCCTTCCGCACCCGGGTCGACCGGCTGCGCCACAAGTCCTTCCAGATCGGCCAGTGCGCGTTGGCCGCGGGTCTCGCCTGGCTGCTCGCCAAGCACGTCGTGGGCCACCCCACGCCGTTCTTCGCACCCATCGCGGCCGTCGTCTCACTCGGTACGTCGTACGGCCAGCGGCTGCGGCGCGTCGCCGAGGTGACGGTCGGGGTCGCCCTCGGGGTCTTCCTCGGCGACCTGCTCGTGCGCGGATTCGGGTCGGGCTGGTGGCAGCTCAGCGTGATCGTGGCGCTTGCCATGACGGCCGCGATCCTGCTCGACAGCGGCCAGGTGCTGGTGATCCAGGCCGGCGTGCAGTCGATCGTGGTGAGCACCCTGCTGCCCGACCCAGGCGCGGGTCTGACCCGGTGGACCGACGCGCTGGTCGGTGGCGCGGTCGCACTCGTGGCCGCGACCGTCGTACCCGCCGCGCCGCTGCGACGCCCACGCGAGCAGGCGGCACGCGTCGTACGCAAGATCGCCGACCTGCTGCGGGCGAACGGCGGGGTGCTGCTCGACGGCGACCTCGACCCGGCGCTCGACCTGCTGGCCGACGCCCGCTCGACCGACTACCTGATCCGCGAGCTGCAGGGCGCGGCCGACGAGGGACTCTCCGTGGTGGCCTCCTCGCCGTTCCGGATCCGCCACAAGGGCGGGCTGCGCCGGATGGCCGAGCTGGTCGACCCGCTCGACCGCGCGCTGCGCAGCACCCGGGTGCTGACCCGACAGGTGGCGGTGGTCGCCTACCGCCGGCGGCCGGTCCCGCCGTCCTACGCGATGCTCTGCTCCGACCTCGCCGCCGCGGCCGACCAGGCGGCCGACGAGCTCGCCGCCGACCGGATGGCAGTCGCGGCCCGCCCGGCCCTGCTGGCGGTCGGCAACGCGACCGGTCAGGTCGAACGCACCCACGACCTGTCCAGCGAGGTGGTGCTCGCCCAGCTGCGGTCCGTGGTCGTCGACCTGCTGCTGCTCACCGGGATGGACCAGATCGAGTCCACCGACGCCCTGCCGCCGGTGCAGTCATGAGCCACGCCGACAGGAGCTGGGTGCTGCACGTCGACCTCGACCAGTTCATCGCGGCCGTCGAGGTGCTGCGACACCCGGAGCTGACAGGGCTTCCGGTCGTGGTCGGCGGCCGCGGGGACCCGACCGAACGCGGGGTGGTCGCCACCGCGTCGTACGCCGCCCGGGAGTACGGCGTGGGGTCGGGCCTGCCGCTGCGCACCGCGCTCAAGAAGTGCCCCGAGGCGGTGTTCCTGCCCGTCGACAAGCCGGCGTACGACGCTGCGTCGGCCGACGTGATGGCGACCCTGCGCGGGCTGGAGTGGGCCGGGGTGCCGGTGCTGCTCGAGGTGCTCGGCTGGGACGAGGCGTTCCTCGGTCCCGGGACGGGGCACGGTGAGCTGGGCGACCCGCGGGCGTTCGCGGCCCACATCCAGGCCGAGGTGCTGGCCGCGACCAGGCTGCACTGTTCGGTCGGCATCGGTGACAACAAGCTGCGTGCCAAGATCGCCACCGACTTCGACAAGCCCCAAGGTGTCTCGATGCTGACCGCCGAGGACTGGGACGCGGTGATGGGGGAGCGCCCGACCACCGCGCTGTGGGGCATCGGGTCGAAGACCGCGAGGAAGCTGGCCGCCCTCGGCATCGAGACCGTCAGCCAGCTCGCGGCCTCCGACGCGCACCTGCTGGCCGCGGAGCTCGGCCCGACGATGGGGCCGTGGTACCACCGGCTCGGCCGCGGCGTCGGCTCCAGCGAGGTCGACCCGACGCCCTGGGTGCCGCGCGCGCACGGCCGCGAGGAGACCTACCAGGAGGACCTCACCGACTGGGCTGTCGTCGCCGACGAGGTGCGCACCCTGACCCGCCGGGTGCTCGACGACATCGACCGCGAGGGGCGGCCGGCGGCGCGGGTCGGCATCAAGGTCCGCTTCCGACCGTTCATCACCGTCTCGCGCAGCCTGACCCTGCCCGAGCCGAGCAACGACCCGGCTGTGCTGGCCGACGCCGCGGTCTCGCTGCTCGACCGGGTCGAGCGCGATCGACCGGTCCGGCTGCTCGGCGTACGCCTGGAGATGACCCCACCACCGTCCGAGGAGGGCGCATGACTCGCGACTGGCCCGCCTGGCACGACGAGTACGACGACTCCGCGTCCTCGCTGTCGCGACGGCTCGCCGAGGTGCGATCCCAGCTGGCGTTGATCCTCGCCGGGGGAGACCTGCCCCTGCGGCTGCTGTCGCTGTGCTCGGGCGACGGGCGTGACACCGTGCCGGTGCTGGCCGACTCGCCACGGCCCGTGAGCGCCTGCCTCGTCGAGCTCGATCCCGAGCTGGCGCAGGCCGGGCGGGAGACCGGTGGTGACCTCGACCTGGAGATGCGCACCGAGGACGCGGGGGCCACGAAGACCTTCGCCGACCGGCTGCCGGTCGACGTGCTGATGCTGTGCGGCGTCTTCGGCAACGTGGCCGACGCCGACGTCGCGCGCACGGTCACTGCTGCCCGCTCGATGCTGACCGCCGGCGGGTACGTGATCTGGACCCGTGGAAACCGGGTGCCCGACGACCCGACCGCACAGACGAAGGACCCCGCGGAATGGGTGCGCGGGCTCTTCGCGGAGGCGGGCTTCGATGAGGTCGCCTTCGTGCGGCCGGACGACGCGACCTACCGCGTCGGGGTGGCGCGGCTGGACCAGCCGAGGGACGAACCGCTCCCCGAGCGGCTGTTCAGCTTCGTGACGTGAGCTCGGCCAACCGGTGCAGCCACACCTCGTGGCTCCCGTCGTACGGCGCGTGGCAGCCGAGCACCAGCGCGTGCACGTGGTCGCACGAGGCCATCGCCGCCTGGGCGAGCTCGTCGGGGTAGCCGAGCGAGACCCGGTGCTCGGCGAACTCGTCCTCGTCGTCGACCCAGACCCGGCCGGTCGTGCCGCGCACCACGTCGAGGTCGAGGTCGACGGCGCGCAACGTGGCGCCGTCCCAGACCGGCGGCGCGGTGATGTCGACGTACACGGCCACCTGGCCGCGCGGCGCATGGAACGTGGCCAGCCAGCCCCGCTCGTCGAGGTCTGAGGCTGGGGACAGCCCGACCTGGGCCACCGGCGACACGTAGTCGGCACCTGGGCGAGACATGAACGTGCCGGCCGGGATGCCGACCCAGTCCCCGTGCATGTCTCTGCCGAGCCACAGCGCGTCGAAACTCCAGTGCGGACTGTCCACCCACTTGGTCATCTCTATCCGGACGACGGCGCCGAGGTCGAGGGTCACGAGAGGAGTTTCTCACCTGGCACAGGAGCCTGGGGACCCGTCGGATCTGGTGGCCGGCTACGCGCCGATCCGCTCGACCGCCCGCCTCGGGATAGTCCGCATCAATTGGCACCGCGACACGCCGGTGAGAGGTGCGAAATGATGCGGACTACACCGGGGCGAGCCGCACCCGCAGCGTCGTGTCGCCCGGTTGCGAGGACAACATGACCCGGCCGCCGTGGCTGGTCACGATGGCCTGCACGAGCGCCAGGCCGAGGCCGGCACCGCCCTGGGGCCCGCGGGTGCGCGAGAGGTCACCGCGCGCGAAGCGTTCGAAGGCGTGGCTGGCCAGCTCGGGCGGGAACCCCGGCCCGTCGTCATGGACGGCGAACCCGGCCTCGTCGGCGCGCACGGTGACGGTGGTGCCGGCGGGGGTGTACTTGCGGGCATTGGTGAGCAGGTTGGTGACCACCTGGTGCAGTCGCTGCTCGTCGCCCATCACCTCCACCGACGACTCCGGGAGGTCGAGACGCCAGGTGTGCCCGGGCGCGACGACGCGTGCGTCGGAGACGGCCTCGATGAGCAGGCGGCTGACGTCGACGTTCTCGCGCTCCAGCGGCCGACCGGCGTCGAGCCTGGCGAGCAGGAGCAGGTCCTCGACCAGGGAGGTCATCCGCGCGGACTCCTCCTCGACCTTGGTCAGGGCCGTGCGGGCGGTGTCGCCATCGTCGGGACGGCGCCGCGCCAGCTCGGTGTAGCCGGTGATGGTGGCCAGGGGCGTGCGCAGCTCGTGCGACGCGTCGGCCACGAACTGGCGGACCTGCTGCTCGGAGCGGTGCCGGGCGTCGAGGGAGCTCTCGACGTGGGCGAGCAGGGTGTTGAGTGCGCTGCCGACCTGTCCGACCTCGGTGCGCTCGTCGGTCAGGTGCGCCGGCACCCGCTCGGTCAGGTCGATCGCGCCCGTCGCCAGGGGTAGCTCGGCGACGGCGTGGGCCGTCGAGGCGACCTCGCGCAGCGGCCTCAGCTGACGTCGTACGACGAAGCGCCCGGCGCCCGCGGCGACCACGATGCCGAGCCCCCCGAACAACGCCTCCCACAGCACCAGCGACGACACGGGACCGTCGACCGAGCTCGTCGGGAGACCGGCGACGACGGTGCCGAACGACGCGACGGCCGTGGCGGCGCGATACTCCCCGAGGGAGTCACCCTCGGTGTTCGTGAGCGTGACGTCGCGGGGCCGCCCGTCGGTCGGCAGTGCCTCGAGGGCGACGATCGAGGCGGCGCTGAGCTTCTCGTAGTCGGACTCGGTCGACACCTCGCCGTGCGAGCCCGGACCGCCGATCAGCCCGGTCAGGGTGCCGACGCGCTGACGGTCGGCCCAGGTGTTGTCGCGGTCGCCGTCGCCCTCCGGCGGGTTGACGGGCGGAGTGTCGCCGTCGTGCGGCAGCCGGCCGACCGAGGCCACCACGTCGCGGTCGAGCCGGTCGGAAAGGTAGGAGTGCAGCGCCAGGGTGGCCGCTGAGGCGATCAGCGCGACGACGACCGCGACCAGCAGTACGGCGGTCGCGACCAGCTTCGCGGTGAGCGAGACGGGGCTCTTCATCGCCGACTCAGGGCGCCGGCTTCAGGACGTACCCGGCGCCGCGCATCGTGTGGATCATCGGCTCGCGCCCGACGTCGATCTTCTTGCGCAGGTAGGAGATGTAGAGCTCCACGACGTTGGCCTGGCCGCCGAAGTCGTAGTTCCAGACCCGGTCGAGGATCTGGGCCTTGCTCAGCACCCGCTTCGGGTTGCGCATCAAGAAGCGCAGCAGCTCGAACTCGGTGGCGGTCAGGCTGACCTCGGCGCTGCCGCGGCGTACCTCGTGACTGTCCTCATCGAGGGTCAGGTCGCCGACCGTGAGCGTCGACGACTCCGCCGCGCGACGCGCGCCCGACCTCCGCATCAGGCCGCGCAGCCGCGCCACGAGCTCCTCCAGCGAGAAGGGCTTGGTGACGTAGTCGTCGCCGCCGGCCGTCAGCCCGGCGACCCGGTCCTCGACGGCGTCGCGGGCGGTCAGGAACACGACGGGTACGTCGGGGTCGGTGGAGCGCATCCGCCGCAGCACCTCGAGGCCGTCGAAGTCGGGCAGCATCATGTCGAGCACGACGGCGTCGGGGGCGAAGTCCCTGGCGCCCGAGACCGCCTTCGAGCCGGTGTGCGCCGTACGGACCTCGAACCCCTCGTAGCGCAGCGCCATCGAGATCAGCTCGGCGATGTTGACCTCGTCGTCGACGACGAGCACGCGCAACGGCGAGCCGTCGGTGCGGGTCAGCTCCATGGGGCCAGTGTGGACGCGTCGCCTGTGCGAATCCTGTGAGAGTTCTGTTCGACGCCCACGACGAGCGCCGGCCCAACCTTTGCCGCCTCCGCTCCGTCTCAGGAGTAGATCAGGAGTAGAACAGGGAAGTCGGAGGTGGTCATGTTCGGCATCGGCTCGGGTCAGCGTCGGCCCGACCAGGAGGCGGCGTACGTCGACTTCGTGGCGGCCCGGCGCGCCCGGCTCTACCGGGCGGCGTACCTCCTGTGCGGCGACGCGCACCGCGCCGAGGACCTCGTGCAGGTCGCGCTCACCAAGCTGTACGTCGCGTGGCCGCGCGTGGAGCGCAGCTCCGGGCTCGACGCCTACGTGCGGCGCAGCATCGTCAACGCCTCGATCGACGAGTCCCGGCGCCCGTGGCGCCGCGAGCGGCCGAGCGACCACGCGACGCTGGACGCACCGGCGCGCGAGGGGCTCACCCACGAGGACTCCGACGAGCTGTGGGCCGCGCTGCGCGCCCTCGCTCCCGGACAGCGTCGCGTGGTGGTGCTGCGGCACTACTGGGGACTGTCCGTGGAGGAGACCGCGACCGACCTGGGGATCAGCCCCGGCTCGGTGAAGAGCCAGACGTACGACGCGCTCGCCCGCCTGCGCGAGGAGCTGTCGGTGACCGGGAAGGAGCGAGGCGCATGATCGAGATCGACGAGGAGCTGGGCCGGCTGGCCGACTCCGTGGAGCTGCCGGCGACCACGCCGGACGACGACCTGGCCCGCGGCCGCGCCGCACGCCGTACCCGCAACCTCGCGGCGGTCGGCGCCTCGGCCGTCGGGGTCGCGATGGTGGTCACCGGCGTGGCGATGCTGTCCGGTGGCACGGGCGACCGTGCGGTCGAGCCCGGCCCCGCCGGCGGGGGTACGACGAGCCCGTCTCCTTCGGCGAACGCCAGCCACCACCCGCGCAAAGCGCACCACACGCGGACATCGAAGGCCCCGGCCGACCCGTTCGCGCCGATGGCACCCGCAGGGCAGAGGGTCGTGCGCGAGACCCTCAACTCCTTCCACGACGTGCTCACCGACGACCTCGACCCGGGCGGCACGAGGCTCGCCCCGTTCAGCAACCTGCAGAGCGGCGGGGGTGGCCTGGGCACCAAGTTCGACTGGTCCGGTGGGGGAATGCTCGAGATCGACCTCCAGCCCACGGCGCCGAAGTACTGGTCGTTCGCCGAGCCGGGCTTCCCCCTGACCCCTCGGCACGTCGCCGGGGCCCGCATGGCCAAGGCCGGGTCGGACCCGACCAGCACCACCGTGGTCGTCGTACGCAACGACGGGACGGCGGTCCAGCTGACGGCCAGCTCGGAGTTCGGCAACAACGGCACCTCGATCGCGGCCACCGGTCTGACGGTCGAGCAGCTCCTGGCGGCCGCCGCGGACCCGCGGCTGACGCTGCCCGACCCGGTGCCCCTGGGCGAGCCCGGTCCCGGACTGTTCCGCTAGCGGCCCGAGGGCGCGCGACAACGCGTTGTCGCAGCACCCGACCCGTGGGGGAGAATCTCCCACGTTGTGGACATCTCCTACCCGGGCGACCTGCCGATCAGCGCACGTCGCGACGACATCGCGGCGGCGATCCGCGGCCACCAGGTCGTCGTGGTGGCCGGCGAGACCGGGTCCGGCAAGACCACCCAGCTGCCCAAGATCTGCCTCGAGCTCGGGCGTGGGGCAGGCGGGCGAGGAGCCCTGATCGGGCACACCCAGCCGCGCCGGATCGCGGCCCGTTCGGTGGCCGAACGGCTCGCCTTCGAGCTGGGTACGACACTCGGCGCCGAGGTCGGCTACCAGGTGCGCTTCACCGACCGCACCTCGCCGGAGACCCGGATCAAGGTGATGACCGACGGCATCCTGCTGGCCGAGCTGCAGCGCGACCGCCAGCTGCGCCGCTACGACACGATCATCATCGACGAGGCCCACGAGCGCAGCCTCAACATCGACTTCCTGCTCGGCTACCTCAAGCGGCTGCTGCCGCGCCGCCCCGACCTCAAGCTGATCATCACCTCTGCGACTATCGACCCCGAGCGCTTCGCCGCCCACTTCGCCGAACGTGACGGCTCGCCGGCGCCGATCATCGAGGTCTCCGGGCGCACCTACCCCGTCGAGGTGCGCTCCCGGCGTCTAATCGAGCTGCCCGAGGAGGATGAGGAGGGCGAGGCCGTCGTCCGCGACCAGACGGAGGCGATCGTCGACGCCGTCGCCGAGCTGGGCACCGAGGGCGACGGCGACGTACTCGTCTTCCTGCCCGGCG